>DFCD01000071.1:6266-6388 GCA_002366885.1 Verrucomicrobia bacterium UBA3063
TTCACCTTGTTCTCCACGAAGCGGCTCCCGCCGGTGCCGTACTCCACGGAGTACTCCTGCAGTTTGCACTCCCCCGCCTGGTCGCAGATCGGGCAATCGAGCGGGTGGTTGATGAGGAGAAA
>DFCD01000095.1:0-3800 GCA_002366885.1 Verrucomicrobia bacterium UBA3063
CCAGGCTCATTGGCAACCCCCCCGCTCAATGCAGAGGAACCCAACGTCTGACCATAGCCGATCGAGGTAGATGTCGGAGGGGTAAGGATTGTCGGGGTCGCTTTCGCAACAAAAACAACCACCGAGGTGGTTACCGTTTCGTAGTTGGCGGTGTCGCTCGGCGTGAAAATTACGCTTTGGCTACTGCTTCCCACAGCAGGGGTTGCCGATGGATTCGCGAAGGCAAAGGATCCCGGCACGCTGGCCGTGGCCCCGGAGAGTGTTGCTTCTCCAATCGATTGCCCATACGTAATGATCTTGGGTTGGTACCGCACGATCACAATACCCGACCCGCCTTTTCCTGAATTATTGCTCGAGGCATATCCGTTTCCGCCGCCACCCCCGCCCGTATTGGCCACCCCGTCCGATCCCGAAGGCGCGGCATTCCCTCCTCCGTTTCCTCCACCGCCCAATCCACCGATACCGCCAAATCCGTTCCATGATCCGCCCGCTCCACCACCACCATACCACGTGGCCACACCGGAGATGTCGGACTGAATCCCTTTGCCTCCATTTCCACCCCTGCCGTTGCTGGCACTACCTCCCAGCTCTCCAGCACCTCCTCCACCTCCACCGGCGCTATCGGCATATTTATATCCACCCCGATTCCCTTGTCCGGGCGTTCCATTGCCTGGCCCGCCACCATTAAACCCTTCTCCTCCACCCGAACCTCCTGTGGTGGTTGCCGTAGAGCCCGCGTGCCCATTATATCCACCCGCTCCACCTATTGCAGTGATCGAGCCAAACTGGGAATTGCCCCCAGGGGATCCGTTGGGTCCCGATTGAGCGATTGCCGCCGCCCCGCCGACACCCACCACCACGGGATAACTGGTGCCAGCGACGACGGAAACGGTGTTGGTAATAACTCCTCCCGCGCCGCCGCCCCCTCCTCCGTCAAATCCGGCTCCCCCTCCACCCCCCACGACCAGAATCTCGACAGTCCCCGAGCCTGTCGGCCTGAAGGTGCTGACCCCCACATTCGTAAAGGTGTGGATTGCATAACCCCCAGTCGTGCTCATCGTTCCACCCGTGGCACTCATGAATTCTGGCAGCCCCGTGATCGTCGGGGTGGCCTTGTTCACTGTCGCAATCACCATGGTTGTGACAGGGGTGTAGTTGGCCGTGTCGTTGGGCGTAAAGGTCACACTCTGACTGCTACTCCCTACAGGGAGTGCAGCCGAAGGAGTCGCCCACGCAAAGGTCCCAGGCACATTGGCAACTCCCCCGCTCAAAGCGGAGGAACCCAAAGTCTGGCCGTAACTGATCGGTGCCGCAGTCGGAGCCGTAGTAATTGTCGGCGTGGCCTTGGTTACTGAAAATGTTCGTGTGCCGGAAAAAGTCTGAGTGGCAGGAGTGTCGGTCCCGTACTCCACCAAGAAGCCGAGCCTAGAGCTCGTGGGCAGGTCGTTCCACTTTCCCGTGCCCACATAAAACTGAGCGTAATCCTCGCTTCCACCATAGTTGTTGGGCTCGCCAGGGTTCCAATTTGCAAATCTGCCTGAGGGTGCAGACCCACCAGAAAGCCCATTCCAAAAGGTGATTCCCGCCTCAGGACCATCCATCCACTTCCACACCCCGTCGGTCACCGAATCGGACCCTCCAATCCAGACATCCGCGCCGATTTTGGTCAAAACGAAGCTATTTTCAGCAGCCGAGGTAAGATTCGCCAAGTAACCTGAAAGGCCATTGAATGTCTTGCTCAAGGCGAGGGCCCGGGCCTGCGCCCAAGTATAGGAACCCGACACGTACTCATAGTAGTGCCCGCCAAATGAAATGGCTGATCCAAGCGTCACCTTAAATCCCCGTTCCGCGGTGGATGTGCTGGTGGTCGAAAAAGTCACCGCCCTCAGGGCCGACTGATACGCCGAAGCGCTGCCCGACCCGCTTAAAGTCAGAATTCCTTTTGTTCCGTCATAAACCCCCGTAATGCTCCCAATGCCTGAAGTTAGGGCCAGCGTATCTCCGGGCGCAAAGCCCGCCTCAATCTGAATCGTGGCCCCGGAAAATGTGTCTCCACCAGTAACGGTCAAACTGTCATCTAACGGAACCACCCCCTGTAGTAGCCTGTAAGAACCAGAAGCAGCGGACAGGGTAATCGTTGCCGGCTGAATCGGAATCGTCACCACCACCGTATTTGTAATCGTACCCCCCGAGACGTAATTGTTGGTGTCAGCGGGAGTAAACGTGGCCACCAGCAAGTTCGTCCCCCCATTTAAGATCGATCCATTCGTGGGGCTGTAAGTGAAATTTCCTGCCACACTGCTTGTTGCGTTAAGCTGGACGTAAGATAAAGGAGTAGGATAGGTCAGGTTTGCCGCCGGGTTAGGGGTCCAACTCAACACCGGGATGGCTTTATTTACGGTAAGCACTGCGCTGCCACTATCCACCGCGCCATAGAGATTAGAAATCGTCGCACGATACGCGCCGCTACTACTCACGGCCAGAGATGAAAGAACAAGGGCACTGCCATTCGCCCCAGGAATGGGGATACCATCTTTTGTCCACTGGTACGTCAACCCTTGGGTGAGGCCGGCAGGGTTGACGGCCGTCACCGAGAAGGTCGCACTCCCGCCCGTCGTACTCGTAACCGGCATAGGCTGTGAAGTGATGAGAGGGGTAGGGATTGAGAAGTTTTCGTTAGGATTGGTTCCAGCGGTAACTTCGACACCGTCCGGGGCCCCATCGCCATCCGTGTCCGCCAGCAAAGGATCGGTCCCGTAAGTGTTGATTTCTTGGCCGTCGCTTAGCCCGTCCCCATCCGTGTCCGGATTGTTCGGATTTGGGTCGATCGCATCGTCCAACCCGTCCGCATCGGCATCCACCAGCAGGGTGGCCACGCTGGCCCCCGACAACCCGCTCGACGGCTCGGACACTCCGGCGGTCAACCGAACGTTGTCGATATCCACTTCCGACTGGGGATTGCCGGGGTTGTCGATTTCCAGAAAGCGAATGATCAGAGGTTGGCCCACCAAACCGGCATTCGCTGAGTTATTGGCGACCGAGGCAACATACGTGGTGGAGTAATCAAGAAAAGTCCCTCTTGATCCGGCCGGTTCCGGGGCCACATCCCGGCTGGTCAGAAGAGTGCTGCCGGCAAACAACTGCATGCGGAGGGTGTTGTTATAAGTCCCGTTTCGGGTTCCACGGGCCACGGTGAGTGTGTAATCCGTGCTCAACGAGAAGGTTGAGGACAGGGTCTGCTGAATCCCCTGCCCGGTGGTGGCAGAGCCGAAATAAAAAACATTCGGGCCTAACATCGTTCCCGTGACCCCGGGAGTCCCGGAAACTCCACTGGTATAACCTCCTGCATCGTTGATGGGATTATAATATCCATAAAAATTCCCACTAGGAGCTGCACCAGGAACAGCTTGCCAGCCAGCGGGAATCACCCCCGGAGAAGAGCTGTACCGATCATCGATGAATCCTCCGGTTTCAAAATCAGAATTGACGACTGTTAATGAAGCAAGGGCGGGTGATCCGGTCGCCGAAATCCGATTAGCCAACTGCCAAACCTCCGCACCGCTGGCGGCCCGGTCGTAAATCCGGAAGTCCGCCATCTGGCCGGAAAAGTAGTTGATGTTGGTCTGAAGGCTACCCACCGTCAGTCGCGGTGGCGCCGTCTTGGTGCCCGTCGGCCCTGTCAGGGATCGATCCAGCACGCCGTCGATATAAATCATCATCGATCCCGTCGCAGCCACCCGGGTGACCGCAACGTGATGCCAGGAATTGTCGTTCACGCTTTTGCTGGAAATCAGGGTGGT
>DFCD01000095.1:3834-4168 GCA_002366885.1 Verrucomicrobia bacterium UBA3063
CCGTCACCCCGCCTACCTCACCGTCGAGCAGGCCCCAGCCTTGGTACCATTGGGTCGAGCCTGTCCCCGCCGCCGAGGTTTTGATCCAAAACGAGAAGGTGAAATCGTCCTGCACGGGACGGGGCGAAATCACCCGCTGGGTGGAAGTGCCATTGAAGGACACCGAGAATGTGTTGGCAGGGAAGGACGGCTTAAGCAACGGATTGGTGCCACTTCTCACCTCCGCCCCGTCGCTCACCCCATCCCCGTCGGTGTCCGCTTGGTAGGCATCCGTGCCCAGCGCCAGCTCTTGAGTGTTGGTCAGTCCATCCCCGTCCTCATCCCCATTCGGGTC
>DFCD01000102.1:0-4464 GCA_002366885.1 Verrucomicrobia bacterium UBA3063
CGGATGGGGAAATTCTCTGCGTGTTTGAGGATATCGGCCGTCACAACGCGGTGGACAAGGCGGTGGGGTTCCTTCTGGAGAAAGGGTGGCTGGCCCGGGCGGATGTCCTGGCGGTGAGCGGGCGGGTTTCCTTCGAGATCGTGCAGAAATGCGCGCGGGCCGGCCTTCCCGTGCTCACGGCCGTTTCCGCGCCCTCCACCCTGGCGGTGGAATCGGCGGAGCGCTGGAACATCACGCTGGCTGGATTTTGCCGCGAGGATCGCGCAACCTTTTACAGCGGCTGGGGCCGCGTGGATCGGGAAAAACAAAACAATCATGGCTAAATCCAAAACCAAGGCCGGCGGATGGGGGGCTCTTATCTCCTCCTTTCATTTCTTGAAACGGGAAAGCTTTCTTAAGGGGAACAAGACGCTTTTCCGCATGAACCAGCCGCGTGGCTTCGACTGCCCCGGCTGCGCCTGGCCCGACCCGAAGGATGCCTCGGTCACCGAGTTCTGCGAGAACGGGGTCAAGGCACTGACGTACGAGACCACCTCGAAGCGTGCCACGCCGGAGTTTTTTGCCCGGCACCAAGTCAGCGAGATGCGGGCGTGGGACGACTTCACCCTGGAAAACACCGGACGGTTGACCCATCCGATGGCCTACCACGCGGAGACCGACCGGTACGAGCCGATCGGATGGGACGAGGCCTTCACGCGGATCGCGGGCCATCTGCGTTCGCTGGCCTCGCCGGACGAGGCGATCTTTTACACGTCCGGGCGGACGAGCAATGAGGCGGCGTTCCTTTACCAGCTGCTCGGGCGGCTCTACGGGACGAACAATTTTCCGGATTGCTCGAACATGTGTCACGAATCCAGCGGGGTGGGCATGCGGGAGTCGCTGGCCACGGGCAAGGGGACCGTCTCGCTGGAAGATTTCGGGAAAGCCGATGCGATTTTCATCTTCGGCCAGAACCCCGGGACGAACCATCCGCGCATGTTGACGGAACTGGAGAAGGCCTCCCGACGCGGAGCACGCATTGTCAGTTTCAATCCCCTCCGCGAGGCCGGCCTGCTCAACTTCACCCACCCCCAAAACGCAGCCGACATGATTTTCGGGCGCAGCACCCCGATCAGCACCCATTACTACCAGCCCCGCATCGGGGGTGATCTGGCCGCGGTGAGGGCCATGACCAAGGCCGTTCTGGAAAGAGCGGAATCCGATCCGGCGCTTCTCGACCGCGCCTTTATCGCCTGCCATACCCACGGCTTCGAGGAGTACCGCCGGATGGTCCGGGAGACTTCCTGGGACCTGCTGGTGGATCAATGCGGGCTGACCCGAAAGCAGATCGAGGAGGCGGCGGAAGTTTACTGCCGCGCGGATCGTGTGATTTGTTGCTGGGCGATGGGCCTGACCCAGCACCGACACGGGGTGGCTAATGTGCAGGAAATCGTCAACCTCCTCCTCCTGCGCGGCAATATCGGGCGCCCGGGGGCGGGTCCGTGCCCCGTGCGCGGGCACAGCAACGTGCAGGGCGACCGCACCGTCGGCATCACCGAGGAACCGGACGAGGCGTTTCTCGTCCGGCTGGAAAAAGAATTCGGCTTCCCGGCGCCCCGCCGGCACGGTTACGCGACGGTGGCTGCCATCAAGGCCATGGCCGCCGGCCGAGCCCGGTTTTTTCTCGGCATGGGCGGGAACTTCGCCTCCGCCACCCCCGATTCCAAGCTTACCTGGGAGGCGTTGCAGCGGTGTGACATGACCGTGCACGTCTCGACCCACCTGAACCGCAGCCATGTGGTGCACGGCAAGGCGGCCCTGATCCTGCCGTGTCTCGGCCGTTCCGAGGCGGACCTGCAGGCGGCCGGGCGCCAATCGGTCACCGTCGAGGATTCCATGAGCATGGTGCACGCCTCGACCGGGACGAACCGGCCCGCCTCGGAGCACCTCAAGTCCGAGCCCGCCATCGTGGCGGGCATCGGCCGGAAACTTTTCCCCGGGGGTCCGGTCGATTGGGAGGCGCTCGTGGCCGACTACGACCGCATCCGCGAGCGGATCGAGGCGGTCATTCCGGGTTTCGAAGATTACAACGCGAGGATCCGTCAGCCGGGCGGATTCCAGCTGCGCAATCCCGCCGCGCACCGCGAATGGAAAACGGCCAACGGCCGGGCCAATTTCGTTGTCAATCCTTTGCCGGACCTGACCGTCGCCCCGGGCCGCCTGCGTCTCATGACCCTGCGCTCGCACAACCAATACAACACGACGATTTACGACAGCGGCGACCGCTACCGGGGCATCACGGGGGAGCGGCGCGTGATTTTCCTTCATCCCACGGACATGCAGGAACGCGGGCTGACCGCAAAATCCTCTGTGACCATCCGCAGCCACGCGGGGGACCGACGGGAGCGGCTGGCTTCGGGGTTCCGCCCTGTCCCCTACGATCTTCCGCGCGGCTGTGCCGCCGCCTACTACCCGGAGACGAACGTGCTGGTGGGCATTGACGAAGTTGCCGTGAAAAGTCTCACCCCGATGTCGAAGTACATCGAGGTGACGCTGGAGGTGGAGGGCTGAGGCCTCGGCCGCTGACGCGGTCAACCGGCCCCAGATTTTGTCGATTTCGCCGCGGAGCACCTTGGCCTCTTCCCAACTGTGGGGCAGGGTGCTGAAATTGTAGCCGCCGGGGACGGGGCCCATTTCGGGGACGGAGAAGAGGTCGCGGCCAGCGTTTTTCTTGGCCGAGAGCCAGCACTTGAGCACGGCTTCGACGAAGGCGAGGTAATCCTTCACTTCCGGCGTGAGGTGGCCGGCTCCATCGGTCACCGGGACCTGGCAGTGGTGGCCGTTGAAAGGGCGGAAATGGAATTGCTGCGCGGTCTGCACGAGGTCGGGGCGGACGAGGAGGCGCTGGGCGTAGTTGTCGGGGCTGAGGTGTGACCCCAACTTTTCCGACCTCTGACCCCGAAATTGGCTCTTTGGAAACTTCAGCCCGTTCGGTTGTTTCAGGATCCCTGACGAGAGCTTTGCCATACGGCCGGGGGCCTGAAGGCAGCCCTACACGACTTTGGAGTTTAGAGCTGGAGAAGCGACAGCGGCAGGGGCTTGACCGGCGGGGAGAGTGGAGACGGGGGGATGGGGGACGACCTTTCGGAACTTGGGAGCGTACTCGTCCCACTTGGCGAGAATCTCCTTGGCCTTCCTGCTCTCGGTCGCTTCCAGGTGCTGGTAGATGATCGCCTGCAGGACCTTGGCGTCTTCCGGGCCGGACAGTTTTTCCAGGGTGACCATGCCGGGGTTATAGCGCTTCTCGAACCGACCGTCCTCGTCGAGAACATAGGCCAGCCCGCCGGACATACCCGCGCCGAAGTTCTTGCCGGTGGGGCCGAGCACCACCACGGTGCCGCGGGTCATGTATTCGCAGCCGTGGTCGCCCACGCCCTCGATGACGGCGGTGGCGCCGCTGTTGCGGACCGCAAAGCGCTCGCCGGCCCGGCCGTAGGCGAACAACCTGCCACCCGTGGCTCCGTAGAGGCAGGTGTTGCCGCAGATCGAGTTCAGCGAGGGGTCAAAGGAGACACCCTTGGGCGGCAGCAGGACAATTTCCCCGCCGGACATGGATTTGCCGACGTAGTCGTTGGCTTCGCCCTGCAAGGTGAGCCTCACCCCCTGGACCAGGAAGGCGCCGAAGGACTGGCCGCTGGAACCGTCCAGCTTGATCTGGATGGTGCCTTCGGCAAGGCCCTCGTCCCCGTAGCGGTAGGCGATCTCGCCGCTGAGCTGCGCGCCGACGGAGCGGTGCACATTCTGGATTTTATAGGAGAGCTTGATCTTTCTTTTTTTCTGCAGGGCATCCTTGGCGTCCTGCAGGATGCGGGCGTCCAGGGGTTGGTCCTCCAGTTTGTCGTTCCGTTCCCAGGTGTGGTGCCGGGGGGCGAGGGGATCGATGTCGGGCACATTGAGCAAGGGTTTGAGATCGACGGTGGCGGCTTTGGGATGATCCGCCGGCACGAAGGTTTCCAGGAACTCCGGGTGGCCGATGATTTCGTCCAGCTTGCGGACGCCGAGGGAGGCAAGGATCTCCCGGACGTCCTGGGCAACGGCGTTGAAGTAGTCGACCACCGCCTCGGGGGTTCCGCGGAACTTGGCGCGGAACTTCTCGTCCTGGGTGGCCACGCCGGTGGGGCAATTGTTGAGGTGGCATTGGCGGACAAAGACGCAACCCAGCGCGATCAGGGCGGTGGTGCCGAAGTTGTACTCCTCGGCTCCCAACAGGGCGGCGATGACGATGTCGATGCCGGTGCGGATGCCGCCGTCGGTGCGCAGGGTGATACGGTTGCGGAGACCGTTCAGCAGGAGAACCTGCTGGGTCTCGGCCACGCCCAGTTCCCAGGGGCTGCCTGCGTACTTGATGGAGGAGAGGGGGGAGGCCCCGGTGCCGCCGTCGTGACCGGCCACCAGGATGACGTCCGCATGGGCCTTGGCGACGCC
>DFCD01000102.1:4582-4795 GCA_002366885.1 Verrucomicrobia bacterium UBA3063
CGATGCTGTAGATGTCGTGGTGGGGCGGCGGGGAGATGAGCATGACGCCCGGGGTGGAGCGGCGGAGCGTGGCGATCAGGGGGGAAACCTTGTGCCCGGGGAGCTGGCCGCCCTCGCCGGGCTTGGCCCCTTGGGCGATCTTGATCTCCAGTTCCGTGGCGCTGGCGAGGTACTCGGCGGTGACCCCGAACCGGCCGGAGGCGACCTGCTTGA
>DFCD01000124.1 GCA_002366885.1 Verrucomicrobia bacterium UBA3063
CGATCGCGAAAAAAATGTTCGGACAACTGGTGCCGAAAATGAGTGTGACCTCCTTCGTCCGGCAGGTGGGAAGGATCGTCGCACGCACTCCGGTCGCCGCGGTGAGCTTCCGGGAGGTGGAGTCGAACCCGGTGCGTTGGCCGGATGGCAAGGAGGCCGCGGAGGTGATCCGGCTGATCGAGAGGGTTCGTTCCGAGGGGGATTCCCTCGGGGGAGTGGTGGAATGTGTGATCAGGAATTGCCCCGTCGGTCTGGGGGAGCCGGTCTTCGACCGGCTCGAGGCGGATTTGGCCAAGGCGGTGATGAGCCTGCCGGCCAGCAAGGGGTTTGAAATCGGCTCCGGTTTCGCCGGGGCGCTGCTACGCGGGAGCGAGCACAACGATGCCTTTTACCTGGAGGGTTCCCGGGTCCGGACCCGGAGCAACCGGAGCGGGGGCGTGCAGGGCGGAATCAGCAACGGGGAAGACATTGTCTTCCGGGTTGCCTTCAAGCCGGTGGCGACCGTTGCCAAAGCGCAAAAAACTGTTGATGTGAAGGGACGTTCGGTGGAGCTCAAGGCGCGGGGCAGGCATGATCCCTGCGTGTTGCCGCGGGCGGTCCCGATGGTGGAAGCGATGTCCTGGCTGGTTCTCGCGGATCATTACCTGCGGAACCGGGCCCAGATGGGCCCGGTCGAGAGCCGGACTAAAAGGCGAAGTTAACCCCAATCTCGGCCGAGTTGGTGACGGGAGAGCCGAGGGTCATCTGCAGGCCGTTGTCGAGATTTAGGTTGGCCTGACTGTTCCCGTAAAACTTGTAGGCCAGGCTGATGCTCAGCTCCTCGTAAAGCCGGTAGCGCACCCCGGCGGCGATCTGGTAGG
Source organism: Verrucomicrobia bacterium UBA3063 (assembly GCA_002366885.1). GTDB lineage: Bacteria > Verrucomicrobiota > Verrucomicrobiia > Methylacidiphilales > Verrucolacustridaceae > Verrucolacustris. The sequence continues at coordinate 861 of DFCD01000124.1, forward strand.
CGTTGTTCACCGAACTACCGGTTCCCGAAAGGGTGGGGGCGGTCAACCCGCCGGTGCTGTAATCGATGCCGCCAACCTTGAAGATGGTCCATCCACCCCCGAAACCGAAGTTCAGGTAAGGAATCCATCCCGTGTCGTTGGGATATTGGAAACAGAGTTGGGCAAGAATCGGAACCGTCCAAAAAGTCGAGCTGGAGACGGTCATGCCCTCGGTGTTTCCGCGGACGGCGTTGAGGGCGAAGCCGGTTTCGAAGGCGAGACCGAACCAATCGGTCAGCCACACCCCCACGTCAATGTCCTGGCGGTAGCCGGTGCTGAAAGCGACCTGTTTCTGGTTGTATAGCCCCGCGTTACTGGCGGCCCCGGAGACGCTGACCAGCGAGAGGGGGCTGACAAAGCGCGGGCCGAACTCGGTGCGGGCGTAGAACTGGTCTTCTTCCAGCTGGTTTTCGGGGATCGGGGAGGACAAAAGCTTGCCGGGCCAACCAGCCGCCATGGGGGCTTCCCCTACGGCGGGTGAGGAAACAGGAGAAGGGGACAGGACCGGATCGGCAGGGGCGGAGGCGGTGGCGGCAACTTCCGAGGAGGGGGGTGGCGTGGCGGGCATGTTGTCCGGAGACCCGGCAGTCAGTGGCGTGAACTGGACGGACTCGGGAGGGTTGCCGTCCATCTTCTCGATTTTATTTTCCCCGTTTAGGGTGATCCGGAGGACCCGGTTGGGGGGGATGGAGACCCGCATGTTGTTCAGTGAAAAAACCGCCGGGGCGGAAGCCGTTCCAGGGAGGCTAACCAGGAGGGTTTGTTTGCCCCCGGAATTGATCCCGTAGCTTACATCGCAACTTTGGCCGCCCAGTTGAATCGACTGCCGCGGGGTTCCGCGGGGAACAAGTTCCGATCCAGAACCAGCGGCAGCGCGCACGGAGAAAGAACCGTCCGCCTGGACGGAAGCCTCGTCGTAGGCCTGTCCCCGAACCGTCAAAAGGCCGGTGGCGAAACAAAAAGCCGCGATCCAAACCGTTGGTTTCCAAGCGTTCGGCATGGCGAGCATTCAGAAGGGAAAAAGGGCCCGTGTCCAACGGTACGCCGCCCGAGTGCTGGTAACTCTGCCAAAGGAAAAACAATCCCAAAGAGTTGGGAATCAGTATCAAACCCCGGAAAAAACGGAGTTATTAAAAAGATATTTTTGCACAAGCTGTTTGCCTCCCAGGATCCAGGCGAGGGAGGCGAGGGCGAGATAGGGTCCGTAGGGGATTTTCACCCCGGTTTTTTGTTTTCTTCCCAGAAGGATGGCGACTCCCGCGCCGGTTCCGGCGAGCGAGGAAAAGGCCAGGATCCACGGGAAGGAAGGCCAACCCAGAAACGCCCCCAGGGCCGCCAACAGCTTGGCATCCCCCCCGCCCATGGCCTCTTTTTGCAAAAGCCAGGAGGCACCCTTGGCGAGGAGGTAGAGAAAGGAGCCTCCGATCGCAGCGGAGAGGGCAGAGCGAACCATGGCGTCCGGCGAGTGGTTTTGATTCTGAAGTTCCGGAACCAGGTAACTGGAGCAAATCCCCAGGGCCACTCCCCCCAGGGTGAGGCCATCCGGAATCACGAGATGGTCCCAATCGATTCCCGAGGCAACGATCAGGCCCGCCGACAAAATGGCGTAGACCAAGAAGACCTTGGGAGGATACAAAACCCACAGGGAGGCAAAGATCACCGCGGTGAGAAGTTCCACCACGGGATAACGGGGATCGAGGTGGGCCCCGCAGCATCGGGCCCGGCCCCGCAGTTTCAGATAACCGAGGATGGGAAGGTTCAGTTTTCCCGGAATTTTTCGTCCACAGGCGGGGCATCGCGAGGCGGGGTGGATCACGGAGACGCCAAGCGGCCAGCGGAGGATGCAGACATTCAAAAAGGAACCCACACAGGCTCCCGCCACAAAGATCGCAGCTGTCTCCACCCAGGGATTCATACGGGCCGACCGGCAGCTTGTTCGAGCGCCGAGCGCATCGCCCCAACCGGAGCCGCCAGACCGGTCCAAAGGGTGAGGGCCCGGGCGCCCTGGTGCAGGAGCATGCCCAGTCCGTCCAGGGCGGGAAGGCCTCGACTCCGGGCCTGCTGGAGGAGAGCCGTGCCCTTGGGGTGGTAAACGGTGTCATAAACCCAGAGTCCCGGGTGAAGACCCCCTTCGGGAAACGGGAGAGGATCCCCCGGGGACAATCCCAGCGGGGTGGCATGAATGAGAAGATCGGATTCTTTGGCCGCCCGGGTCAAGGCATCGGGATCCCAGGGAATCACTGAGGGCGGCTTTTCCCGGAACTTCCCTATTTCTCCGGCCAACTGCCGGGCCTTGGCCTCGGTCCGGTTGGCCAAGGCAAGGCGGAGGCAACCCCGGCGGGCCAGGCGAAAGGCAAGGGTGCGTCCCACTCCCCCGCAGCCCAGAACCAGGATACGCAGAGCGGAGAGATCCGGTTTCCAGGCTTCCGCCACGGCATCCTCCCAGCCATCGGCGTCGGTGCTGAATCCCTCGAGCCCTTGGGGGGAGACCCGGACGGTGTTGACAGAGCCGCATTCGCGGGCGCTCGCGTCCAGAATGTCGCAGAGCCCGGCCATGGCCTCCTTGTGGGGAAGGGTGCAGTTCCAGCCAAGGAAACCGTTCCTGCGCAGCTGGGGGATGGAAGCCGCCAGGTTTTCGCGGGGAATTTCCACCCGAAAATATTCCGCAATGATTCCCAAGGCCCCGAATCCGGCCTCCTGCAGGACGGGGGAAAGGGAATGGCTTACCGGAAAACCCAGAACACCATATCTCTTTTTGCCCGGTGAGGGTGGGGGCAAGGTCTCGGGGGTGAAAAACGGGACGGACATGTACCGATTGAGCCACCGGGAAGGGCGTTCGCCCAACAAAAACGGCGGAGCGCCCGGTTGCCCTCTCTGGGCCTTTCCCTTATTGTTTCCGTTTGAGCAACCATCATCCTTTCACCGCCGAGATGGTCCGTTCCTTTGCGGAGTTGGGAGCCATCAACCATCTGGGGGCCGCCCAGCTTCCCTCCAAGTCGGCGGTGGCCTTGGTGACCGAGGATCTGCTGCATCTGATGTTTCCCGGATTTTACGATGGGGACCGGTTGGAGGGCCGGGAGCTGGGGCCGGCCATCACGGAACTGCTGAGCTCTCTGGAAAAGGCCCTGGAAAAGGAGGTCGCCAAGAGCCTGCCCAAGGGCGGCGGGGGGGAATCGGTGGAATCCAAGGTTCGCTCCTTTCTCGGTCGCCTGCCCGCCGTGCGCGCGGTCCTGAAAACCGATGTCGAGGCGGTGATGACCGGTGATCCGGCGGCGCGCAACGTTGAGGAAATCCTGCTGGCCTATCCCGGCATCGAGGCCATCGCGGTGCAACGGATGGCCCACGAGCTGTATCTCCTCGGAGTGCCCCTTCTGCCGCGCATGATGACGGAGTGGGTCCACAGCCGGACGGGAATCGACATTCATCCCGGGGCGACGATTGGCGCCTCCTTTTTCATCGATCACGGGACCGGCATCGTCATCGGCGAAACCACCGAGATCGGGCGGGAGGTGCGGATCTATCATGGCGTGACCCTGGGCGCGCGTTCGGTCAGCGGTGCGGAAACCCTGCGCGGCCGCAAACGACATCCCACCATCGAGGACCGGGTCACCATCTATCCCGGCGCAACGATCTTGGGCGGGGAAACCGTCGTGGGCCAGGGGAGCACCATCGGGGGCGGGGTTTTTCTGACCAAAAGCGTTCCGCCCGAGCACCTGGTTTTCGCCGAGCATGCCGCCCTCCAAGTCATCCCCAAATCAGAGCGCCCCAAGGGAAGCGAATACTCGATATGAATAACTTCGTCTTTTCCCGTTGGCGGCGGGGCCGGGAAAGCCGGTAATACCTTCGATGGATTCCTCCCTTCGCTCGGAAATGGAAACCCTTCCCTCGCTGCTGGAACGCGAGATCCAGGCTTTTTTTCACCGGCAGAAGGAGCGCTACGACTACGGGGAGATGTTTGAACCGGTGTATTTTGACATGTGCGAGTTTGTCGGCCGCAAGGGAAAGAGAGTCCGTCCCCTGCTTTTCTCCCTGACCTATCGCGGCCTGGGGGGCGCCAAGCCGATCCAGGATCCCGCGGTGCTGGCCGCCGCTCTCTCCCTGGAACTCCTCCATGCCTTTGTCCTGGTGCACGACGACCTGATCGACCGCTCGGAAAAACGTCGCGGTCTTCCCACCTTCCACAAGTTGGTGGAGCAAAGGGTGGGGCGGTTGAGTTCCGCGGAAAGGACCGGGCATGGCGTGGCCGTGGTGGTGGGGGACCTGCTTTTTGCCCTGGCGGTGGAGACGCTGCAGACGGCGGGTTTCCCCGAGCCCCAGCGTGGTGCGGCCCTGGGCAAGCTGCTCTCCTATATCACCGACACCGGGGTGGGGGAGATTTTCGACATTCTTCTCGGATCCCGGGACATCGGGCGGGTTTCCGCCCAGGAAATCGAGAGGACCTACCTTTTGAAAACCACCCGGTATACCTTTGAGGCCCCCTGCGTTCTCGGGGCGATCCTCGCGGGCGCAGCGCCGGAAAAGCAGGATGATCTTGCCCGGGTGATGGAGCCCCTCGGATTGGCCTTCCAGATCCAAAACGATCTGCTGGAGTTCTCGCATTTCGACAGCCGGGACCAGCTTCTGCCGACCGATTTGCTGGAGGGGAAGAAAACCCTGCTGGTCCGGGAGGCCTACGAGCGGCTCGGCGAAGTGGACCGCTCCTTCCTGCAGATGTGCCTGCAGAACCCCGTCCGAAACGAGTCTTCCATCTCCAAGGTCCAGGATTTGATCCGCAAATCCGGGGCGATCCCCGCGATGCAGGAACGCTGCCGCCTGCTCTTTGAGGAGACCTCCTCCTTGTTGGCGGACTCCCATCTGACCCCGGGGGAGCAGGAATCCGTTTCCCAGGCGATCGGCTGGGTTCGCCAGTCCGTCCGCTCCGCCTAATCCTTTGCCCCCGGTATCCCCGAGCGATCTGGCCCTTTCCCGCGAGGCCGCGCGCGCACTGACCCGGGAGCACGCGCGCACTTTTTATTTCGCCTCCCATGTGCTTGGTTCGTCCGTGCAACGGGATGCCTATGCCGTCTACGCCTGCTGCCGGTCGATCGACGATGCGGTTGACCGGGCGGCCGCCCGCGGGGAGAAGGTGCGGCCCGAGGTGGCGGGGGAGATGCTGGAGCGGGCTTTTGGTTCCGGGGGAAGCGGGCCGGGGGAGGAGTGGATGCCCGCTTTTCGCGAGACGGCGATCCGGAAAAAGATCCGGAGAAAATGGCTGGAGGATCTGGCCATCGGGGTGGCCGGGGATGCCCGGCCGGTGGATCTGCAGACCTGGGAGGAACTGGA
>DFCD01000051.1:0-564 GCA_002366885.1 Verrucomicrobia bacterium UBA3063
GAGCTGACGTGGATCTGGGGGACGGGCATCTCCTTCGCACCCGGAATGGGGATCTGCTCTACAGCTACCGGGAAAATCGTTTTCGGGGCTCCTTGGCCTCCGTCAGGTCATATGCCATTCGCGTGGCCCGCAGCACCAATGGGGGAACCAACTGGAGCTGGCATTCGGATGTGGCCGCCTCGAGTGCCCAAAGTCTGGATTCCTCGATCAGCGGAGGACTCTGGTCGAGCTACCTGTTGGAGCGGAGCGATGGAACGCTCCAATGTTATTACGATGATGAGTGGACCCCCTACACCCAAGGCCAGATCAACCATCAGTGGGTCACCATGGAGACATGGAATCCTTCGGCGAATGTCTGGACCAACCCGGTCACCGTGGGGCGGTCGGTGCAAAGCAGCAATCTCTCCCGGGATGGCATGGTGAGTGTGGTGGAGAGCTCTCCCGGCCAGCTTTTCGCGGTGTTCGAAAGCGTGGCGGACGCGGCCCCTTATCCGAATGTCCTTCGTGCCGTCCGCTCCACCAACGGCGGTGCTTCGTGGTCCTGGACCAACGGGCAGAGCAACC
>DFCD01000051.1:676-3756 GCA_002366885.1 Verrucomicrobia bacterium UBA3063
CGCGGCATGCTGAGTGTGGATGGAGGCCTCAGCTGGTCGGGACCTGCTTCGCTCGACCCGCAGAGCCGGCGGGCGTATCTGCCCGGGGTTTTGGCCATGCCGGATGGTAGCTGGCTCGTCTCTTTCGTGGATCTGGATGCCAGTTCCTATGTCTCTCTGGGCTCGGGCCAGAGCCTCGCGACCTGGAGCGGAGGGCAGGCTTCCACTTCGGATTTGCTGCTGAAATATGCCGTGGGTGGTGGCAGTAGCCCTTCCACTGCCACCAACCAACCTGTAGCCACTTATTCCAACTCGACTCTTTCCATCTCGTCATGGGTCAGAACCAATGCCAGCTCCAGCACGTTTCAGGTGGTGGCAGAGTACTCCACCAACCTCACGAGCTGGACCAGGGCCCCGGCCGGGATTTCGCTGGGAACCGCCGGGGCGCCGGACGGATATGAACGATTCCTCTACTCCCTGCCGACGGGAAGCGCACCGAGGGTGTTCATGCGGCTGAACATCACTCCATAAGCTTTACTTATCATAATCTTGCCGGGTGGCTGGTTTCAAGGGTGATAAAATTTGGCATGTTTTTAAAACTTGTTGCTATGGCGATTTTTGGGAACTGGAGCAAATTTCCTTTAGGTGTAATAATATGAAAAAAAGGAGCCCTTCTATGATTCCCACAAATCGCGCTACCTTCGCAATAATTTCTCTGTTCTGCTTGCTCACCATAAGCACCCGACAGGTCACTCAAGCCCAGACCTTGGTCGGTGCTCCGGGGAATATCTGGGTTGATTCCCCAGCGGGATTCTATGATCAAGCAGAGCTTTGGGGCACCCCACTATGGGGGGCCGCAGCTGGAATTCCCAATTCCGGAGTCAACGCATTTGTTTTCAACGGGGATCTATCTGTCTCGAACGGCGGGAATTTTAACCCCAATCAGTTGGTGTTGGGTTGGGAGCCTTTTCACACGGGTAAATTCACGCAGACTGGCGGCACGGTTCGCACAGAGTCTTGGACCCGAGTTGGTTTTTCCGGCAATACCCAACTCAACCAAAGTGGCGGCAGCTTCTCGGCCAGTGATCTGATGGTGGGTTGGTTCAACATTGAAACGGGAACAGCTCCGGCAACTGGCACGGTGAACCAGACAGGTGGAAATTTTGAGACCCGGGCAATCGCCTATGTGGGGATGCAGGGGGGAACGGGTACCCTCAACGTGGGCGGCGGAACGAACACCTCGACCCGGATGATTGTGGGTTGGAACGATGGTGGGAACGGCACCGTTAATTTGACGGGTGGCAAGATGCAGGCAAACGAAACAACTTTTGTCGGTTTCACGGGTGGGACGGGGGTTCTCAATATTTCCGGCGGCAATTACATCGCCGGGGGAAATTCCAGTCCCGGATTTGACGGATTTGGCTCTTTCCGCATCGGCGACTGGGGCCTGGGTAGCGGTACGGTCAACTTGAGCAGCAATGGTTTGATCACTGCCAACCAATATACGGCGGTGGGTGGTTGTGGGAACGGAACGTTGAACATTACCGGAGGCACCTACAACCAAGTTTTTGGGGGGGTGGTGTTGGGAGATCGGCCACCCGGTGTCACGGACTGGACGGGAAAGGGTGTGGTCAACCAAAGCGGGGGAACCATGAACGCAGATTTGATCCTCCTGCAGGAGGGCACCTACAATCTGAATGGGGGAAGTTTGTACACTTTTGCGGTGGCTGACACTTCCACGACTGCAAATGGTGTCTTCAACTTTAACGGTGGTTGGTTGCTGGCTCGGGGAAATCACGCCGATTTTCTCACGGCCGACACGGTGGAAATCAAGGCAGGTGGCGCCATCATCAACACCGCCGAGTTTGATGTTTCCATCAACCGGGGAATGACAGGTTCAGGCTTTCTGACGAAGGGGGGAACCGGGACGCTTCGGCTTACGGGCGCCAACACCTACGCGGGCTACACAACGGTGGTGGATGGAAAGCTGGTGCTTTCGGGAAGCATCCGTTCCAGCAACAACGCCTTTGTGATTGTCGAATCCGTCAATCCCAACAATCCGGTGCCTCCGGAAATCGAGGTGGTGGATGGTGCCGAGATGAGTTTTGCCGGTCCCTTGGGCGTAGGGTGGTCAGCCAATTCCTCCGGAAAGTTCACCCAGTCGGGCGGTTCCGTCAGCGTCACGAGTGGTTTCATGACCCTCGCCGACAGTGCAAACTCCGTCGGTACGGCAGAACTTTCCGGCGGCACCCTGAATGTGGCAAAGACCACCGTGGTGGGGCGACTGGGATCCGGAACCCTGAACGTTTCCGGGGGAACCTTTACTGCGGGGACAGACGAATTGGGATCTTTCCGGATCGGCGATTATTTGGGCGGACCTGGGACCATGACTCTCAGCGGGACGGGCGAGGTCAATGCACCCAACTACACGGCGGTGGGTGGTTGGGGGAACGGAACGTTGAACATTACCGGAGGAACATGGAATCAGGCGGCGGGTGGTATCGTGGTGGGGGATCACCCGGAGGGGGCCGGCTTTACTGGTCGCGGAGATATCAACCAGAGCGGGGGCACGGTTAATGCGGATGCGGTCCTGCTTCAACAGGGGACCTACAATCTGAATGGGGGAACCTTGGTCACCGAAGCGGTGGCGGACACCTCCTCGGGTGCGACCGGAGTCTTCAACATGAATGGGGGCACCCTTCGTGCCAGGGTTAACCAAGCCGACTTTATCCAAGCCGATACGGTGGAAATTAAGTCGGGCGGCGCCATCATCGATACAGCGGATAAAGAGGTGTCGATCAACAAGGGAATGTCGGGATCAGGGGGCCTGACCAAAAAAGGGAGCGGGATGCTAAAGCTGGTTGGAGTTCACACATATACCGGATCCACCACCGTTCAAGAGGGCACGTTGAGGATTGAAGCCGCCAATTTCACTGCCGATGCTACGCCCTCCGCTCTGGACGTGGTCTTCACCTCTGCGCCGGCCGATGGCCAACTGGCCATTTTCCCGGGAACCCTGAACGGAAGTCCGACGGTGAGTTTTACGGGTCTGGCCGCGGGCCAGACAGGTGTCTTCAGTCCTCTCTCGGGTAAGGTCACTT
>DFCD01000137.1:0-140 GCA_002366885.1 Verrucomicrobia bacterium UBA3063
GATGACCTGCGGGGCGATCACCGCGACCTGGGCGCGGAGGTAGGGCAGGCAGGCGTCCATCTCGTCCCGGGTGGGCTTGCGGTTGCCGCTGGATTTGCCCGGCAGGTCCGGCCGGCATTTGAGGACGTTGGCGATGTAGA
>DFCD01000137.1:227-4489 GCA_002366885.1 Verrucomicrobia bacterium UBA3063
CCGACAAAAGGCTCGCCCTTTTCGTCCTCATCCGCCCCGGGGGCCTCGCCGACAAACATCAATTTGGCCTCCGGGTTGCCCACCCCGAAGACCACCTGGGTGCGGGACTTGGCGAGATGGGGGCAGATGGTGCAGGCGGAAGTTTTCTTTTTTAATTCCGCCAGACGGTCGGCTTTGGAGCCGTCTTTTAGGTTTAGGTTGAAGTGGAAGGTTGGTTTTGAGGTGGGAACCGGGGAAGCGGTGGTGGCTGAGGGCGGAGATGGGAGATGGGGGGAAGAAGACGGGGGAGGGGTAACGGGCGGCGTGTTTTTTGCGGCGGAGGTTTTGGAGGATGGGGAAAAAGAGCTGGGGGAGGGTGTCGAGGCGGCGGGGAGGCGGCGGGTGAGGCCGGCGGGGAGCCAGACGTCCTTTTTTCCGGAGCGGCGGAGGAGTTGGACGTAGCGGGCGGCGTGGGAGTGGAGTTCAGAGTCCATCAAGGTAGGACTGGAATGCCGCAAAATCGTCCGGAGGGGGAGCCTCAAACGAAAGGTATTCACCGGTGCGAGGGTGGGTGAAGGAGAGCAGGTGCGCGTGGAGAAGCTGTCGTTTTACCCCGGCGGTGCGGGTCAGGGAGGTGGTCCCGCCATAAAGCGGGTCGCCGGCCACCGGGCAGCCTGCGGCGGAGGCGTGGACCCGGATCTGGTGGGTGCGCCCGGTGAGAAGTTTCAGTTCCAGCAGGGAGGCGCCGGGCCAGGAGCCGAGGACTTTCCAGTCGGTGCGGGAGGGGCGACCCCTGGTGCGCACGGCCATTTTCTGCCGGTGAACGGGGTGGCGCCCGATCGCGCCTTCCCAGGAGCCGACCTGGCCCTTGGGCCGTCCCAGCACAAAGGCGAGGTAGGTTTTCCGGGTTTCGCGATCCTTGAACTGGCGGCTGAGTTCGCGGTGGGCGTTATCCGTTTTGGCGGCGACCAAAATGCCCGAGGTCTCCAGATCGAGACGGTGGACGATGCCGGGGCGTTCGGGGCCGCCGCCGGGGGCGAGCTGGCCCGAGCAATGGTGGAGCAGGGCGGCGGCGAGCGAGCCGGTGGGCCGACCCGCACCGGGGTGGACGGCCAGGCCGGGTGGTTTGTTGAGGACGATGACATCGGCGTCCTCATACAGGACGTCCAGGGGGATGGGTTCCGGTTCCACGTGCCGTGGGGCGGAGGCGGGGATTCGGATGGTGACGGAGGATCCCGCGGGAAGAAGGTCGCGGGCCTGCACGGGCTTGCCGGAAATTTCCACGAGGCCGGTCTTCATCCACTGTTGAATTTTGCTGCGGGATTCCCCGCTGAGTCGCGCCAGCGCGAGGTCGGCCCGTTCGTGGGCATCGGCGGGGCCCGTGACCCCGCTCCAGATCCTTTCTTGGGGAGGCGTGGGTTTTCGGCGAGGTTGTTGGGGATGACGGGGCATGTCTTCCTGATCCTGCCGTTTTTTTGTTCCCTGGTCTATGCGATCGGTGCGCTGTTGCTGAAGCGCTCGATGGAGACGGGTCATCCGCCGCGGCACGCGATGGTGGCCTGCAACCTGGCGATCGCCCTCTTTTCCCTGCCGCTGTTGTTCCTGGCCAAACCGCCTCCCGCGGGATTATCCCTTTGGGTTTGGCTGACAGCGCCGGCCTGTTCCGGGCTTTTCTTTTTCGGCCAGATCGCCACGTTCCGCGCCCTTGCCCGGGGGGATGTGTCCGTGGCCACCCCGGTTCTTGGCACCAAAGTCCTGATGACCGCGTTGATCGGGGCAGTTTTTCTGCCTGGTGGTGTCGACCTGCGGCTTTGGCTGGGGGCGCTCCTTGGCACCGGAGGGGTGGCCCTGGTGGGTTGGCATCCCGGCGCGCGCCCGGAAAAAATGGGTCCCGCGGTGGGCTGGAGCCTGCTGGCGGCGGCATCCTTTTCCCTGACTGACGTGCTGGTGGCCAAAGTGGCGAATCAGGTTGGGTTTTGTCTTTTTGGTCCCTGGATGATGGCGGGGATGGCGGCGATTTCCCTATTAAGGGTTCCTTCCCGGGAATGGAGGGGGATCGGGGTTGCGGGGCGCGGATGGATTTGGGCCTGGGCCGGTGCCCTGTTGATCGGCCTGCAGGGTTCCTTTCTCTATGCTGCCATCGGCCTTTCCGGGGATCCCGTGGGAGTCAATGTCGTCTATGCGGTGCGGGGTCTTTGGTCGGTCCTGCTGGTGGCCTTGGTGGGGAAGCGGTTGGGAGACCGGGGGGAGGAAGGATCCAGGCGGGTGCTGTTTTGGCGGGGTTTGGGGGCGAGCCTGCTGCTAGGGGCCGTCTGGGTGGTGTTGGGTTAACGTTGGCGGACCAAAAGGACGCGGGTAAAAGAAACCAGATGACGGCGGCCTCCCTTTTTTCCGCGCAACTCGGATTGGAAACCTCCGATCCCCTGCAGGTGGTGATTGTTTTTCTGGCGGGGATCCTGCTTCAGGTTTACGGGGCCAAATTGCTGGTCGGCGGAGGATCCGGGCTGGCGCGGAGGTTCGGGGTGCATCCGCTGGTGATCGGATCAACGGTGGTGGCTTTCGGGGTCTCCGCCCCGGAGCTTTTCCTCAGTCTCTGGGCCGCCGGGAAGGGTCAGGGCGACATTGCCGTGGGTAACGCGGTGGGGTCGGTGATCGCCAATGTCGGCCTGATTCTCGGGCTTTCCGCGGTGGCCCGACCCCTGCGTTTCCGGCCCCAGCTTTTTCATGCGGAGGCGCCGATCATGGTGGCCTCGGCCGCGCTGGTGGGCTTTTTGCTGCGCAACAGCTGGATCGGCCGGTTTGAGGCGATGCTGCTCTGTTTTGGGCTGGTGGGATATGCCATCTTCATCTGGTTTTCCGCCGAGATCGAGGCGGACAGCTCGGTGATCGAGCGCATGGAAAAGGATCTTCCGCCCGCGGGGCTTTCCCGCTGGGTGGAGGTGGCCCAGGTGGCGGGCGGGGTGGTGCTGTTGATTGCCGGCGCACGTTATTTGGTCAAGGCGGCGGTGACCGGGGCGGAAATGGCGGGGTTGAGCCAGCCGGCGCTGGCCCTGGCGGTGATCCCGCTGGCGGCAAGCACGCCGGAATTGTTCTCGCTGGTTTCCGCGCTCCTGCGGAAGGAAAAGGAGCTGGCGGGCGGATTGGTGGTGGGAGCCTGCATTTTTCAATCCCTGGGGGTGGTGGGATTTTCGGCCCTGTTGCGCCCCCTTCTGGCTCCCAATATCAACCAGCTGGATCTCGGGGTGATGTTGATTGCCACGGTCGCCGTTTTGCCGCTGATCCAGGCCGGGCCGAAAAAGCGCCAGGTGATCGGGGTCGGATTGCTGGTGGGCTACGGGCTGTACCTGACCCAGTTGCTTGGCCGGGGAATTTCCGGAAGTTTGTGAAGCGCGGCCGGCCGGCGGTTTCCTCCGTCTCCCGTCAAGGTGCCATTTCCCAGGTGGTGGACAGCCTGGAGAGCAGGGTTCGTCACGGAAGTCCCCTGACGATTGACGGGCTGATGCTTGCCCTGGAGGGGAAGGGGCATGCCGCGATTGTCACGGTTCTCGCGCTGCCATTCAGCCTGCCGATCCAGATTCCCGGGCTTTCCACGCCGTTCGGCATCCTCCTTTTTTACAACGGCCTGCGCGTTGCCTTTGCCCGGCAACCCGCCCTTCCCCGGTGGGTGCGAAACAGGGAAATTCCCGCGGGAACCGCCCAAGCGATGTTGGGGGCCCTCCGCAAGGTGGCCCGGTTCGCCGAGAAGGTTCTTCATCCCCGCTGGGTCCTGCTTTGCCGCCACCCCATTCTGCATCGACTCCACGGGTTATTGATCGCTTTTCTCTCCATCCTGCTGGCCCTGCCTCTGCCGATTCCGATGAGTAACATGCTGGCGGCGATCCCCATCCTTTTGATCGGCCTGGCCTTGTTGGAAGATGACGGAGCCTTTCTGGTGGGGGGTTATCTGGCCGCTCTTCCGTGCGTCATTTTTTTCGCGGTTCTCTTTTTGCTGGGGCCCCAGGCCGTCACGGCGATTTGGGGCTGGCTGGGGTCTCTTCTGGGTTGACCGGCAGGCTTTCCCGCGGGGGAAAATCCACTATCTTTCTTCCTTGGCCCATGAAGAAAGAAGCCTTCTTTCTACCCTAAGTAATTATTATGGAAGGATTTATACTAAGCATCCTGATCCTGGTGAATGCCTTTTTTGTCATGGCTGAACTGGCGGTGGTTTCCAGCCGGAGGAGTTCCCTGCGGCAAAGGTCCGAGGCTGGGGACGGGGGTGCGAAGGCTGCGTATGAACTGGCTTC
>DFCD01000137.1:4494-8340 GCA_002366885.1 Verrucomicrobia bacterium UBA3063
TCGGGAGCCATGGGGGGAGCTGTCTTGGCCAAGCCGGTGGCGAGCCGTTTGGCGGAATGGCATGTGCCCCAGACGGTGGCGGATCCCGTGGCGCTTTTTCTGGTGGTGCTGATCATCACCGTGGTTTCGATTATTTTCGGCGAATTGCTGCCCAAACGGCTGGCGCTGGCCCACAGCGAAACCATCGCGGCGAGGCTTGCCCGGCCGATCCAGGCGGTGGCGGTGGGCCTCGGTCCGATTGTCCGGTTCCTCAGCTGGATCACCGATACGCTGGCGGCATTTTTCGGGGTGCGCTCCTCGGGAGAGACGGTTCCGGTGAGCGACGAGGAACTCCGGCACCTGTTGGAGCAGGGCAAGCGGGCCGGTGTCTTCAGCTCGACGGAGCAGGGCATGGTCGAGCGGGTGCTGCGTCTGGATGAGATGCGTGTGGAGGAACTGATGACTCCGAGCGTGCGGATTGTCTGGATCAACGCGGACGAGGCTCCGGAAGTCACCTGGCGCGCCCTGGTGGCAAGCGGCCATTCCCATTTTCCCGTTTACCGGGGCAGCCGGGAAAACATCCTGGGGGTCGTCTCGGTCAAGGCCTTGTGGGCCAACATGGCGGCGGGTTTGCCCGCCTCCCCCGCCGACCTGGCCACGCAGGTGCTCATTCTTCCGGAAACCATCCCCGCCCTGCGGGCCCTGGAGCAGTTGCAAAAGGCAAAGCAGCGGGTGGCGTTGGTGAGCGACGAATTCGGCAACATCACCGGGATCCTCAGCCTGCTGGACCTGCTCGAGGCGGTCGTGGGGGAACTGCCTTCCCAGGAGGATCGCCACAAGCTGCGTGCCATCCGGCGGGAGGACGGGTCCTGGCTGGTGGATGCCACCCTTCCGGTGGAGGAATTCGCAAGGGATCTGGGGAAGGCGGCCGATTATTTCCAGCTGGACGGGGATTTTCAGACGGTGGGCGGGTTTGTGGTCCACCGGTTGGCCCGCATTCCCAAGGAGGGGGACCACGTCGATTACCGGGGGCACCGGTACGAGGTGGTCGATATGGACCGGCACCGGCTGGACAAGGTGCTGGTGTCGCCTTGCCGGGGTTGAACGTTTGACGTTCGGGGAGGAGGCGGGAAGATGATCTTTCAGAAATTTGGGCGGGGTAGCCAAGTGGTAAGGCAGGGCTCTGCAAAAGCCCCATTTCGTCGGTTCGATTCCGACCCTCGCCTCGTATTTTTTCCCTTTCCGCGAAAAAAAACCGCATCTTTTGCGAAAAGCGCGGGTTTCTTTCCGGATGGAAACAAGCAGAACGGAGGTGAGCGATGAGCATCCAACGGGTCAGGGTCAAATCGTCCGCGGGAATGTATCCCGTCTATATCGGGGAGAAACTGCTGCCGGCGGTTCTGCAGAAGCACCTGCCGGCGAAGGTGCCGGTGGCGATGCTGGTGGACGAGGGGGTGGCGGCGCTTCCCCTGACCACGGACCTTTTCCAGTGGCTGGAACGGCGGGCATCCCGGGTGGTGCGGGTGCGGATACCGGCGGGGGAGAGGTCGAAATCGATCGACGAGTACGGCCGGGTGCTCCGCCAACTGGCGGGGGCGGGGATGACCCGGGACGGATGGATCCTTGCGGTGGGCGGCGGGGTGACGGGGGACCTGGCGGGATTTGTGGCGGCGACCTACCTGCGGGGACTGCCGTTGATCCAGATTCCCACGACGGTGGTGGCGATGGTGGACAGCAGCGTGGGCGGCAAGACGGGAGTGGATCTGCCGGAGGGGAAGAACATGGTGGGCGCCTTCCATCCACCCAAGGCGGTGCTGGCAGATCTGCGCTGGCTGCAGTTCCTCTCCCCCGTGGAAAGGCGGGCGGGCATGGCCGAGGTGCTGAAGTGCGGGGCGATTGCCGACTCAAAACTCTTCGGTTCGCTGGCGAAGGGCGCCCCGCGCTCGATGGCCAAAGTGGTGAAGCGCTGTGTGGAGATCAAGGCGAAGCTGGCGGGCGAGGACGAGAAGGACCTCAAGGGGAAGCGGGCCCTGCTGAACTTCGGTCACACGGTGGCGCATGGGCTGGAGGGTGTCCTGGGATACGACGGGCTCCGGCACGGCGAGGCGGTGGCGATCGGGATGGCGGTGGCGGCCCATCTTTCGGTGAAGGCGCGGGGGTTCAAGAAGAAGACCGCGGAAAAGCTGAAGGCGGCGATCCGGGCCCACGGTCTTCCGGTGACCCATCCGGAACTGCGGTGGGACCGTTTGGCGACGTGGATCTCGCGGGACAAGAAGGCGACTTCCGACGGCATCCGCTGGGTGCTGCTCAGCAAAATTGGCAAGGCGGATCTGGTTTCCGGCGTGGCGGAAAAGAAGGTGATGGCGTCGTTGGAGGAGGTGCGGGAGGGCCGGCCGGCCAAGGGATGACCAGGACCGAGGCTTACCTCGTCCTCAATTCGCTGCGTTTGGTGGGGCCGGTCCGGGTGCGGAAGCTCCGCCAGGTTTTTGGGCCGGTGGAGGGGATCTTCTCGCAGGCGACACGGCAGCTTGCCGGTGTGGAGGGTGTCGGTCAGGCCGTGGCGGAATCGATCCGCGGCTGGGAAAAAACCTTCGATTTGGCGGCCGAACTCGGCAAGGTCCGCAAACTCGGGCTGAAGCTCGTGGATTTCGAGGATCCCGCCTATCCGGCGTTGTTGCGGGAGATCCATGATCCGCCTCTGGTGCTTTATTGCCGGGGGGATCTGGATGCGGTCAGGGGGGCCTGCATCGGCGTGGTGGGCACGCGCGAAGCCTCGGGATATGGAACCGATCTGGCAAAAAAACTTGGATACCAGCTGGCCTTTGCGGGCATCGGCGTGGTGAGCGGTCTCGCACGTGGCATCGACACGGCGGCCCATCAGGGCGCGTTGGCTGCCAAGGGAAGAACGGCCGCGGTGCTGGGGTGCTCCCTGGACCAGATTTATCCGGCGGAGAACGAGGCGTTGGCGGAGAAGATGGCGGAGGAGGGCGGGTGTGTGCTCAGCGAATTTTGCCTGGGCACGCCGCCGGACCGGCAGACCTTTCCCATGCGGAACCGGATTGTGAGCGGATTGAGCAAGGGACTGCTGGTGATCGAGGCAGCGCGGGCGAGCGGGGCGATGATCACCGCGCGCCAGGCCCTCGAGCAGGGCCGGCAGGTGTTTGCCGTTCCGGGAAGGATCGACCAGCCGCAGTCTGGCGGTTGTCACCAGCTGATCAAGGACGGGGCGCGGTTGGTGGAGTCGGTTGAGGATGTGCTGGCCGAGTTTGAGTTCCTGCTTCCGCGGGCGGAGATGCCGGTCCCGGTGTCGCCGCGGGGAAACCTCAACGCCGACGAAAAGAAGATTTTGGAGGCGCTGGGCCGGGATGAACTGCAGGTGGATGTGCTCACCCGAAAATGCGGGTTGCCTTCCCCGGTCGTGTCCGCCACCCTCCTGAAGCTTGAAATGAAGCACAGGGTGCGACAAATGCCCGGTAAAGTATTCACACGCATAGATTAACACATGGCAAAAAAACTGATCATCGCGGAGAAACCGAGCGTGGCCAACGATCTGGCCAAGGCGCTGACGGGTTTCAAGAAGGA
Organism: Verrucomicrobia bacterium UBA3063; assembly: GCA_002366885.1. Lineage (GTDB taxonomy): Bacteria > Verrucomicrobiota > Verrucomicrobiia > Methylacidiphilales > Verrucolacustridaceae > Verrucolacustris. The sequence continues at coordinate 8,056 of DFCD01000137.1, forward strand.
GGGCGAGTACTGGGAATCGGACCAGCATGTGCTCAGCTCCGCGATTGGCCATTTGGTAGAACTGTGCAAGCCCAGCGAGTACGGAAAGGGGAAGGGTAAGTGGAGCTTTGAAAGCCTTCCGCTGATTCCGGAGCAGTTCCAGCTCAAGGTGATTGAAAGAACCGAGCCACGGTTCCAGTTGCTCAAGAAGCTTTTGAAGCGGAAGGATGTGACCGGGGTGATCAATGCCTGCGACGCCGGCCGCGAGGGCGAGCTGATTTTCCGTTACGTGATGGAGGCGGCGGA
>DFCD01000137.1:8381-9500 GCA_002366885.1 Verrucomicrobia bacterium UBA3063
CAGGACGGCTTTGCCCATTTGCGGAAGGGGGAGGAAATGGAGCCGCTGTTGCAGGCGGCCAAGTCCCGTTCCGAGAGCGACTGGCTCGTGGGTATCAACACCACCCGTGCGCTCACCGCACTGAATTCCAAAGGCGGGGGTTTCTTTCTGACGACAGCGGGGCGGGTGCAGACGCCCACGCTCAGCATCCTGGTGGACCGGGAAAAGCAAATCCGCGCCTTTGTGCCCAAGGATTTCTGGGAAATTCATGCCACCTTCGGGGCGAAGGCCGGCGAGTACGAGGCACGATGGTTCAACGAGGATTTGGCCGACCAAAAGGCCTCGGAGCGCGGGGCCGACCAGAAGCCGGAGCGGCTCTGGGATAAAAAGAAGGCCGAGGCCATTGCTGACGAGTGCCGGGGCCAGACCGGGGAGGTGCACGATGAAAAGAAACCTTCCCGCCAGCTTTCCCCCCTGTTGTACGACCTGACCAGCCTGCAAAGGGATGGGAACAGCCGGTTCGGGCTTTCCGCCCGGCGGACCCTGCAGATTGCCCAGGCCCTGTATGAGCGGCACAAGGCGATCACCTACCCGCGGACGGACTCGCGGTACTTGCCGGACGACTATCTTTCCACGGTCAAAAGCACCCTGAAGAATCTCGAAGGCACGGAGTTCGGGGAATTTTCCAAGACCGTGCTGAAGGAAGGTTGGTTGAAGCCGACCAAGCGGGTGTTCAATGGGGCCAAGGTGAGCGACCACTTTGCGATCATTCCCACGCTGCAGGTGCCCGATCTTGCCAAGCTGGATGAGATCGAGCTCAAGGTGTATGCGGCGATCGTCCGCCGCTTCATCGCGGTCTTTTATCCGGAAGCGGTTTACGAGGTGACCACCCGGATCACGCGGGTGAAACAACACGCCTTTCGGACCGATGGGAAGATTCTCAAGGAAGCTGGGTGGCTCGCCGTTTATGGCAAGGAGGGCATCGAGGAGGGGGGATCGGAGGAGGGCAAGTTGCTGGTGCCGGTTTCCGACGGGGAAAAGGTCAAGGCGGTGGCGGTGGTGGTGGACGGGTTGCAAACCAAGCCACCGGCGCGCTTGACGGAAGCGACCCTGCTCAGCGCCATGGAAGGCGCGGGAAAG
>DFCD01000137.1:9593-10036 GCA_002366885.1 Verrucomicrobia bacterium UBA3063
CGCCGGATGGGGCGGGAGCTGGTGCCGACGGCCAAGGCCTTCGGCCTTTTCGAAACGCTGGATGCCCTCGGCATTGAAATTCTGCACTCCCCGGAACTGACGGGGGAGTGGGAGCACAAGCTGAAGGAGATGGAGCACGGCAAGCTGGCGCGGCAGGAGTTCATGCGGGAGATCCAGAACGTCACCAAGGACATCGTGGAAAAAATCCGGGCCTTCCAGGACAAGGACCACGTGCTGCGGAAGCTGGAATTTAAGGATCCGGAGACGGGGCAGGAGTTTGAGGAGACACTCCGGGAATATCGAACAGTGGACGGCAAGTATTCCGTCCGTAAGGTTCTCGCCGGGCGAAGGATCGAGGCCCCGGAGTTTCTGGAACTGTTGCAGAAGGGAACCTTGGGGCTCGTGGAAGGTTTCCGCAGCCGTTTGGGCCGGCCTTTCTCGGC
>DFCD01000137.1:10120-11425 GCA_002366885.1 Verrucomicrobia bacterium UBA3063
TCCAAGCCGTCCACCTGCACCTTCAAGGTTTCCAAGAAAATCCTCGGCCGGGACATCACCGAGGCGGAGGTGCAGGCTTTGCTCAAGGACGGCAAGACCGGGTTGCTGGAAAAATTTGTCTCTCAGAAAACGCGGCGCCCCTTTTCGGCCTTCCTCGTCTGGAAGGATGGAAAGGTGTCCTTTGATTTTCCGCCGCGGGAACCGCGCAAGCCCAAGTCGGCGAAGACCGCCAAAGCCCGGGCCGCCGCGGCCGCCTGAAAACCGAGGCCCCATCGGCCGCGGATCCCCTCGCGGTCGCTTTTCTCCGTCATCTGGGCGAGGAGCGGGGGCTTTCCGGCAACACCGTGCGTAACTACGAGCAGGTCTTGGTGGAGTTTCAAAAGGATCGGGGGCGGGCCTGGAAGGAAATCAACGAGAGTGACTGCCGGACCTATCTGCACGGGTTGGCGGGGCGGGGGCGCCACCAGCCAGCCTCGGTGCGACTCCGCTTTTCCGCCCTGCGGACTTTTTTCAAGTGGATGCAGTCGCGGGGGGACCGCGCGGACAATCCGGCGATGGGCTTGCGTTTGCCGCGTCCCCGGAAGTCGTTGCCGCGGTTCCTCAGCGAGGACCAGATGGAACACCTGCTGAATTCCCCGCTTCGGCTTTTGGAAAAACGCCCGGGCAGGCCGGCGGGAAGGAAGGAGCCGGCGTGGGCCCGTTGGCGCGATGCCGCGCTTTTGGAACTGCTTTATGGAACCGGGTTGCGTCTCGGGGAGGCGCTGAGTCTGGCTCGCAAAGCCTTCCACGAGGAAGGACGGCGGACGCTCAAGGTCAAAGGCAAGGGAGGAAAGGAACGGCTGGTGGTGGTGGGCGATGCGGTCCGGTCCGCGATGCAGCGTTATGAGGAGAAATTACCAAGTGGGCTCAGGAAAGAGCATGGGCCGGCCTTTCTAGGGCCGCGGGGGGAGCGGCTGAGCCCGCGGGTGTTTCAGAGGAACCTGAAGGAGTATCTGGCGGAGGCCGGGCTGGACGCCAGCCTCACGCCCCACAAGCTGCGGCACAGTTTTGCCACGCACTTGCTGGGCCGCGGGGCGGATCTGCGGGCGGTGCAGGAGCTGCTCGGTCACGCCCGACTCACGAGCACGGAAATCTACACCCGGGTCACGCCTGAGCGCCTTCGCGGCGCCTATGGGAAAGCCCATCCCCGCGCATGACCCGGATTCCCGACCCTCTGCTAAAAATCGGCTACAACCTGTTGTTCACGATCGGGTTTGCCCTGACCTGGCCTTACTTCACCTACCTGATTTGGCGGCGGCAGCCGTT
>DFCD01000172.1 GCA_002366885.1 Verrucomicrobia bacterium UBA3063
AGATCCCACCAGCACCCAGTTTGATCCCTACTATGTCTCCATTCCTTTTTATCTGCACCGACCCTTTGGCAGTTCTCTGCTGGCCGGATCCTTTTTCAACAACCTGGGGAGATCCTCCTTTGATTTTACCCAGCCGGGCGAGGCGTTGTTTCGCTTCGAAAGTGGAGCTTACGAGGAGTTTGTTTTTTCGGGGCCTCATCTTCCCGGAGTTTTGAGGGGCTACACCGGCCTGACGGGCCGAATTTCGCTGCCACCCCTATGGGCCTTGGGTCACCACCAGTGCCGTTGGCATAACTACAACCAAGAGCAGGTGAAGGCCTTGGGAGCCAGGTATCGCCTGGAACAAATCCCCTGCGACGTCTTGTGGATCGACATTGACCACATGGACGGATACCGGGTTTTCACCTGGGACCAGCAAAAGTTTCCCGATCCCCCGAGGCTCCTTCGAGAACTGGAAAAGGAAAAGTTCCGGCTGATCACGATCATTGACCCTGGCATCAAGGAAGATCCCGGGTATCCGGTGTATGACGAGGCCATCCGGGAGAGACTCGTCTGTCTGGATGAGCAGGGGAATCCTTACGTGGGGCAAGTGTGGCCGGGACGCACCGTCTTCCCGGATTTCACCTTGGAGCAAGCCCGGCGTTGGTGGGGTCGGCTGAACGCCCGGCATGTTCAGGTCGGGATTGCGGGAATATGGAACGATATGAACGAGCCCGCCACGGGCGATGTTCCCGCAGAAGGAATGCGGTTTGATCACGGCCGGTCAGACCATGACCGTTTTCACAACGAATACGCCCTGCTCATGGCCATGGGGACCGTCGAGGGCCTGAAAAAGGCTATGCCGGGCAAGCGCACTTTTGTTTTGTCCCGGGCCGGATCGCCGGGAATCCAGCGCTATGCCGCCAACTGGCTTGGGGATAACTGCTCACGCTGGGAGCATCTCGGTTTAGCGGTTCGCATGGCCCTGGGGATGGGACTTTCAGGACAGCCTTTTGTGGGAGCGGATGTGGGTGGGTTCATGGAGGCCTGTTCCGCGGAACTGCTGGTCCGCTGGTACCAGTACGCCGCCTTCACACCCTTCTGCCGGAATCACAACACCGCGGCCCAGCCGGACCAGTATCCCTGGAGTTTTGGGCCCGAGGCCTTGAGGCTGATCCGGAAGGCACTGCAGCACCGGTATTTCTTGATGCCCTACCTTTACTCCCAGTTTCTCATCGCCAGTGAAACTGGCTTGCCGATCCAGCGGCCGCTGGCGCTTGGTTTTTCGCGCGATCTGAAAAGCTGGGAAGTGGAAGATCAATTTCTTTTGGGAGAACACATGCTCGTCGCGCCTGTGCTGGCCCCAGGCGCAACCCAGAGATCCGTCTATCTTCCCGCCGGTCATTGGTATCAATGGCCGAATGGCACCCATGAAATTTCCAAAGGGGAATGCCGTGTCACACCGGTGGACTTGGAAAGTATGCCCGTCTGGATCCGTGGAGGTGCGGTTATTCCATGCTGGCCGGAAGTGCCGCTTTCCACCATGGGATTCCATCCGGAAGTCATCGATCTCCATGTATTTTTTCCTGGGGAGAATGGGACCACGGAATCCGTGCTCCAAGAGGATGACGGGCTCACGGAAAACCATCGGCTCGGCCAACATCTGCGAACGGCACTTAACCTTCACCGCAGGGGCGAGCAAATCACCCTCCGTGGCACGGTGTCTGGGCGGCGATTCCCCGAGTTCCGACGTAATCTTTTCCGCCTTCGGCTCCATGCCCCCAAGGGAGAGACTTGGAGTCCGGTGAGCTTGCCAGCCTCAGCGGCTGGTTTTGAGATGAGCAATCGGGGAGAAGATTTTCAGGTTGAATTCCGAAGGGTTGGCTAAGGGGGAGGCCGTGGGCGCCTAGCGGGGCCTCAGTTTTTTGATCCGGTGGTGGCGATGCCCTGAATCAAGGTTCTCTGGGTCAGAAAAAAAAGAACGATCACGGGCAGGATCACGAGCGTCGAGGCGGCCATCAGGTGGTGCCAGGCCGTGCCGCCCTGCTGGCTTTGAAAGGATTGGAGGCCCAGGGCGAGGGTGAAGGTCCGCTGATCCGTCAGGTAGATGAGAGGTCCCAGAAAATCATTCCAGGTGGCCAGAAACTGGAACACCGCCACCACCAGCAGGACCGGCTTGGCGAGTGGAAGCACCGTGTGCCAGAGGATCTGCCATTCATTGCAACCGTCAATCCGGGCGGCCTCGGCTGTATCCTTGGGCAGAGAGAGGAAAAACTGCCGCAGCAGAAAGACGTGAAAGGCGCTGGCAAAAAAGGTGGGAATCCAAAGAGGCTTGAGGGATCCAATCCAGCCAAGATTTTTGAACAGCCCGTAAATTGGCACCATGATGGCGGGGAACGGAATCATCATGGTGGCCAGACAAAGGGAAAAGAGTTTGTTGCGACCGGGCCATTCCAACCGGGCAAATCCGTAAGCGGCCAGCGTGCTACTGACCAGGGTGCCGACCACGGTCAGAAGGCAGAGGAGCAGAGAATTGCCCGTATATCGCCAAAAATATCCCATGGCACGGATGGCGTCCGGGTAGTTCTGCCACTGCAGGCTGCTGGGAATCCAGCGGGGCGGCACGGTCATGGTTTCGGCCAAAGGCTTCAGCGAAGTCGAGACCATCCAGGCCATCGGGGCGAGGAAGGTGACCGCCAGTGCCAGCAGGAGCAGGAAACGGATCGTTTTTCCCCAGGTCATCTTCAGGCACCCTCGTAATGCACGTGGCGGGAGGAAAGCCGGCTGGCGACCCACGTGAGTCCAAGAATGAGGCAAAAAAGGAAAAGGCCGATGGCGCAGGCGTAGCCCATGTTCCAGTACTCAAAGGCGTGCTGGTAGAGGTAGGTCGCCAAAAAAAGCAGGGAGCGCTCCGGACCGTCCCCGCCCTCGGTCATGACATAGGGGACGGCGAAGACCTGGAAACAACCGATCAGGGCCATGATCCCATTGAAGTAAATCACGGGGGACAGGGTGGGCAGCGTGATGTGCCACAGCTTTTGCCAAGCGGAAGCGCCATCGATGTCGGCAGACTCATACAAATGGCGAGGCACTTCCTGGAGTCCGGCCAGGAAGATGACCATCGGGTGGCCGACTCCCCAGAGGCCGGTCAGAACCAAGCCGGCGAGGGCAAAACGCGGGTCCTGCAGCCAGTTGGGTGGGGCCCACGAGGCGCCGAACAGATGATTTCCCAGGCCCAGAAAAGGACGCAGGCAGGCGTTGACGAGACCGAGATCCCCGTTCAGCAGCCAGAGCCAAAGGACGGCCAAGCAAACCAAAGGCATGAGGGAGGGGAGAAAAAACACAGTTCGGAAAAAACCGCGGGCGGGAATATCGGCGTTGAGCAGCAGCGCCAGGAGAAAGGAGAGAATTAGCCCCAGCGGCACCGAGACCAAGGCGAAGAGAACCGTATTGCCGGCCGCTTTCCAGAAAATCGGATCCTGGGCGAGGTTGGTGTAATTCTCCGGCCCGATCCAGACGGCCGGGGCCAGCACGGAATAGTCGCACCCCGATAGATAAAGGCTGGAGAGAAAAGGATAGAGGGAGAGGGCCAAAAAGCCCACCAACCAAGGCGCAATGAAACAGAGACCGGTGGTCAGGCGGCGACAGTCCATGGAGGTCATGGGGAACTCCACTGTTTTTGCAGGATCCCAGCCAGGCGGGACCAGCGATGCTGACTTTTTTCCAACTCGGCCTGCAGATGGTTTTGCACCTGCCGCAGCACCTCCTCCGGAGTGGCGGTGCCGTTCCAGACTTTGCCAAAAGCCTGCTTCATATCGTTTTCCATCATGGCCCAAAGGGTGAAGGGGGGAACACGTTTGGCCTGGGGGCTCTTCGCCAGCTCCAGAAACGTGCGGATATGCGGATTCGGGTGTTTTGCAAAAAAGTCCGGACTGACTTCGCGGAGAGGCGAAAATTTCCTCTGTCCCAAACAGAGCTTTTCCATGTTTCCCTGGCGGCTGACGTACCGTAGAAACTCAAACGCCTCGCGGGGATGTTTTGCGCCGGCCGGAATCACCAGCACATCGGTCTCCACCAAGGTGACCGTTCCCAGGCGGGCTGGGTCGGAGGTGGGGAAGGCAGAAACGCCCCATTCAAAACCCGCCGGGGCGTATTTCTCAATAAAGGTGTGGATCCAAGGCCCTTGAAGTACCATGGCCACCCGTCCCGTGAAAAAGGCGTTTTGTGGGGACGCAAAATTTCCGAACCCATCCCGGAAACTAAGGAGATCGCGGCTGGCAAAACGCTGGGGATAAGTGGAAATCCACTCCATCGCCGCAAGGTTGCCGGCATCATCCATGGTCATTTGCTCTCCGTTCCAGAGCTTTCCCCCAAACCACCAGCCCCAGATCGCCGGCCACCATCCGGGCTCAGAGGGCAGGTGACCGATCGACTGGAGGCGTCCGTTCGTGTCCCGACGGGTCAACCGGTCGTTGATGCGCTCAAGTTCGGCGATGGAGGAGGGGGGACGATCGGGATCCAGCCCGTTTTCGCGGAAGATTTTTTTGTTCCAGACCAGACCGAGCGAGGCGGGTGAGCTCGGTAACGCCCAGAGGTGGCCCAGGTGGTTGCAGATTTCCCAAAAAATCGGAATGTAGGCCTCTTCCCCCAATCCGGCCTCTTGGGCCAGTTGATCCAGCGGGGTAAGGGCGTTGTTTTCAGCATAGACCGCCAGGGTGTTGCCGAAGAGGCCGGCGATATCCGGGGGCACGCCCCCACCGATCGAGAGCATGAGTTTCCGGTTGATGTGGCTGGTGGAGGAAAACTCGACCCAGATCCGGTCCTGTGACCGGTTGAAATCATCGACCACGGCGCGCATAGCTTCGGCTTCCCAACCCGACCACTTGTCCCAATACCGGATCACCGTGCGACCGGCGGGAACGCCGAAATCTCCTGCGCATCCGGCAAGCCAAAGAGCGGCGAGCAGGGAAAGCCGAGGCAAAGAGCGACTCATGGCTTGGAAAGAGGGTCAACTGCACCGTACTGCAGAAGCAGAGTTGCATGCACGCAAAAAGGGGGCAAGGCCACGAGCAGGGTTGCGCCCTTGTCCTCCCACTTCACAGGGGTGGGGTGGGCAAAGCCGGTGGCGTCCGGCGAGCAGAATAAAATCCGGCGGGGGACAACCCCAGCGATCTTGGGAATTTCCAGTCGGGCTTCGCGCAGGGGTTCGGGCCACGGCATCGGGGAACTCCAGCGCCGATCCGGTCCCAACCGGAGAATCTGGATGGTCAGTGTCTGGCGATCTTGGGCGGCAAAGGTCCGGGTGAGGCCGTCTGAAAACGGGATGTCCAGGGGCACATGGATCACCTTTGGTCCGTGGGTGTAGCCATAAAGGAGGGCATCGTGCCGATAGTAGGCGGCCAGCAGTTCGTGATTGCCGGAACGAACGGCCGTGTGCTCCGGATAAAACAGGCTGTTGAGGCCGTGCATGGTCAGATTCTTCTCGTCCGGTTCCCCCCCGACCATGAGGGAGCCGGCACCGGTCATGGTGGCGCCGAGAATCCGGGCGAGGGTTCCGGGTGGCCACGAGGTCTGTTTGGGCTGCATGTCCGCCGGGTAGAGCTTGAGGATGACCCGCTGCTGGCGCGGCTCCCGCTGGCGCAGGCAGATGTCCACGAGCTCCTCGAGTTCATCGGTGTAAAACCGCCAAATCTCCAGAAACTGGAAATCGGTCACGTCCTTCATGAGTTCCGCGCCGAATTCGTTCACGCTGTTGAAGGAGACGAGGCCCTCCGGCTTGGCCTCGTGGGTCAGGCGCTGGACCTGTCCCACGAAGTCATGCAGGACATCGACGAGCAGATCCCCGTTCCGGCGGCTCCCCTGGGCAAAGAAGCGGGTGTCAGGTTTGTCCCCGTAGGAGTCGATCTCAAAACCGTCGAAAGAGAAGAGGTCTGCTGGGCTGTCGTTGAGGGCACGACGAAATTCCCCCAGAACGTGGGCCTGCCAGGGAGAGTCGTCGGCCACATTCATCAGCCAAAACCATTTGGGCTTTTTTTGCCGATCGGCCTCGGTTTCGGTCATGATGTCGCCGTTAAAGATTTTCGGAACCCCTTTTTCGTCTGTCATGGGGTGAGGATGTTTTCGGTAGACACTTTCCGAGGCGGCATAGGCCGCCACGTAGGCCAGGGAAAGGATCCCCCGCTGCTGGGAGGCCTGGATTTTTTGGCGGACGATGTCGCCAGAGATGGGAATTCCAAATGGCTCGTACTTGTACTCCTTCTCCGTGGGGGCGTAGATCCCGTGGGCAGGGAAGTAGTCGTAGAACTCGACGGCGTTGATGCCTAATCGGGCCAGCATGCCGGCCTGTCCCGCGGCATTGACCTCGGCGCCGGGGCGGTAGTCGGTAAAGAAGCCGTAGCGGAGGTCGTCCACCACGCGGGCGACGGTCGTGAGGACGATTTCGCCGATGGCGCATGGGTTTTGAGCATCTCCCCAGATGAGTTCCAGTCGCTGGGCTCCCTCGGTGGTTTTCGGTGGCAAGGCGAAGGTTTTGGCTTGGCCATTCCAAGACAGCGACTGACGGCCGGTCTCCTCCCCGGTCGGAGCGTAGAAAATCAGCTCGAGGGGATGTACCTGCTCTCCCGCCAAACCCTCCGGGGCAGCGACACGTAGTTCATGGGCTTGGCCGGGCTGAACCCAGGTTCGGACTGTCTCCAAGGATAGGCGGGGAGGGGAAGGGGGCCGGAGGGCGGGGTAACTCCGTGGCTCCCCGGGACCGGACCAGGTTTTCTTTTTCAACTCTGCGTCGGAGGGGCGGAAAATGGAATGACCCTCCCCGTCATTTTCTCGGACCGAGGGATCGGGCAGCCAGCGGAATTCTCCTTTAGGCGTTTCCACTACAAAGGAGTATCTGATCTCCACGGGGTGGAGTTTTTCCTCCCGATGCCAGAGACCAGCATCCGTTTTGCGCATGGCAAAACGCGGATTGGTGATCCGTCCGTTGTTATTGAAGGCCCAACCGTTGTAATTCCCGGCCAGGTAAACATTCTTGGCGTCGGCCTCGGTCTGAAAACGGAAGAGGATGGAGTCCCCGCGCTGCAAGGGGGGACCGACCCCATCGGAACCTTCCGGAAGCGAAACTTTCTTTGCGCGGAAACTTTCCACGTCCTGCCAAACTTTCTCCCATGAGGTGTTTTGGGGCATGCTTTCGACGGTCTTCGGCTTTTGCCCGCGGGAGTTGGTGCAACCGGTCAAAACCAAAAGAAAAAAAAGACACCTAAGGGCGCGTCGAGAGGATGACCAAGCGGAACTGGAATGGAGGGGAAGATTCAATCGATGGAATGTTTCTTTCTATCTGATATTGAGGAAATGTCTTCGGCTTTCCTGTTTAACTGTTTAACATACTGCTCATTGAAAGCCCAAGGTTCCAACTTGAGGATCGGTCCGGTGTCTGCGCCCACCATCCGATCTGTAGCGAAAGTGGCCAAGGTTTCCACCGCCACGGTCTCGATGGCCATGAGAAATGACCCTCGGATTACCCTGGAGGTCCGAGAGCATGTTCAGAAATTGGCCAAAAAATGCGGGTATCAGATCAACCCGGTCGTTTCCCGTCTTCTTTCGCAGATGCGTTCGAACCAATCCGCCGCCCGGCAGGGCATTCTCGGCTTTCTGTCCACCTCCTCGCATTCCGAGGACGCCTCTTGCGCCTTCACCAAAACCTGGTTGGCGTCCGCCCGCCAGCGGGCGGAGGAGTTGGGTTTTTGGCTGGATGAATTTGCGCTGCATGAAAAAGAACTCTCGCCGGGCCGCTTGCTGGAAATTCTCGAGGCCCGCAACATTCGGGGGCTGATGTTGGCCGGGCCCTTCCTCGATCACTCCATTCCCCGGGATCTGTACGACATTCTGGGACGCTCCAGCGTGGTGGTGGTGGGGGAGCGAACCTCGAAGCCGGCCCTGGATTGTGTTTTGAATGACCAGTTTTTGACGACCTCGGATGCCGTGGCCAAGTGTTTGGCCTCGGGCTACCGGCGGCCGGGCCTCTGCATTCATCCGGATTTGGATGGGGTGGTGGAAAATCGGTTTTCGGCAGGATTCCTGGTTTCGCAGAGACAACTCCCGGCCGACCGCCAGATCCCGGAGCACCCCTATCAGGCACGGGGTGAGAAGGATTTCGTGGCCTGGGTCCGCCGATATCACCCCGACGTGATTCTGACCCTGCACCCGGAAATCAAAATTTGGCTGGAGAAAATGGGAACGCCTAGTCCCCAGTCCATTGGGTTGGTGCATCTGGACCGAACCAAGGAGCTGACCGGTTGGTCCGGGATGAAGCAGGACCATGAACACCTTGGGACCGCCGCAGTCGAGATGTTGATCAACCATCTCTTTCACAATGAGGTGGGCATCCCTCCTTTCCAGCGTTGTCTTTTTCTCGGCTCCCGCTGGGTGGAGGGCCGGACCACGTTACGATTGGCATCTTCCCGTGAGGCTACCTCCAAACCCGGTGGCACCGGAAAGCCATCCACCCGAAACGAAACTACCCAAAGGAGAAAATCCCCATGAAACCCCTCGTATCCACCCTCATCATGATGTTGGCCGGTGGCCTTGCCTCCGGCGATGCCGCCACCCCAGGGGAAGACACCCCGGACTCCTCCGAATACGCAGGCGACAAATGGGAAAGCGGCCAAAACGCCGGAAAGGGGTTTGTGGGCTGGAACCTCGTCACGTCCGGGCCGGAGGCCGGCGCCAAGATCGGCGACTCCTCCAAGCATTCGATGGGCATCAATACTTCCGCTGGCAAGGCGTTTGGCCTTTTTGCCAAGGGCAAGGGCGCCAGCGTGGAGGCCTACCGAACCCTGGATGCGCCTCTGCAGCTGGGCCAAACCCTGGAACTGCAGCTCTCGGTTAATTTTCGCAATGGGAACAAGGGAATCGACCTGCGTAAAGTGGGCGACAACGCCACGATCTTCAACCTCAACATCGGTGGGGATGACTACAAAGTGAACCTGGCCGCCGCCGGGAACGGATCCTTGGGAAGCGAATATTCCGACAAAACCGTCTTCACGGTCGTGTTCACGCAAAGGGATCCCACCGGGGGCACGTGGAAAATCACCCGGACAGGCGGGGTGAGTTCCACCCATGAAGGCAACTACGAGGGAATCGCCGGCGGATTGAAGTTTTATGTCATGGATACGGATCCCGGCCCGGAGAATGAGTTTTGGTTTAACCATCTCAAGATCACCGGATCCGCCAAACCCTGAACCTGGGCCAGCGGGAGTCTCCTTTTCGGAAGATGGAGGATTAGGGGATCGAAAGGGCTTGGCCGTTGGTGGGGTCGAAAAAGCGGGCCCGGTCCGGGTCCGCGCGGAAGCTTCTCTTACTTCCGGCCTGGGCTTGGGCACTTTTCTCGTCCGTGCTCCGGATCACCAAGGAATGGCCGCCCGTCCGCACATGCAGGTAGGTTTCCGCTCCCATCGGCTCCACCAAATCCACGGCGGCGGAAAAAGTCACCGTCTCGCGGGGGGTGGCCTCCGCGATATGCTCCGGACGGATGCCCAGCACGATTTCCCGATCCCGATGGGAAGTCAGGTGCCGGGAGGACTCGGCCGTTAAGGACAGCTGCACGGGGCCAAGGGAGCCTGCGGGGATTTTTTCCCGGAAGGCAAGACGGTCGCCCGCCCCCACGAGGGAGCCCTCGAGAAAATTCATCGGGGGGCTGCCGATGAAGCCGGCGACAAAGCGGTTGGCGGGATTCCGATAGATTTCCATGGGCGTGGCGATCTGTTGGACCCGCCCCTGGTGCATCACCACCATGCGGTCCGCCATGGTCATGGCCTCGACCTGGTCGTGGGTCACGTAAATCATGGTGCTCTGCAGGCGGCGGTGTAGCCGGGTGATTTCCGCCCGCATCTCCACCCGCATCTTGGCGTCGAGGTTGGAAAGCGGTTCGTCAAAGAGAAAGGCCTTGGGTTGGCGCACCATGGCCCGACCGAGGGCGACGCGCTGTCGTTGGCCGCCGGAGAGGGCCTTGGGCTTGCGCTCGAGCAGATTGTCCGGTTCGAGCAGACCCAGAATCCGGGCCGCCTCATCGACCCGGCGGGCGATCTCGTCCTTGGCCAAGCCCCGCAATTTCAATCCGAAGGCGAGGTTTTCGCGGACGGACATATGCGGGTAGAGGGCGTAGTTCTGAAAGACCATGGCGATATCCCGATCCTTGGGGGCGACCTCGTTGACCTTGCGGTCCTCGATATAGATCGCTCCGGAAGTGATATCTTCCAGGCCGGCAATCATCCGGAGGGTGGTGCTTTTGCCGCAGCCGGAAGGGCCCACCAAGACCATGAATTCCCGGTGGCGGATCTCGATGTTCACATGGTCCACCGCGGTCTTGCCCGGGCGGCCTTTTTCCCCGGGGTAGGATTTGACTAAATTTTCGATCCGGACCGAAGCCATAGGGCTTGACGCTGAACGAAGGTCCTCCGCGGGGCAATCCGCGTGGAGGTCTAACTGTTAATCAAGCATTTGGGCTTAAACCCGCCCCTAAGCCTCAGGATCCACCCCAACTCCTATTCTGTGGTGTTTAACATGTAAATATTCGCAAACTTGATCCATACGCTTGCGAGGTAAATATTGTCTCTATGTCTATTCATATCTTTGCCAAAACGAGAAAAATCTTAACCCTGTTTTTGGGATGGGTGGGTTGGTTCTTGGCTGGCGAAGCCAAGGCTCAGTTTACTTTCGCCACGGACAATGCGAGCAACTCGGCTTACAGCGATGGTTGGACCAGCGGCGACAACGGGGGTTCAGGGTTTGCCGCTTGGAGCTTATCGATCCCCGCAGCGAATGCCGGCGTATTCATTGGAAATCCTGCCACCAATGGCATGGGGACCACCGGGATCGGCACCACGGCGTTTGGCCTGTTTTCTTCAGCCAATAACAGCGGTTATGTCAGCGCGACCCGCGACTTCAACACCGGTCTGCAAGTTGGAGACACTCTCAAGTTTAATTGGGCGATGAATTACGACAGCTCTGGCGGAGCCAAAGGGTTTGATCTGAAAACCTCCACGGGCGCCAATGTCTTTAACGTCAATAATGCCAGTAGTTCAACCAACACCATTAATGCGGGGGGAGTTGCCTCCACCATGGGTGGATATGGGACGATCCCGATGACCGTTACGGTAGCCAGAACCACCAATGGGTATAGTTTTTCCATGACCAGTCGCACCAACTCCTCCGTGGTCTTTAACACCAATCTTGCGACGACAAGTGTGATTTCAAGAATCAACCTCTATGAAGGCAATCAGGGAGACAGCCTCAACCAACGCAATATCTATTTCAACAACTTCTCCATTTCCAATTCAGGGGTTTTCACCCAGGGAGGAACCATCACCAACGCCAACACTTTCACCGGTACGGGTAATCTTTCGGTGGGGAACAACACCACGCTCGTGATGAGTGGCGGAGGGGCCAATAACTACTCCGGCACCACCACGATTGACGCAGGCAGCACCTTGCGCCTCGCCGGAAGCGGCACCTCGGGCTTCGTCAGCGCCATTTCCGGGAGCGGCGCGCTTTCCGTGGGCTCCGGCACGGTGACTCTTTCTGGGACCAACTCCGGCTTCACCGGCAAAACCGCGGTCACCGGCGGAACCTTGTCCATCGATTCCGATGCCCGTTTGGGAGCGGCGCCGGGCGCGGCCACGGCGGACCAGTTGACGTTGGGGGGTGGCACCTTGGCGACCACCGCCAGCTTCACCCTGGACCAAAACCGGGGAATCACCCTGAGCAGCGGCTCAGTCAGCACCGTGAACGTCGCCGATGGTACGGCTCTGACTTATAACGGGGTGACGGCAGGAGGCGGGGGTCTGGGCAAAAACGGCACCGGCACCCTGATTTTGGGCAGCGCCAATACGCATACGGGACAGACGTTTTTGCGGGAAGGCACAATTCTTCTGGGAAATGACCGAGCCTTGGGATCGGGCACGTTCATGTTCTCCTTTGCGACCAACACGGCCAAGACTTTGGCCAGCCTTGGCGGCACCAGCCGCCAGATCACCAATGCGATCCAGATCTATAACGACGCGACTCTGGGCCAGGCCTCTGGCAACACCGGTTCGCTCAATTTCTCCGGTACGGTTGATTTGGGGAGTGACGCGGGCATCCGGATATTGACCACGGCCGACGGCACCACCCATACCTTCAGCGGGCAGATCAGCGGGCTCCGTGGCATCGTCAAAAAAGGTGGAGGAACCTTGGTTCTGTCCGGC
This sequence comes from Verrucomicrobia bacterium UBA3063, assembly GCA_002366885.1. Lineage (GTDB taxonomy): Bacteria > Verrucomicrobiota > Verrucomicrobiia > Methylacidiphilales > Verrucolacustridaceae > Verrucolacustris. The sequence goes on from DFCD01000172.1 coordinate 12,219, forward strand.
AACAACACCTTCACAGGGGCCAACTATCTTGTCGGGGGGATCACCGCAGTGGCCGCCAACACCGCAGCGGGCACCGGCACCCAGTATCTGGGCGAAACTTTTGGTTCTGACGCTGCCACCCTCGTTCTGGCGGGATCCGGGATCACCATGGCCAATGCCATCAACGTGCGGAGTGGTTCGTCCGGCACAAAAAGGATCGAAGCGTACAACACCTCGGGAACCTCGACCTTAAGCGGGACGATCACCTTGGACGCCAACACCACCCTGGGAGCCAACTACGGGGGAGCGCTGGCCTTGACGGGTGCCACCGCGAATCTTGCCGCGAATACCATTCTCACCGTGACCAACAGCGCGGCGGTGACAATCGCCAACCAGCTGATCACGGCCGGGGACGCGCTTTTGGCAAAGCGGGGGAGCGGAACCCTTTCCCTCACCCACGGAAGCAACTACGGGGATATGCGTTACGACCTCTACGGAGGCACTTTGGAGGTTTCCCAGGAGGGTAACCTGGGCAACGCCTCCACCTTTAAGGCCAACAAGGTGTATCTTAACGGGGGCACCCTCAAGGCCACGGACTCCTTCGTCTTTGGGGCCAACAACGGAATCACCCTTGGTTCCAACGGCGGCACTTTTGAGGTGGCCGCCACCAAGACGCTGGAACTGCAGCAATATCTCAATGACATGGAGAATACCGGTGTCTCTCTCAACAAAACAGGAGCTGGCACCCTGTCCCTGACGCGCGGGACCTCCTACGACTTGAGCGGAACCACGTGGAAGGTCACGGAAGGAACGCTCAGCACCTGGAATCCGAACGGGAACCTTTCCGCCACCACGGAGCTGGGCGGGGCCGCCACCACCGGGACGTTCCAGTTCCAAAAGACGGACGGTGCCGTCAGCACCGACCGGAGCTTTCTGGTCAATGCGGGCGGAGGAAAGATTAATGTGACGGCCGATGGTTTGACGGTGACCGGGGCCCTGAGCGGTTCGGGCGTTTTCTCCAAGGAAGGGAGCGGTCGCCTGACTCTTGCGGGAAACAACACCCTTAGCGGCAATACCACCGTGGCGGCCGGATCGCTGGTGGTGAACGGATCCTTGTCCAACAGTGCGGTCCTGGTGCAAAACGGGGCCTCGATCGGCGGTTCCGGTAGCCTGGGTGCGCTGACCATCGCCTCGGGGGGAACCTTGGCGGTGGGCAACAGCCCTGGAACCTTGACGGCCCAAAGCGCGCTTTGGAACGGAGGCGGTCATTACCAGGTGGAGATCAGTGGTTTCCCGCTTTCCCTGCAGGAGGGGGCCACCGGCAGCAATTTCCTGGGAGGAGCGGGGACTAACTGGGATTACTTCAACGTCTCTACGACCCTCACCATCAACGCGTCCTCGGGCAACAAGTTTATCATCGATGTGGCTTCGTTGCTGGCCGACAACAGTTCGGGCAACGCTTCTGGCTTCTTGTCACAGTACGACTACACCATGGCGATTGCCACGGCGGCGGGGGGGATTTCCGGATTCGATAGCAGCTATTTCGGCTTCGATCTGAGCAAATTCACCAACTCGCGGGACTATGCTCCCTGGATGACGCATGGGAATTATGCCCCAGGCAGTTTCAACGTCTCGCTCTCGGGCGACTCCAAGACTCTCTATCTCAACTACGCCCGGGCGATTCCTGAGCCAGGCAGCGGCGCGCTCGCGCTTGTCGGTCTTGGGGTGCTGGCTTTAAACCGCAGGCGCCGCAGGAAATAGCAGATAGGATATAGGAGACAGGGGGAGTCGTTAGCGGGGGCCAACTTGCTCGCCCCTACCGGGGGGTTGAAGAAGGGGGTCAGGCCCTGACATTCCACGATGCTGCATGTTAGGGTGCAGACCCCTGAAGAGCTGGGAGTGGAAGAGGGCGGTGCAGAATTTTATAGGAGCTAGCAGTTAGGAGATGGGGGTTCATGAACGTGAATGTGACCGTAAACGGAAAGTCGGAACCAGTTTAAGAAGGTAGAGGGTTGATATTGCTGCCTTCTCTTGAGGTGATGGCGGCCACCCTGCCAGCCAAGATCGCTTCCTCCGGCCGGGTCCAACTTCAGCGGATTTGAACCGGGAGGAGTCTTTTTCCCTTGGCGGAGTTAAGGGGTGACGATCACCTTGTAGAAACGGCGGGAGGGGCCCGGGTTGGCATCGGTCCAAGAAGTGGTGCTGCCCGCGGAGGCCGCGACTGTGATGCCTTGCATAGAATTGAAGGAGGAGCTGGAGAGGCTATCCGACCACTGGACCTGATAGGTTTTCCCAGGGACACTCGGCCAAGTCAGCGTCATCGTCCCCGCACCGGGCTGCAGCTGGGAGACCTGAAAAACGGACTGGGGGTTCATGGGGTTCGTGCCGGCGATTTCCTCGGCGGAGTTGATCATGCCATCCCCATCCTGATCGGTGCTGGGATTCAGAAAGGTGTTAGTGAGGCTGGCTGTGCCCATGGCACTGGTCTGGCTGTAATCCAAGGAGTGCAGGGCCTGCACCGAAACGGAGATTTGGTCGCCGATGGATCCCAAGACGGAAATCTCGGTCAACCCGGTGAGAGAGGTGGTGGAAACACCGTTCTTATTGACGATCACCCGATAAATCGCCGCGAATCCGTCGGACGAAGCCGCGGGACTCCAAGTGAACTTGATGGAACTGCTGGTGGTGTAAGGATACGGATTGGGGCCGATGGGGGTACCGGAAACGGCTGGGGGTGCGTTTGGCGCCGCCGAGGAGGCGGTTGCGGTGGTCACCGTGCCTCCGGTATCGGTCAGGCCGGACGAGTTGACGAAAGAGAACGCGAGGTTGGTGGCTCCCGAGGGCACCGGGTAGGTCATGGTCCAGATATCCGGGCTGACGCGGGTCATTGGCGGGAAGGGCAGGATTTCCTCGGTCCCGTTGTTCGGTCGGATTCTGGCCATCACGGCCGCGGAATTACTCAGCGAACGGCCACCCGCGAAGTAGGTGAGGGTGGCCTGTTGTCCGCGGACTGGAGAGGCGGGGGACCAGGAAAAATTGGTGGTGTTGGTCCGGAGGTAGACCTCATCGAACTGGGCTTCGGTGAGGGTTCCGTCCGAGTGACCGCAAGCGGCAAGCCCGACCAGGAAGGTGGTTCCGATCGAACTCACGTTGGTGGTACCCAAAAGGATCCAAGCTTGACCGTTGGTGGAGTAGTAACCCTCGAAGGTGGTTCCGGTTTTTCTGAGCCGGAGCCATGCCGGGGCGGAAAATCCAGCCTGCAGGGTTTTGGTGGTGCTTCCTCCGGTGGAGTTTCGACGCTGCAGGATCACCCCGTTGTCGGCCCCGGCCACATTGTCCGGGGTCACGAAGATCGAGGCATGCCGGGAGCCAGGGTTGGTCGTGCTACGAACCATCAGGCCGGCTTTGGCCCATGGATCCGTGGGGGCCAGGTGGGACACCTTGGCTTGAAGATCCAGGTCGCCGGTGCGGGACTGCCAGAGAAAATGGAGCTCATCGTTGGTGCTTTCGATGTCGGCCCCGGAGGCCCGGAGCAAATAGGAACGGGGCCCCGTGGACACCGTCCAGCCCACTGCTCCCACTGCCCCCACATCGGTGGACGCCCACTCGTTGGTGATTTGATAGGAGCGCGTCGTGGGACTAAAGCGCAGGTTGTAAAGGCCGTTGGTGGCGATGCTCAAAAGAAGATTACTCGTGGTGGGTGTGATAGCGATACCGTTGGGGCCCGTAGCCCCTCCCCAGTCGGTCCCTTGAAAATAGAGGTCATCGGCAAATTTTATCTGATAGTTGTTGCTCATCCCCGGATAAAGGTGCGTGCCGAGAGGGACACGGTCCGCCTGCCAGGCTCCATCAACCCAGCGCATGGGAATATCCTGCAACCGCCACTCCGTGAAGTTGCCACCGGCAAACATCCGGGACCCGGCCAACACCGTGTTGGTCTGGTTGAGATCGGCCGCGTAGACATAGCCACTTTTCCGGACATCCAGAACCTCCACCTGAATTTTGGGTGTTTCCGTCACCGTGTTACTGCTGACCAAGGTCACTTTGCCTGCCGAATCGGTTACCCCGCTGAGAGTTTCCTGGAACGATCCCAAAAAAGAGGCCGTCAAAGTCGCGCCGCTGGCGGGGTTTCCGGATCCGTCCGTCACGGTCCAGATGGCCCGGGCTCTCAGCCCGCCGGAGGCTCCGGCGACTGTGTCGGTGGTGAGGGAGCCCAGTCGGATCGCGGGAAATCCAGAAAGGGAAGCGGCGCTGGGGGCGAGACGAAAGACCCGGCATCCATGCGCCGGGATGCTATAACTGAGGGCGGAAGCGGTCCCCAGGTCGGCGTGTTGCCAGAGGTCACGCACCCGGGCGGAGGAAAGGCCGATCTGGGAAAGGTTGAGGGTGCGGGTCTGCGGAGTGTCCTCCCGGTTCAACAGGCCCACGATCCAGTCGCCATTCGACATCTGGCCCGTCCAGATTTGGCTGTTGATCGAGGTGACGTCATTCGTCAGGGGCTTGCCGACAAAACCGTCCTGGTTTAGAGCCAGCATCTCCGGGTTGGTGTAGAGCCATAGGTGACGTCCCAAGGTGGGAACGGTGTCGGACACGGTCACCGCTGCGCCGGCGAGCAGACAGGAGGATATCACGGTTTTTCGTTCCTCGTCGCTGACAAAGGTGTTCAGGCGAATGAAGTCAGGATCGAGGATCATTTTCCCGCGGCCGGCGATGGAGGACCAGTAGGTAAGACCATCCATGGGATTGGCGAAGACCGACCAACCCACGCGTTTGCTTCCGCGGGCCTCGTTGTTCCAGCGGGTCCAGCCGCCAAAAAAGGTGTCCTCATTGATGCGGATCATGTGTCCGTAAAGCTGTTCGGTCGCCGCTTCGTTGTAGAGGTGGGGCATCACCAGGCTGAGGAACACGCCGTATTGGTCGGCGGCCTCGCGCATCCAGCGGAGGGCGGTGGCATATTGGGTCGGATGTCCGCCCGCCCGGGTGTTGGGAACCGTGCCGGTTAAGTAGCGGTCGGTGCCGGTCTCGTACCAGGAAAGGAAATCGACCCGGAGATAGTCGATGCCCATGTCGGCAAAATATTTGATGTAGCCTTTCACGTAGGCCTCCGCACCGGGCCGGTCGATCTGCACCCACCAAGGATCGTCGGCGGCGAAGAGGCTGGACACCGGAAGGGTGGTGTTGGTGATAGTGGCCGTGGTGTTGTGGTTGTCCACGTGGAGCCAAAGGGGATTGCCATACATTCCCAGCTTCATGCCCCGGGATTTGAGGTTGGCCGCCCACCAGGCGAAGTCTTTTTCCCAATTCCGGGAATGGGTGAGGCGGTAGCCGTTGGCATTGATCTTGGTCGTGTCACCCCAGCCATCGACACAGACCATGTTGTATCCAAAAGGCTTGAGCTTCGCCTCGACCATGTCGACGTGGGCGGAAAATTCCGACTCCGGCATATAGTTCTGCGAACCGGGCAATCCCGTCCGCTCCCGCATGATGTGGTATTCATAAATACTCGAATAAAGGGGAGCCTTGTAGGGATTCGTAGGGAATGGCTGGGAATGAGCAATCTGGTGGAAAAATACCCAGAAAAGACCCAGGGCCGGCCAGGCTTTTAAAATGCGTAAACTGTTCACCATCTGAAATTTATTTTAAAGATGATTAGTCAATGTGCAACGACCGGATGGTTTAACTGTTTAATCATCCTCCCTTTGATTTGCGTTTATCGCGATATTAGCATCTTGATATGAAGTGTTTGCGTGATGTGGCACGCGTCCAACGGAGGGTGCCAAAAAATAGATGCCATTTAGGTCTCCTCCTTCTGGTTCTTCTTATCGTGTCACCCTTGTGGCGTGCGCAGGGTCAGACCGTAGTTGCCCAGGACAGTGCCACCAACGCCGCATACAACGCTGGTTTTGGGAACTCCAATTCTGGAACCGGCTTTGGGGCTTGGAGTTACAGCGGCACCTCCGGCACGGGATTTGCAGGTCGCTACATCAGTGCCACCAATACGAACGGCACCGTCTCGGGTATTTCCGGTTTTACCGGGAGAGCCTGGGCCTTGTTTGCCAATCCCACAAACTCCGGGGCTTACGCCTCCGTGGCGCGCGGTATCTCCAACGGCTTGGGGGTAGGGCAGATCTTCAGCTTTCGGTGGGGGTTGAATTTTGATTCTGCCGCGGCCAGCGGCAGCAAGGGATTCCGCCTGTTGGCTGGCGGCACCAATTCCAACAACGCCGTTCTCACTTTGTCCATGTCCAATAATGCTCAGATCCGTGCCAACGGGGCCCTTTTAACAACCAACTACGGCACCCAGTCCTTTGTCGTGAATATTGAGCGCCGGACTTCCACCCAACTGCGGGTTTATGGAACCGGGCGGAATGGTTCGGAGACGTTCGACTTGGTGGTGCCCGTTTCCGGATCCTTGCCGGATCAGATCCAATGGTATGCCAACCAGATGAGCAGCGGGGGCGAACGGGAGCCGAGATTTAGCGAATTTCAGATTGTGCAAAGCAATCTGCCTTCGGCCACCCCGAGTAACCGCTTGGTCACGATCGCAGGGAGTTTCCAAGGATGGAACGCGGCCGCCACAAATACCGGCACCCTGAGCAACAATGTCATGTCGGCTGTCCCTGGTCAGACCAACGCCTACGTGCTGAACTACTACGCCTCCCAGGCCGGTTCCTTTCTTTTTAAGTTCACTGACGGCACCTTCACCGGCGCCCGCAGTCCCTGGGGAATGTCCCCCTTGGCGGGCTATGCCATGACCCAAAAAGGCAATGGGGGTGATATTCCCCTGATCATCACCAACCGAGGCCTGCACACTTTTCAATTCAACCCGGAAACCCTGGCCTATAGCGTGGCCCGTGCCTCCTATGCTAATTACGCCGCTTTCGCCGCCGCCTACCAGATCGGGGCGGGTACCGACGATGCGGACGGGGACGGGTTGACCAATCAGGAGGAGTTTGCCGCCGGCACCGNNAAGGCCGAATTGGAGGGGGCGTTTGGCGCCTCCGTCGTCACCAAACCGCTCAATCCCGACACGGATGGGGACGGATTACGGGACGGTTGGGAGGTCAGCAACGGGCTTGATCCCACCGACAATGGCACCGCCGTCTCTTACGCGAATTACACCGGGCTGCCGGTGTCCGCCAACCCCAACGGACCGGGTTCCGATCCGGATGGCGATGGATTGACCAACCTGCAGGAACAGACGGGCAGCACGAATCCCCGCGCCGCTGGCGGACTGGCCTCCGCCTACTCCTCGATGGTCATCGCGGGAAATTTCACGTTTTGGAACCCTGGGTTAACCGATCTCTACCGCATGAATCTGACAGCCAACTGGACCTGGGAGGGAATTCTTTATTTGGCCGCACCCCTCGCGGATCCCCGTTTTCAATTTGCCGCCAACGGCAGTTGGGCGGACAAGTGGGGGGAGGATAACGACCCTGCGGACGGAGTCGCCGAGAAGAACACCAACACGGGCCACATCCGCGGGCTCACCAATGTGATCTCGGCCAGCAATCCCTGGGCCCGGGTCACGTTCAACGAGTCGACCCTCGCCTACAGCATTACTCCCATGCCGATGACGGATGCGGATGGGGACGGGCTCCCGGACTATTACGAGGCCTTTTACGGGGCTCGCCTGACTCCGCCGGTCACCAATCTGGACCCCTCGGTGGATTCCAACGGCGACGGCCTCACCAACCTGCAGAACTTTCAGGCGGGCACGCTCCCCGTCGGGGATGGGGCTCCGAATTACAGCGCCTTGGCCCTGCGCTGGAGGGAACAGCATTTGGCTTCTTCCGAGCGATCCGACGCGGTACTCTTTTTGGGCAGCTCGAGCATCCGGCGGTGGGAGTCCCTCAAGCGCGACTTGGCCGATTTCGATGTGATCCAGCGGGGAAGCGGTGGCTCCACCTTTGAGGATTTAAACCAGCTGATCCACCCCTTTGCCGTCCAACTGGCCCCGCGGGCCGTGGTGATCTGGTCCGGGCTCAACGATATCTACAATGGGGCCACCGCGGACATGGTGTTCGGGCGTTACCTTCGGTTTACCCGCACCCTCAATCGCTTGCTGCCCAACACCAAAATTTTCTTCTTGGGCATGACCCTGAACCCCTCGTTCGCGGCCAATGCGGCACAAAACACCGAGAGACTCAATGCCAACACCGCCATCCAGAACCACGTCAACACTTCCGGGAACGCCAATCTATACTACGTGGATCTTCCCGCCTATTTTGAGAATCGGCCGGTGGGAAGTTCCGCCTCCCCGTTGCCTGGGGACCTTTGGGCGTTGTTCGTGGACGATAAACATATGAACCGCGCGGGCTACGACATTTGGAAGACCGTCATTCGGCAGGCGCTGGTTTCCGGGGGTGTTTTGGCAAACCGGATTCCTGTCGCCAACCCGCTCGCCCCGGCGGGGGGAAAGAGGATTCTTTTCGACTTCGGACCGACGGATGGGACGAACGGGGATCCGACCACCGGCCCAGATGAGCGGGGGAATTACTGGAATAACTGGTACACCAACGCGATCGGCGGGTCAAAAGTTATTGCCGGAGAAAAGGTGGGAAATCTTGTCGATGCCCAAGGAAACGCCACCGGGGTGACGTTGACCTTGACCGGGGATTACGCGGTGAACGGCAAGTTGACGGGGGGGTTGATGTCGATCCCTTCCCAGGCTCTCGGGAATCTGGGGGTGGTCAGCGCCACGCAGGACTTCTTTTACACCTCGGCGGACAACGCGGTGGGCGGCGGAGACGATGACGTGTCCGGGGGATTCATGCTTTCGGGGCTGAACCCGGCGCTTTCGTACGACCTGAAGTTCTTTGCTTCCCGCTCCGCCACCGATACGCGGCGGACGTTGTATGAGGTCTATGGGGCTTCCTCCAACTCGGTGATTTTGCAAACCACCGGAACCGGGATTGGAGTGGAGCGGGGCAACGGGAATGACAAAAATCTGGCGGTCGTAAGCTCGGTCCGGCCCAACGCTTATGGGGAAATCTTCGTGGATATGTCGGCCCTGGTGGAGCCGGGCTCCAGTATCTTCGGTTATATCAGTGCCATGGAAATTGCGGTGGTATCGCCCTACGAAACATGGGCCCGATCCCAGGGTTTGACCCCGGGGGTCAACAACGCCTTGGTCAGCTCCAATCTGGAAAGCTTTGCCTTGGACGGCAGTTCCATGGATCAAGCGAGCCTGCAGGGGAAGATTCGCGGGTTGACGACCACCGGTCCGGGAGCGCAGGCACTGAACCTGGCTCTGCCAGTCCGCAAGGGAACGAGCTTTAGCGGTTCCACCTCTCTTTCGGCCACGCAGGACGGGGNNGACAGCACGGGACTGCCCTCTTTGAGCGACCCTACCGGCTACGAGTACCGCAAGTTCCGGATCAAGGACGCCAGCGGAACCTTGACTAAAGGATTCCTCAAGAGCACGGTGCGTTCCTCTGGGGCTAGTGGTGTGCCGGCGATTGCGGGGAAAGCTTCGGTTTCAGCCGCCTCGTACTCGGACATGTCGGGAGTGCAGACGAACAGCGGAGCCGTCACCTCGATCGACGGGGGCGATTGGCTTAAATATTCCGGGGTGGATTTTGGCAATGGGGCCACCAGCGTGACCTTCTCCGCGTCCAAGAGCGGGAGCGGGGGCACGGTGGAGATTCGGTTGGGAAGCCCGACAGGCCGGCTGATCGGCACGTTCACGCCGCAGGACACGGGAGGATGGGGTAACTACAAAGAAGAGCTGGCTCAGCTCAGCGGCTTTGTCAGCGGCGTGCAGGATGTTTACCTGGTGGCGGCGGGTGGCACAGGGGTCTGCAACCTGCAGTCCTTCCGGTTCTCCCAGTACGTGCTCACTTGGTCCGATGAGTTCAATGGAACGACGGTCAACACCAACAACTGGGCGGTGACATGGAATGGGGATGTGGCCAACGGGGAATTGCAGTTCTACACGGACCGGACCAACAACGTCCGGGTCACCAACGGGGTGCTTCAACTCACTGCTCTCAAGGAAACCTATACCGGGCAGGGGCCGTGGATGACGGCTCCCAAGACGACCGCTTACACCTCCGGTCTGATTGAAAGCCTAAACAAGGTTCAGCCGCAGTACGGGAAAATTGAGGCCAGCATGAAGATCCCCAAGGGAGCGGGGCTTTGGCCGGCCTTCTGGATGATGGGAGCCAATTATTTCACGCCCGGGGTGGGTTGGCCACTTTGTGGGGAAATCGATATCATGGAATATTCCGGTGCGAGCGGTGGCTTCACCTCGGCGTTTCACACCGGGGCCTACAACTACTTGAACGGGGGAGGGGGCATCAGCAATGTGCAGGGATTTTCCCTTACCGATTACGACACCGCCTTCCACGTCTACGGAATCGAAT
>DFCD01000097.1:0-330 GCA_002366885.1 Verrucomicrobia bacterium UBA3063
GACTCGGCCTTTTTCGCGAATGTGGGGGAGAAGGTGCCCGTGAAAGTCCGTCGAAACGGCAAAGAGGAGACCTTCACCATCACCGTGGCGGCCCGGCCGGACAGCTCCCGCATTGTGGAGCCTGCTCCGCTGTTTCCCGACTCCCAGGGCAGTTCGTCGCCCCAGGGAATTCCCGTCCGGGGAAACTAGCTTCCCCTGCGGATTTCAGGGTTTGGCGTCCCCGGGAGCATGGGGCAGCAGATCGAACTCCGGGGGAAAAGATAAACCGATGCCTTGTTCCAGCGATTGCTGCTGGGCCTGCCAGGGGCCAAGGAGGTCGGAGGTTTTCGA
>DFCD01000097.1:373-12196 GCA_002366885.1 Verrucomicrobia bacterium UBA3063
TGGCCGAGAATCTTGCCGTCCGGGTAGAGGAGCCGGCCGCCGGCCAGCCGATCCCCATCGTACTGGCATTCGGCAAAGGTTTTTCCGTCGGAGTAGTGCAGGCAGAGGGGGCCGGAGGGCTTGTCGTCCTGGAACGTTCCGGTGGTGGCGAGGGAGCCGTCGACGGCATAGCTGCGAAAGAGGCCGTGTTTTTTCCCGTGCTTGAAATCGGTTTCGACCTTGAGCCTGCCATCCGGATAAAACTCGCGGACCAGCCCGTTCCGCTGGTCATCCTTCCAGGACTCCTCGACCAGGAGCACGCCGTCCTCCCCCCAAGTCCGGGCGATCCCGTCCTTCTTGCCGAGGACATACGAGGCCTCCGAACGCTTCGCTCCGGAGGGGAAGTATTCCAGGGAGGGCCCCTCGAGCATTCCGTTCTTCCAGGTTGCGGTATAGCGGGGCATCCCGCCGGGCCACCAACCTTGGGCGGAGCCGTCGAGCTTGTCGTCGGCGTAATTGAGGTTGTCGGAAACCGATCCGTCCGGATGGAACAGGGTGGCGGGGCCCTGTCGGCGTCCATCGACCAGGGTATTGAAGGCGCGTTGGCGGCCGTCGGCGTTGAAGAGGATTTGCGGTCCGGTCATTCGGCCCGCCTCCATATTGGTTTCGGCGGCAAGTTTTCCGTCCGCCGAGTAAAACTGCCAGTCCCCTTCGGGCAGGCCGTTGCGGATGATGCCGTCCGCGGTGCGGTTCCCCTTTTCATCGAGGTCGATGCGCCGGCCGTCGCGGCGGTCGAAGCGGACAAACTCCCGCCGGGAGACCGAGCCGTCCGCGCGGTAGAAAATCATTTCCACCTGTCCCTGGGGGGTTTGCCGGGCGCTGAGAATCATCGCCCCGGAGATGTTCCGATAGGGTCCCTTGTGGAGAACCTCCGCCGGAACCAGCGAGGATTCCTGGTAGTTCCAGATGGGATCCCCGGGGGGCTCCTCCGGCGGGGCGGGAAACTGGCGGGAATCCTCGACGGAACGGCGGATGGCCTCGGCCGTCTGCAGTCCCTGAAAGATGGCGTTGAGGATCAGTCCCACCTCCGATTGCGCATGAACGCGGAGCGGGAGCAGGGCCAGGGACAAAGCGAGTACCGGACCGGCACGCATCGGGGTCAGTTTACGGGGAAGGCGAGGATTTAGGAATCTTGGACCGACGGGGACTTGAGGGCGGAGCTGTGATAGGATTTGGCATGATTTCCGGTGTCCGGCGTTGGGCGGAGTTCATCAAATTCGAGCACACGGTTTTTGCCCTGCCGTTCGGATTGGCGGCCATGCTGGTGGCGGCGGGAGGCATGCCGCCGGATCGTGTGCCCTTGGGGGTGCTGGTTTGTCTGGTGGGGGCCAGGACGGCGGCGATGGCCTTCAACCGGCTGGCGGATTGGCAGATCGACATCCAAAATCCGCGAACGGCTTCCCGGTCCACCCTGGTGACGAAAGCGACCGCCTGGCTGACGGTATTGACCGGGGCCGGGGCGCTGGTGGCCGGGGCGTGGTGGCTGAACCCCCTTTGCCTGATGCTGAGTCCGTTGGCGCTGGCAATCGTGTTCTTTTACTCCCTGACGAAGCGATTTACCTGGGCTTCGCACGGATTTTTGGGACTGGCCCTGGGAACCGCGCCGATGGGGGCCTGGCTGGCGGTGACGGGAAAGTTTGATTCCTGGGTGCCGGTCGTCCTGGGGGCAGCGGTGGGCTTGTGGGTGGCGGGATTTGACCTGATTTATTCCCTGCAGGACCGGGAGTTTGACCTGGAGAAGGGATTGCAGAGTTTTCCGGCACGGTTTGGGGAAACCACGGCACTTTTCTGGGCCGCCGTGCTCCATGTGTTTGCGTGGTTTTTTCTGGGGTTCTTTGGCTGGCTGGCGGGGCTGGGGTGGCGGTACCACATCCTCTGGGTTGCGGTTGGCGGGGTGCTGGTCTTCGAAACGGTTTTGGCGAAAACCGAGAAAAGGAGGCAAAGCGTATTTTTCCAGGCCAACGCGGCGGTGAGCCTGCTGGTGCTGGCGGGTGTGGTGTGGGAGATTTTCGGACGATGAATGTGTGGGAGAGGATTTGCGAAAAGGTGGAGGCAGGGGAACGGATCAGCCGCGATGAGGGGATTTATCTCTTGGAAAAAGCGGACCTGCACCGGCTTGGACAGCTGGCCGACCGGGTCCGGAAAAAAAGGGTCGGTGACTCCGCGAGCTACGTGGTCAACCGGTATCTCAACTACTCGAATATCTGCATTCTCCGTTGCCAGTTCTGCGCGTTTGCCAGGAAGAAGCGGGATCCGGGCACATTTGAGCATTCGGTGGAGGAGTTGACGGAGGCGGCCCGGAAGTCGGTGGCCCAGGGGATCACCGAGCTTCACATCGTGGGTGGGCTGCACCCCAGCCTGCCGTATTCTTTTTACCTGGGGATGTTGAGGGCCCTGGCGGCGCTGGAGCCGAGGCCGGTTCTGAAGGTTTTCACGGCGATCGAGATCCGGCACCTGGCGCAGCGGGTGGCCAGGAAGCCGATTGCGGAGGTTTTGACCGACCTCCGGGAGGCGGGGTTGGGTTCGCTGACGGGGGGCGGGGCGGAGATTTTCGACGCCGGGGTGCGGGACCGCATCTGCCGCGGGAAGGAGACGGCGGAGGAGTGGCTCGAGGTGCACCGGATCTGGCACGGCATGGGCGGGCGGAGCACGGCGACGATGCTCTACGGCCACGTCGAAACCGCGGCCCAGCGGGTGGATCATCTGGAAAAGCTGAGGGCGCTGCAGGAGGAAACGGGGGGGTTCACGGGCTTCGTGCCCTTTGCGTTCGAGCCGTCGCAGACACGTTTGGCGGAGCTAGGAAAAATCCGGCGGGCCAGTGCCCTGGAGGAGTTGAGGGTGATCGCGGCCAGCCGGATCATCCTGGACAACTTCGACCACATCACGGCCTACTGGATCAGCACGGGGCTGCCGCTGGCCCAGGTGGCCCTGAGTTACGGGGCGGACGATCTGCACGGCACGATTGAGGAGGAGAAAATCTTTCACATGGCGGGAGCGCGGACACCCCTCGGGCAGACGAGGGGCGATTTGGAGCAAGCGATCCGGGAAGCGGGGCGTGAGCCGGTGCAGAGAAACACCTTTTACGAGCCGCTTCCGGCTTTGCGCTGAGCGGATGAGAGTCGGCTGCGTTCCCTACGGGCATGCCAGGCCGTTTGCCACCGCCTGGTCGGGGCAGGAGCCGGTCTGGGCGCATCCGCGGCAGCTCGCCCGGAAGTTGTGGGCCGGGGAGCTGGATCTGGCCCTGGTGCCGGTGTGGGAGGTGCTCAACCGTCCCGGCACCCGCGTTCTTGACGGGGTGGCGATCGGATCGAGGGGCGAGGTGCGCAGCGTGGGGGTGTTCCATGGGAAGCCCCTGGCGGAGTGCCGCTCCATCCGGATGACACCGAATTCCGCCACCTCCGTCCAGCTCTGGAAACTGATTGCCTCCCTGAAAAACATCCGTCTTCCGGAGGATGAAAACGGGGACGCCCGACTTTTGATCGGGGACGAGGCTCTGGCGCAGTGGAATCGGACAAACGGGCGGGGAGTTCTCGACCTCGGGCAGGCGTGGACGGACTGGACGGGAAAACCGTTTGTCTTTGCCGTTTGGGCGGTCGGACCCGAGGCCGCTCCTGCCTTAGAGGAGTGGGAGCGGTTCCGGCAGGGGTGCCGGCAGGGAATCACCCGGAGGGCGGAGCTGGCGAGCGATGACCGGGAAAGGGAATATCTGACGGGCTGCATCCGTTACGGGCTCGGTCCGGAGGAGAAGGACGGGATGGGGGAGTTTGCGCGGCGGTCGGGACTCGGGAAGGTTGACATCGAATGGGTTTGAAAAAAGCCAACGCGCTGGCCGGGGAAGTCAGTCCCTACCTGCTCCAGCACGCGCACAATCCGGTGGCATGGATGCCTTGGGGGCAGGAGGTATGGAAAAAGGCCCGGGATGGAAACAGACCCGTGTTCCTGAGCATTGGTTATTCGACCTGCCACTGGTGTCACGTGATGGAGCGGGAGTCTTTCGAGGATGAGAAGACCGCGGAGATTCTCAACCGGGAGTTCATCCCGGTGAAGGTGGACCGGGAGGAGCGGCCCGACATCGACCGGATTTACATGACGGCCGTGCAGGCTCTGACGGGACAGGGAGGATGGCCCCTTTCGGTCTGGCTGACGCCGGAAGGAAAGCCGTTTTATGGCGGGACCTATTTTCCGCCGAGCGGAGCGCACGGCCGGCCGGGTTTTGCCGACGTGCTCCGGCAGATCGCCGTGGCCTGGAAGGAGCGAAAAGGCGAAGTGGAGGGGTGGGCGGAGGAGTTGGCTGGGCGGCTCCGGGTCCTGGGAGGGGGGGCCGGCACCGGCGGGGAGATCCGGGACGTGGGAAAGATCCTGGATGCGGCCACCACGGAACTGGCCGCTGAGTATGACCGGAAGCACGGCGGGTTCGGCGGGGCGCCCAAGTTTCCGCGCCCCAGCCAGCCGCTTTTTCTGCTGCGGCGCTCCTTTTTTGAAAGGAGCGAGAGGCTTCTGGAAATCGTCCGGCACACGGGGAGAGCGATGGCGGCGGGCGGAATTTATGACCAGGTGGGGGATGGGTTCCATCGTTATGCCGTCGATGCGGGTTGGACCGTGCCTCATTTCGAGAAGATGCTTTATGACAACGGTCCCTTGATGGGGCTTTACGCGGAGCTGGGGGCGGCGACGGGGGAGGCGTGGCCGGGGAAGGTGGTGGAGGGGATTGACCGGTATCTGCAGCGGGATCTTCTGCTGGAGGGGGGCGGGCTGGCCTCGGCGGAAGATGCGGACAGCGAGGGAGTGGAAGGAAAGTTTTATGTGTGGAAGCTGGCCGAGGCGAAGGCGCTGGCGACGGATGCCGAATGGGAAGTCGCACGAAAGATCTGGGAAATCAGCGAGGAGGGAAACTTCCTGGATCCGCACCACCCGGAAAGGGGGTGGAATGTGCTCGCCCGAAAACGGATTCCCTCGGCGGAGGAGGAAAGGGTGCTGGATTCCCTCCGGGCAAAGCTGGAGGCGAAGCGCGCCAAGCGGATCCGGCCGGGAAAGGACGACAAGGTGCTTTGTTCCTGGAATGCGATGGCGATTTCCGGCTACGCGCGGGCGGCCCGATGGGGAGGGGGGCCGGCCTATTTGGAAAAAGCCGAGCGAGTCCTGGCATTTATGGAAAAGGAAATGACGAGGCCGGATGGCAGCCTGATCCACCGGTGGAGGCTGGGGAAGAAGGATGAGGTGCAACTTCTGGAGGATTATGCGGCGCTGGTGCAGGCACTGGTCGACCTGCATCAAGCTTCCCTGAAGCTGGAGCCGTTGCGGAGGGCCGGCGAATTGGCGGGAAAGATGCTGGAATGTTTCGAAGACCGGGAGGAGGGTGGTCTTTGGGCCACGGCTGACCGAAGCCTGCTTTTCCGGATGAAGGATGATTACGACGGGGCGGAGCCCAGCGGAAACGCCGCGGCGGCTTTGGCGCTGGCGGAACTGGGGCGGCTGACGGATGAACCGCGTTGGCGTGAGGCCTCCCGCCGCATTCTCGAGTGGCTAGGGGAGCGGATGCGGAGGTTGCCGCAGGCGGTGCCGCATGCTTTGTTGGCCCTGCAAAGAAGCTGGGAGCCTCCGGCCCGCTTGGTGCTGGCAGGAACCTGGCCTGGGCGGGAAATGGAGGCTTTGCGTCGGGCGGCAGGCGCCGTTTACCGGCCCGATGTGCTGATCACGCGGGCGGAAAAGGGGCATCCGAGCGGATGGGTGGGTTCCCTGGCCGTTCCGGACGGACGGGCGACGGCATTTTTTTGCGAGGGCAGCGTGTGCCGGCTGCCGGTGGCCAGCCCGGAGGAGTTGATGCGGGAACTGCGCCGGGCGGATGCGGAAAGAAGTTAGCGCGGGCCGAGTTCTTCCTGTTCGTAGATGATCAAGTCGTCCAGGGCGCGGGCGAAATCCTCCATGCCGCTGGCGGGCATAATGATCCGGTCGCGGCGTCCGCCGACGTCCTCAGTAATCCGCAGAAAGCGGCCCCGGTCGTTTTCCTTGAGATCGAGAAAAAAGGTCTTTCGTTCAATCTGAACCTTTTCCGAGCGCAATGTGCGTTCCCCTTCGCGATCCATATGGCATTCCTCCCTTTGGGGGAAAAGCGTAAGGCCAGCCGGGGAAAAGCTCAATCCAGATTCCGCATCACCAGGTCATCCTCATCGAAGCCGAGGAAGTGGCCGAGCTCGTGAAGGTAGGTGGTGCCGACCTCCTCGGCGAAGATTTTTGAATCGCCCCCGGCAAGATCCCAAAGATTTTCGAGATAGAGAATGATGCGCGGGGGGGGATCGGAGGAGGTGGGGTCGGCTTCCATGCGGCTGGCCCCCTCGAAGAGCCCGAGGAGGTCTGGCTCGAATCCCTGTTGGAGGATCGCCGGGTCGGGGACATCCTGATACAGCGTGACGACCGGCTCCGAGGCGGAGCGGAGCTCGGCGGGCAGGCGGGAGCGGATATGCCGGACGCTTTCGGCGGCGAGGTGGTGGAGATCGGGTTTCACGGGTGCGGATCCGGATTGCCTCCCAGATTACTTTGAGGATTGAAGGAAAGGGAGCCGGCAAAGAGGGGTGAAAATTACACTTAAATTTGGTTTGGACGGGAGGCATTATGAAAGAATGCGCATTCTGCGGGTCTTTTTGCTGGGAGCACTGTGGGCAACCGCCGGGCATGCCCAGGGCAAATGGGGAATGGTGGATACCAACGGGACCGTGCGGATCGCGGAAAAGTATGAGGAGATCGGGGTTTTTCAGGGGGATCTGGCCAAGGCTTTGCCCCTGCCGGAATTCCTGCCGGGGCTGGCGGGGGCCAAAATCGTGAAATGGCTGAAGACCGAGGGGCAGGAGGTGAAGAAGGACGAGCCCTTGGCGCAGGTGGAGCTCAAGGAGCCTTCGCTGCCGGTGACTGCCCCAGTGAGCGGCATGCTGACCAAGATATCCATTCCGGTGGGAGGGGAGGTGATGCCCGGTTCCCCGCTCGGGATCGTGCGGGTTCTGGGCAAAGTGGATCTTTTTGCCCGGAAGCAGTTTGAGGTGGAGTGTCCCGGTTACGGTCCGAATTCCGGAGCCGCCAAGGTGATCCGCTGGGTGAAGCTCGAGGGAGATGCGGTCATCAAGGGGGAGAAGATCGCGGAAATCCGCCCCATGCAGGCGATGGCGGCGGTCCTTTCCCCGGGAACGGGCACGTTGGTCGCCATCGAGGTGGCGGAAGGTGCGGAGGCCGTGACCGGGCAGAGCATTGCCCGGATGGGGGTTGGCCGGGTTCCGGTGCGCACGGGGCGGGACTGGTTTTACGTGGACGAGCGGGGAAACCGGGTGATGGCCGGCCGTTTTGACATGGTGGGGGTGATGCGCGGCGGCATAGCCCCGGTCAGGATCGGGGAGAAATGGGGATTTGTGGATGCGGAGGGAAAGCTGATCGGAAAAGCGGAGTACGACGAGGCCAGGGAAGTCCGGGGGGGGCTGGCGGCGGTGAAGAAAAAGGACCGTTGGGGATTTGTGGCCTACCAGCAGGGCGACCTGAAAAACGCCATCCCGGCAAGATTCCTGCAGGCGAGGGATTTTGCGGAGGGTTTGGCGGCGGTGGAGGAAAGCGAGGACGCCCCGCTGGAGGAGGAGGCGGAGGAGAAATGGTTTGGGGAGGAGAAGGCGGTTCCCCAGCCGGCCGGTCCGGCCGCGTGGGTTTACGTGATTCCCAGCGGGCGACTTTGGATCCGTGACCACTTTGTGGAGGCGGGCAACTTTTTGGAGGGCCGAGCGGTGGTCCGCCGGGAGGAAACAGCCGTGCGGGTGCTGATCGACAGCAAGGGCAAGGTGCGGACCGTGGGGGCCTATGAGGAGTTGGTTTTGTTGGGAGATAGAAGGGTGGCGTGGAAGCGCGGGGGAGGATGGGGCATGATGGATTTCATGGAAAAGGTCATGGAAATTTCTCCGGGAGAGGAAAAACAGAACGAGTTGGCGGCGATCGGGCCTTTTGGGAATGGGCGGGCTCCGGCCAAGGATAAAACCGGACGGTGGGGCTATCTCGATCCCATGGGAAAGTGGGTGATTCCGGCCAAGTTTGAGCGGGCGGGAGTTTTCCAAAACGGCCTGGCGCCGGCGCGGGAACCGGGGGGGCGGTGGGGCTTTCTCCGGCCGGACGGAACCTGGGGAATTGAGCCAAGGTATGCGAGGGTTCGGGGTTTTTCCGACGGGCTGGCTGCGGTGGGAGAAAAGGGGGAGGTGGAAACCGGCCCGGAACCCGAGACGGGGGGTCTGTGGCCGTGACGGAGTACAAGGACTACTACGAAATTCTTGGTGTTACCCGGACGGCTACGCCGGAGGAAATCCGCAGCGCCTTCCGCAAGAAGGCGCGGGAGTACCATCCGGATGTGGCCAGGGACAAGGTGCAGGGGGCGGAAAAGTTCAAGGAGGTAAACGAGGCTTACGAGGTGTTGAGCGATCCGGCGAAGCGGGCGAAGTACGACCAGATGGGGCGGGAAGTGCCGGGGCAAGGCTTTGGCTGGCAGGGAGCCCCGGGCGGGGCGGGGGCGCCGGATATGGAGGAGTTTCATTTTGGCGGGACGGGATACAGCGATTTTTTCGAGCACCTGTTCGGAGGCATCGGCGGGAGCGGGGGGTTCCGGGGACCGTCTGGCCGGAGGATGGCCCGGCGGGGATCCGACATCGAGGGGGACCTGATGGTGACTTTGGAGGAGGCTTTGCGGGGGGCGACACGGGAAGTGACCCTGCAGCGCGGGGAAGGAAAGACGGAGACTTACCGGGTGAAAATTCCTTCGGGCGTGCGGGAAGGTCAGCGAATCCGTCTGCCGGGAAAGGGCGAATCCGGGCGAAGCGGTGGGGGATCCGGGGATCTTTACCTGCGGGTGCGGCTGGCCCGTCATCCCGATCTGCGGGTGGAGGGAAGCGACCTTTTTGCCGATCTGGAAGTGGCGCCTTGGGAAGCGGTGCTGGGTGCCAGCGTGGCGGTGCCGACCCTGGAAGGAATGGTGATGCTCAAGGTGCCTGCAGGATCCACCGCAGGGCAGAAACTGCGGTTGCGGGGCCAGGGGCTGCCGAGGGAGGATGGAAGCCGTGGGGACCTCTACGCCCTTCTGGAAATCGTCGTGCCGGCCGAAGTCGGCCCCGGGGAAAAGGAGCTTTGGGAGAAGCTGGCCCGGGAGAGTCGCTGGCGGCCCGGGGGAAGGAGTTAGGCGATGAGGGGGAAGCGGGAGCGGATGGCGGTGAGAGTCTGGACGGAGTCGTCCCGTCCGTTGGAGTTGGCGGAGTTGGCGGAGTTGGCGGAAACCACGGTCGAGGCGGTGCGGCAGTATTGTGAGATGGGTTTGTTGGGGGAGGAAGGTAGGCGGGGATGTTTTGGCGAGGGAACGCTTTTTCTGGTGCGCAGGATCGAGCAACTCAGGGTGGAGTACGGCATGCCGCCGCCGGGCGCGGGTCTGGTGTTGGATCTGACGGCCCGAATCGAGGAGCTGGAGCAGGAACTCCGCAGCCTGCGGGAGGCGATGGGGCGATGAGTGAAAAGGCAAAAAAACCGGTTCCGGGTTTGAGGAGTCCCCGGGAGGAGGTGGAGGGTCTGGTGTACTTTGGCCGGATGGTGGACAAGCTGCGCCTGGAGCAGGCCGGAAAACTTCCGGCGGATTACCGCGAAAACATGGGAAAGGGATTTGACGGCGCATGCTGCGAATTCCTCGGTGTGTCCCATGAAAAATTGCGGGAGCGGGTGAGGCAGGGGGGGTCCGACCGGGATCTTTTCGATTGGTGTCAATCCCAAGGCAGGAAAAGGGACGGGCAGGACCGGGCGGTATGGAACGCCTACCTGAGCAAACGGGGCTGGCGGGATGACCTTTCCGAGCGTCTGATTTTTCGAAAAAAGGAGGCCGGCTGGGAGTATCGGGACGAAATCCAGACCTTTTTTGACTACTTGGATGCGGATGAAGGCCGGGTCTAGCGGGATCCGATTGCCAAGGGAAAAAGGTCGGCACATGCTTTCCGGATGAAATTCACCCTTCCCCTCCTTGCCGCCCTGATCCTTGCAACTCCGCTGCCGGCCTCCGCCGTGAGCAGCATGGAAGAGAGGATCGATAAAACCATCGATATCCTCGAGCAGTACGGGAAAGCGCAGGGGGACAGCATTCCCCGGGAGGTTTTTCACGAGGCCAAGGGGCTCGTGGTGATGTGGATCATCAAGGCAGGCTTTATTGTGGCGGGGGAGGGTGGGGATGGCCTGGTGGTGATCCGGAAGGGCAAAAAATGGTCCCATCCCTCGGCGATTTCCGCGGCGGGCGCGGGGGTGGGATTCCAGGCGGGCGGATCCTCCCAGGATTACGTTTTGCTCCTGAACACGGAGGGGGCGGTGGAGCAGTTTTCCAAAAAGGGAAACTACACGAGCAGCGCGGAAGTGGAGGGAACGGCGGGCCCCACCGGAAGGGAGCTTTCCGCAGGTGTGGCGACCGTGAACGCCCCGGTCTACACCTACAGCTTCACGAAGGGGCTGTTTGGCGGGGTCTCCTTGTCCGGCCTGGGCTACGGTTCCGCCGACGACACCAATGAAAACTTTTACGGGGAAAAGCTGACGCCCAAGGAAATTCTCGAAGGAAAGGTGAAAAAGACCCCGTCGGCCGTCGAGCGTTTGTGGAAGGCCCTCGAGGATCTGGACAAGAAGCCCAAGATTGAGGGTAAAACGCCGACCAAGGACAGGAAAAACTAGGTTCTCCATGGCGGAACCGACTCCCCAACCCCTGCCTGAAGGATCCCTGCCCTCCTCCCTTCCGGGGGGATCGGGGAATTCGCTGGCCAAGGCGGCGGCAACCGGTGCTGCCAAAACGGCGGTTTCCAGCGCGGCTTCCGTGGTCGCCTGGAAAACGGTGGCTCTAGCGACGGCGGCAGTCCTGGGATTGGGCGGCGGCGGGTACTATTATAGCCGCGACCATCAGGCGCGAGGCCAGCTGACTGAAGCGGGGCAAAGGATCGGCATGCTGGAGTCCAAGGTGAAGGTATCCGAGGAGGCGGCGGAAGCCGCCCGGGCCCAGACAGATCAGATGAAGGGGGACTTGGACAAGCTGAAGAGGGATTCGCTGGACTTGGAGAAATCCCGTGCGGAACTGGCAAAACTCAAGGATCTTTCCGCATCGGAAAAAAAGATTCTGGAGCAGAAAATTTCCGAGCAGCAGCTGGCGATGGAAAGGATGAAGGCATCGTCCTCCCAAGCCGACGCCAAGCTTGAGGAAAATCTCAAGAAGGAGCTGGCCGACAAGGATGTGATCATTTCCCGTCTGAAGGACCAGCTCAAGGTCACGGTGGCCAGCGAGATCCTTTTTCCCAGCGGTTCGGCGGAACTTTCCCCGGAAGGGGTGGATGTTTTGCAGAAGGTGGCCAAGGCCGCCAACAAATCCCAGGACGAGGTGCGGGTGGAGGGGCACACGGACACGGATCCGATTGCCCCGCTCCTTGCCCAGTATTATCCGAGCAACTGGGAGCTTTCGACCGCCCGTGCCGCCGTGGTGGTCCGCACCCTGGAGAGAACGGGCATGGTGCCGGCCTCACGCCTCGCCGCGGTGGGATACGGGGAGAGCCGGCCGATTGCGCCCAACGACGAGCCTCAGGGCAAAGCCAAAAATCGGCGTGTGGAGATTGTTTTCACGCCGGAGAAGAGCCGCTAACCGAATCAAGCAGGGCCGGGTTTTTTTCTCGGCACCCGGTCGCAAGGAATCCTTCCTGAGCACGGGTGCAAGGCATAGGATGGAACCATGACGCCCGCAGTCCCTGCCCCCGCGCCTGGCGAAGGATA
>DFCD01000097.1:12308-14000 GCA_002366885.1 Verrucomicrobia bacterium UBA3063
TTTTTCTTCCCGATCCGGGCACGGGGGAACTGGTGATCCATTCCGCCCACGGGGACAGCGCCCCCCAGTTGGGTAGCCTGCGGGTGCCCCGGGGGGCGGGCATCGTGGGGGCGGCGATGAGAGAAAAAAAGATGATCCGGGCGGATGATGTCAGCCGGGATGCCCGTTTCTTCGCCAAGGCGGATGAGCAGACGGGTTGGAAAACGCGGGCTTTATTGGCGGCCCCGCTCCTCGACGGGGAGGAGTGCATCGGGGTGATCGAGTTCCTTAATCCTCAGGGGCGGGCTTCCTTCAGCCGGGAGGATGAGGAATTGATGGAATATTTCTCCGGATTGGTATCGGCGGCCCTCGTCCGCATCCGGGCGCATGACGCCGCCCTGGAGCGGGCCCAGGTGCAAAGGGATCTCGATCTGGCCCGGGAAATGCAGCAGGGGCTGTTGCCGCAGGCGTTTCCTGGTCCGGCACAGAGTCCCAAGGTGGAACTGTACGCCCGGCTGGATCCGGCAAAGGAGGTCAGCGGGGACCTGTATGACTTTTTTCCAGTGGAGCCCGGCAAATACTGTTTTGTGGTGGGGGATGTTTCAGGAAAAGGCGTGGCCGCCGGGCTTTTCATGGCGGTGACGCGTACCTTGATCCGGGCCATCGCGATTCCGGGTCGTACACCGCTGGAAATCCTGCAGCGGGTCAACACCCAGCTTTGTGCCGAAAATCAGGCCAATCTTTTTGTGACGATGATCCTGGGGATTGTGGATACGGCCACGGGGCGGATGGTCTACGGGCAGGGAGGGCACAATCCGCCGATTTTGGTGCCGGCCAACGGGGAGCCCGTATACGAGCCTTCGGGGGGCATGCCGCTCGGCGTGTTTGAAGATGCGAAGTTTGGGGAGCGCCAACTGGAACTGCGGCCGGGGGAGATCCTGTTGGTCTACACCGATGGCGTGACCGAGGCGATGAACCCCCAACGGGAACTTTTCGGCGAGGATCGTCTGAAGGACGCGGTCCGCGGGCAGGGGAAATTATCGGCGGAGAAACTGACGGAGCGGGTGGTGGGGGAGGTTGCCAAGTTTGCCCGCGGCGCCGAGCCTTCGGACGACATCACCTTGCTGGCGCTGAAACACCGGCCGGGATGAGTCCGGACCTGCGCCGGCAGATCTGGAAGGAAATGCAGGTCACCGGGGACCGGTTGCGGGGGGTTCTTCCGGAGGATTCCCGGCACCCGCAGGGCCGGAATCCCCATGCCCATGTGGCGGGATGCGTGAAGGAAAGGTTTGGTTGCAGCTACCGGGACCTGCCGGATGAGAGAGCGGAGGAGGTCAGGACGTATTTGCGGGAACTGGAGGAAGCGGAGCGGAAGAACGCCTCGGCGGCCCCGGAAAACCGCGTTTAGTCGATCAGGCGCGCTTGGCGGAGGGGTTCGAGATCGGGATCCTCGTGGGCAAGTTTCTCCATCCCGTGATCCAGCTCGATAGCCCTCTTCACGTGGGACTGGGCAGTGGGCAGGTCTCCCCGTTGGGCGGCATAGCAACCGAGATTAAACTGGATGAGAGGGTTCTTGGGATGCAGGGAGGCGGCCTCGGAGAGAATCTTGGAGGCGGTCTCCAGAGAGTCACTTCTGCGTTTGGCAAAGGCCCAGGCGACGAACCAGCGGGCCTCATCGGGGTGGGTTGCGGCGAGTTTGGCCGCCAAGGCGGC
>DFCD01000017.1 GCA_002366885.1 Verrucomicrobia bacterium UBA3063
CCTCCGCCAGGTACCGGTTTTCTGTCGGAAACTGCCAAGAGATGCGTTCCGTGGATGGTTTCTCCTGGGCGAGGACCGCCGAAGTCAAAAGCGCAAATAGGATCGGTAGGGACGATCCTCCGGATCGTCCGATCGAGATTTTCCAGGATGGAGACTTTCCATCGGGCGATCGGGGACGATCGCCCCTACCCAAGCCCAAATTCAAAAGGTTGCCCATTTCGTCAACGTAAATGGAGCCGTTAACCAACAGGTGATACTACCCCATCGTCCTTATCGGGCTTTCAGCGTCACCGTCCCGCTTCTCAACGCGATGAAGCTCCCCTGCTTCATCGCGCCCAACACCGTCACCACAACCTGTTCGCCTCCCTTGAGCTGCCGCACCTTCCGGGGAAGTTCCTCCAAGGTCCGGGCCGGGATCTGCCCCAGTCCCACCACCAACATTCCTTGCTGGATGCCGGCCTCGGCCGCGGGACTTCCTTTTTCTACCCCGGTCACGAGAAGTCCTACCCTCCCCTGGTAGCCCAGCTGAAGCGACTCGTTGGGGTTGCAGTCCTTCAGTTCCAGGCCGAATTTTTCCCTCAGGGCCACCCCCGCCGACCGCTCAGGAGGGGGTTTCATCTTTCCCTCCACGATCGCAATCGCTTCCTCGACCCAGCGCTTCACCCGTTCCCCCGGAATGGCAAACCCGATGCTTTCCACCGGAAGGTTCTGGGCAACGGACATCTTGGCCGAACTCAAACCGACCAGGTCCCCCTCCGCGTCCACGAGAGGTCCGCCGCTGTTGCCGGGGTTGATCGCCGCATCAGTCTGCAGCAACCCCTCCATGGTCAGATCCCCGATCGTCAGGGTCCGGTCCTTGGCGCTGAGAATGCCGGCGCTCACGCTGTTCTCATACCCGATGGGGTTGCCCAGGACCAAAACGGTCTGGCCAAGCAGATTCGGGGAAAGCTTTTCCAGGCTTAGGAAAGGCAGGGGCTCCTTGGCATCCACCTTGATCAGGGCCAGATCCTGCAGGTCGTCGTCCCTCAGGAGGACCGCCTCATAATCCTTCCCGTTCACCAAGGTGACGCGGATCCTTGGGTTGGTTTCGCGGTTGGCCACGTGCTGGTTGGTGACAATGTAACCATCCGCACGGACAATCAGCCCGGAGCCCAGGTTCCGCAGCGGCGTCTGCAGGATCCGGTTGCCGCGCGACATGCCCCCCCCGAAGTAACGCTCAAAGAAAATATCCCGGGGATCCCGCACCTCCTGCGTGACCACGGCCTCCGTGTAAATATTCACCACCGCCGGCCGAACCTTCTCCACCGCCTTGACGATGGGCTCTTCCTGGGGGGGAACGGCCAGGACGGATCCGCACGCGAGGAATGCCAGGAGCCAAGGAAGGGCGGTCATCATTCCACCTTATTTCGACTTCCCTGATAAACAAGTTTGTGCGCTCGTTTACCTTTACGCTTACGTTTGCGGGAACGGCCGGATGTCGGTTCCTCGCAGGTTTTTTCCGGCCGCAAACCGGGCTTTATTGCCTGTTTTCCAATAACTCGACCATGGAACATTCGCTGCACGGCTTGGCCCGGCAGAAATCCTTGTAGATCTGCAGCAACCCCTCCCTGGCCAGATGGGTGCGGACATCGGGAGGGGGAAACGGCACGCCCAGCAACCGGACCGAGGCCGACCGAAGCAGGCCGGCATCCCCCCCCGCCGGCCAGTTCTCCATCCTCGCCCCAAGCTCGCCCTCCGTGAGCTCAGTCAGAGGAGCCAAAACCTGAAAGAGCAGCGCAACCGCGCGATCCGTGCCCACCAATTTCGAGGAGGAAGATAGAATGCGTCCGTCCCAACCAGCATGCCGGTCCCAAAATCCGTCCGAAAGAGATCCAAAAATCCTTAAAAAGCAGTCCGCATCCCCGTTCCGAATAGTTTCCATAAGTCTCTGCCAGTCATATTGATAGGATATCTTTACAAGGGCGGCAAGGCGCCGAAAGGGCGAATTGTTGGGCCGGGTACCCCCCAACCGCCAAATCCCGGCAGGAAGAATATATGGCCTCCAGTCCTCCCGTTTGGTCCACCAGAGCCGCCAAAGTCGCCGAAGCAGGGGCAAGGCACCATCGCTGACCTTGGTTCGCGTGGGATCCGGCAGCAAGCCAGCCGTCCCGTAAAGAATGGCGCCCCGCTCGATGGGATCGGGAATTTCCAGCAGGTTCCGGACCGGAACGGCACGGGCCAACGCGGCAAAGGGCTCCCGGTTTTCGGAAAAACCCAGCCCCTCCGCAAGAGCCACCCAAACCGCCTGTTCCAGGCCGAAGGAAACCACCCTCGCCCGGGCCAAGGCTCGTCGCTGCCTCAACCGATGCCATCCCGCTTCCTCAAGAAATTCCCCCAGCTTATCCGGAGAAAGCGCGAGGAGAACCGGATGACATCGGCCGGGTTTCTCCCCGGTTTGGATCTCGGCAGGAGAAGAGCGGAACAAGGAGATCAGTTCGGTCAACGGGGCGGAAAGCTGGTGCTCCAAGGCCACCTGGCGGACTTCCCACGGGGGCTCAGGGGAAAACATCGGGTTTGCCTGCCAAAAGACATGAAGAACGACGTTGCCATACGCGGCGTTTCCGGAGTGCCGATGGGCATCCCAATCCGAAGAATGGCGATGGATTTCGACATCCCCGGAGAAGACCCGCCCATCGGCCGCGGAAAAGGAAGCCCGCAGAAAGTCCGGCCCCGGCCGGCGGTTCCAGATGCCGGGATGATGAAGCCAGATCGCCTCGCCCGTCACCGCCGCCAGCGGATTCCGAACCAGCTGTTCAAACCAGATCCGCTGGAGGATGGACTCCGACAAGATCGGCCCCGGCTCCTCCCGGAGAAGATTCGTCCTGACCCATCGGCGGTAACCCAAACCCATAAGGAGAAAACCACGGAAACCGGAAAAGGATGCGGTCTTTTTTGATTTCGGCCAAAAAAAACAGGCCGGGAACTGGTCGTTGACGCTTACCTTTACGACTAACCCTCGAACTTCGTAGCTACTCTCCTCGTAAACCTAAACGTAAACCTAAACGACGACCTGTTACCTGCTACCTCCCATCTTCTTGTCTTCAACGGGCTCATAGTCCGCCCAATCCCGTAGATCATAGTGCCACCATTCATCCGGCACCCCGGAGAAGCCGGCAGCGAACATCGCCTTCCGGAGAATCCGGGCCCTGAGGGCCACCTCCTTGGGCACATCGGAGAAATCCTCGTCTGCCTTGGCGTTGAACTCATCGTGGTCACTCGGCATCTCCAGGATGTTCCCTTTCCCGTCAGCCAACGAGACGTCCACGCTCGTCCCGCGCCGATGCCGGCTGATCTTGGAGGGCGGCGTGAGAAACTTTCCATCCGGCTTGGCCTTCCACAAGGCCCTTTGGGCGGAAGCGGGACGCCAGGCATCCCAAATCACCAGCCGATACCCCTCGTCCTCCAAGGCCCGGGCTACCCTTCGCAGTTTCCCGATTGTCTCCTGCCGCAGATAAGCTTTGGCGTCCGGATAAAGCTCTTTCCCAGTGATGTTGTTCGTGGTGGCATAACGGAGGTCCAGCACCACCCCCGGCACGTTCGCGGGGGTGACCTCAACCAGCCGCTCGTCAGAGAACGCCATGGCCGCCGAAGCGAGAAACAGAAAAATCCAAGCCATCGTCTGAAAATACACAGATGGGAAATACAAGCCACGTTAAGGCGGGTTGTCCCAACCCGCCTCATCAGGTTTCCACCACCCATGATTCAACGAGGCGTGTTTCGAGAACCCGCCCGACCTTATCGCCCAAGAGGAAATCTTCCGTTTACCTTCACATAAGCTTAAACGGCCCCCGAACCTTTTTTCTTTTCGGTGCAGATCTCGCGACTATATCCACCTGATGCACAAATTCCTGCTTCCGGTCCTGGCCCTTACCCTGGCAACCACCACCCCGCTCCCCGCATCGGAAACGGCCGAACGGGCCAGGGAAATGACCAGCAACCTGGAAAAAATCGAGAGCCTCATCGACAAGACGATCAAGGAACTACGGGAGGCCCTGGATCAGCTGAACCGCATCGCCGCGGAATCCGACAAGCCCCGCGACGCCTTTGAAGATTACACCGACCAGCTTAAGGATTACAAGGATGTCCAGGAAACCCTCTCCGACCGGATCAACCGCTTCCGCACGGTGGCCGATGCCCGCTTCAAGGATTGGGAAGGTGATCTCAGCAAGATGGATGGCGACCTGAAAAACATCTCCCAGGAGCGGATGAACAAGGCCAAGCAGGAGTACGAAAACGTGGACAAGAAGGTGCGCACCATTGGGGCCAAGTTAACCAAAGCGGTCGACAAGTTGCAGGAGGTGCAGACCTATTTCACCACGGAGCTGAATGCCGCCTCCATCCAGGCCGCCAACAAGGTGACGGACGCCGCCAAAAAGTCCGCCGACGAGGTCATTCAGGCCCTCGAGGAGATGAAGGCGGACTACAAACAGCTGAAGGCGGACACATCGGAGTCGAAGCCGAAGGAGTAAAGCCGGCCATCGCCGGTCTTACCTGTTTCCGTTGAAGTGGAAAATAGCGGGAAGCGGTCGATCCAACGATTCCTTCAACGGAGACCTGAGCTGAAACCAACCATCAGCGAGCAGCGCTAGTCCGATATCTTCAGCCGCAGGAACGCCTTCCCGGCCCCGCTGTTCACCTTCACTGTGGCATTCTCCCTGCCGCCCCCGGCAGTGACGGCGGAAACAGGCTCCACCGTTGCATTGGTCCAGCCGACAAGATTGGTGCTGATTTGCACCTCATACCGAACCCCGTTCACGGCGTACTGACCGCCGACATACGAGCCGCCGGCCGGCCGGGTGTAAGTGTACATCATCTCCACCGTGCCGACCGTACCCGGGCTCTTGGAAATTCCCAGGACCGGCCGAGCCACCACGGCGGCCTGCTCCAGATCCGCCTGGCTGACCGCCTCCCGGACGGTCGCCTGCCAGAGCTGGCCACCATCCTTGGCAACCACGGCCGTATCGACCGTGTAGCCCGTCTCGTTGAAGTTGAGCCGGTAGTTGTCGCCAAAGACGATCCCGTTCTGCGCCCAGATCAGGTCAAAGGTGTGCCAACTGCCCGAAACCGGTCCGGTATAGGCACCGATAAACATCAGGTTGACGACGCCGTCCAACGTGGCCGCCCCGTTCCGCACAAAGATCTGGTCGTAGAGCGTGGTTCCCTCCAATCCGCCAAGCTCAAGCAACAGGGAGGCCCCATCGTTTTGGAGCGCGTAGTCTCCGGAGGAGAAATTCCACGCTCCCGGCGAGCGTCCCGGTCCCCAGCTAATATTGAAGCCGGTTGCCTGGGAGCTTCGACCAGTGCCATCAGCCAAGGAAGTCCCGGACCCTTCGTCCAGCTTGTAATAGGCCACCAAACTGGATTCATAAGGGGTTAATGCCGGACCACTCTTGTCGGCATTGATCTGGGTGCCGGTCCGAACCCCGGAATAAATCCGGATATCGTCCAGCTGGCCGCGGAATCCGTTGCCGAACACCATCTGCAGATTACTCCAGTTCAAATCAGAAAACAGCATGGTGCTGCTGCCAGCCGTGCCATCGGCAAAAAGCTGAACATAGGAACTGCTTATCACCATGGCCACATGCGTCCAACCAAGGGGATTGCCGAGGTCGACAGAGGCCGTCGTGGCGGGACCACTCAACGGAGTCAGCGTTGCACTCAAATTGGCGACGGTGCTGGAGGTGTAATTGAAATCAACGGCCAATTCCGCTTTTCCAGTAGGCCCATTTTTGCTGACCAAGCGATAAGTCCCAGGGCTCAGGCTTGAGGATGGCTTGATCCAGAACTCCAGAGTCATCGGGCCCAGCGCCGCCGTGGGCATAGGGACGCTGATCACCGAGGCTGTGGAGGTGAGATTGACGTTGTTGGCAAACGGATTGGTGGACGGGGCCTCCACGGTCAACCGGAAGGTTTTTTGATCCTGCAGACCCCCCTGATCCCGAAGAACCACGGTGATGTTGGCCGTGCCGGTGGCATTGCTTGCCGGGTTGACGGTCAGTTCCCACAAACCGTTGTCCGACCTCCGGGCAAAGGTCGTGCTTCCCGCTGGTAAAAGGGCGGGGTTGTCGGAGGAAGCCGCCAGGACGAGATCGGCGATCGCCGTCTCCCCGTCCAGGGTGCTCAGGGTGAAGACCTGCGGTTGGTTGGGCTGGGCCAGACGGTCCGTGATCGAGCCCAGAGCCGGCGGGGTGTTGGCCGGTAGGATGGAGAAGTCCGCGGACTTGGATCCACCATAACGGGGATCGGAACTGGTGGCCGTCACGGTGTAATCGCCCGGATCCTTGGGAGGCGTGGCCGAAGGACCGTAGACGGTGCCGAGCCGCCCCTCATAAAGGAAAGTGAACCCGGTCACACCGGCGACCCCGGCGGAGTAGGTCTTGGTCGTTCCGTCATAAACCAGCGAAGCCGGGGAGGTCAGGACGATATTCGTCGGAGAAAGCAAGGCCTGTCCAACCGTCAGGCTTTGGGAGACAGGGGTGGCCGGAGCATACGTGCCGTTGCCGGACTGGCTCGCCGTGAGGGTGACCGTGCCCACTCCCACCAAGGTGACGGTGTTTCCGCTGACCGTGGCCACATGGATGTCGGAGGAACTGTAGCTGACCGGCAGTCCCGAGCTGGCCGTGGCCGTCAGCGGGAAAGCTGCATCCCCGTAGGTTTTATCCGACAACGGGCCAAAGGTGATCGCTTGCGGGCCTGGGCGGACCTGGAGGGTGCGCTGGTCGGTGAAGAAGACCGGTTCCGTTCCCCCGTACTCCACCACGGAGCCAAGCCGGTAAAAGCTGTTTGCGCTGGTCTTGATAGGCGCATCGTTCCACTTGCCGGGAGAGCTGGGATAAGAATTGCCCCCGATCGCCAAACTCGTGGAGTGGCTCATCATCAGGAAACTTTCGTATTCGTAGATGTTTTTATAAATGGGGACAAAAAGGATGTAGTAGTCGATCTCACGACCCACCACCCAAGACTTGTTATCCGGTTGTCCGGCGCCCCAATTGGCGAATTGGCCGCTCACCGCCGAACCCCCGCTGTTTCCGTTCCAAAATTTGCTCCCCGCCTCCGGATTGGGTCCGTCCATCCAGCGAAAGTTTCCATCCGTGATATCCGCACCCCCCAGCCAGGCGTCCTTCCCCGCCTCCTGCAACAAGCCGAGCACCGCCTGGTTTTCGCCAGCGGACGTCACATTGGCCAGGTAACCGTTTTCCAAAAAGAGGGAGCGGCCTTTGGCGGCGGTCCGCGCATCCGGCCAGGTGAGGTTTTGGGAGACATATTCGTAGGCGTGTCCCGCGTGGGCCACGGCCGATCCCAGGGTCATGTTGATCACCCGGTTGTTGGTGTTGGTGGAGGTCGTGGCGAAAGTCACCCGCCGGAGCGCCGTCTGGTAATCCGCCACGGAAGCCGTCCCACTCAGGCGCAGCAGCCCCCGCGCCGCCGACCAGCTGGCGGTGATCCCAGCCGGGGGATTGGTCAGGGCGAGCACGTCCCCGGCGACAAAACCCTCCTCGATGCGGACGTTGGCGGCGGACAGGGTGGCCGGCGATCCCTCCGCCCGGACGGTCGTATCGAGAATTTGCGGCCCAGAGCCCAGATCGTAGTTGGCCTCCGCCGTCTCCATTTCCAAAGTCAGATAGGGGCGGATCTCCAGAATTTCGCCGACCCTGCCCTCGTATTTTTCATCCTCCACCGAAACCTCGATCGGGTAGGTACCGATGGCGGAAGGGGCATTCGTCGATCCGTTGTAGGCGATCCGGAAGGCCAACCCCGGGGGAACCGTGGTCACCTGAACATTTTTGGGAGCGCCGTCGTAACTTTGCCGCAACCCGGTCACCAGGACGGAAGCGATCCCCTTCACCACCGTCACTGTCCGGCTTACCGGGGCGGCGGCATTGAAGGTGCCGCTGCCCGGCTGGCTGGCCGTGATTGTCACCGTCCCGGTTTTCAGGGGGGTAAGAATCCCGTTTTCCACCGTGGCCACGGAGGAATCGGAAGAGAGATAGGAGACCGGCAACACCGCCGTGCCCACGGCTCCGCCCGCCCCGGCATTCCCAGTGACCGGCACGGCAACCGCGCCCAACACCACCGGGCTGCCAACGCGCAACGGGACGGGAAGATCAAAGGTGAGGATCTGATCCTGTTTGCCCGCTTCCTTGGTGGGGGCGGGAGCGGAAGAAACATTGTTGGTGCTGCCGACCCCGAGCTGTCCGCCCTCGTTCAGTCCGGAAGCCAGCAAGGTTCCCGAGGAACCCAAGGCAAAGGTCTGGAACCCGCCGCCGGCAATTTCCTTGGCCCCGTACAGCGCCGTCACCTCCTGCGGCGTGAATACCGCATAAGGCGCATCGGGGCTGGCGTAGCCCAGGCCCAGTTCCCCGTACCGGTTGTACCCCCAGGCAAAGACCCGGCCGTCGTCCGCGAGGGCGTGACACCGATCCAATCCCGCCACCAATTTGCGAATCGTCGTCCCCGCCGGGAAGGCGATCTCCGTCGGGGCGTTGGTTGAAAGGACGGTGGCCGGCAAGCCAAGCTGACCAAGGCTATTGTCCCCGCAGGCGTAGACTTTGCCCGCATTGAGGAAGAGGGAATGCTTGTCCCCCGCCGCGATTTGCCGGATCGAGCTGAGGTTGGTGATCTGCCGAGGAGCACGGACCGCCCCCAGAGCGGTGTAACCCAAGGCACCCCCGTTTCCACGGCCCCAGGAGTAGACCTTCCCATCCTCCGCCAGCGCCAGAGAGTGCTCCGCGCCGGCGGCGACCGCCTTGATCCGCAGCGCGGCGAGCGCGTTGGTCACCCGGGTGGGCGTCCGGATGACGCTACGGTTCGTGTTCACACCCACCTGCCCCTGCAGGTTGTCGCCCCAGGCATAAACCTTTCCATCCGCGTCCAAGGCCAAGCTGTGTCGCGCCCCGGCCGCAATCGCCAAAAGGTTGGTGGGCAACCCCGAAGAGACCGGCAAGAATCGGTCCGAGGACGCATTGGTGATGCCCAACTGTCCGTTGGCGTTGGCGCCCGCGGCCAGGAGCGTGATCTGGCCGTTGAAATTCTGCAGAAGCAGGCTGTGACCCCCGCCGGCCGCCGCTTGGATGATGCCGGTCAACTCCTTGCCATCCGCGCCGACCGTCCGCACCCCCGTCGTCAGCGGCGAGTTGGTATGGCCCACACCACAGCGGCCATCGGTGTTTAGCCCCCAAGCCAGCGCATATCCCCCTGCCTGGGGCACATACAAGGTGTGGTTCCAGCCTGCCGAGAGAAGCATCGGACGGTCGGCCGGATTGGCAGGGTCGGTTCCCGCGGCCAACTCCGAGGAGTCGGAGGCTCCATCCTGGTCGAAATCCCC
Source organism: Verrucomicrobia bacterium UBA3063 (assembly GCA_002366885.1). GTDB lineage: Bacteria > Verrucomicrobiota > Verrucomicrobiia > Methylacidiphilales > Verrucolacustridaceae > Verrucolacustris. The sequence goes on from DFCD01000017.1 coordinate 9,365, forward strand.
ATCCAGCACCGTCAGGGTTCCACCGACAAACTCGACGGTATAATTGGAGCTCGGCCCACCGGCGGAGATGGTAATGGGATAGGTTCCCGGAACAGAGGCCGGCGTGGCGGTCGTGGTCATCACCGGGACGGTCTCCAAAGCCGTGTCTCCTGCGACCAGCCCGACATACCGGACGGTGAAGGCGGGGTTGCCGGAGCGATAGCTCCGGGACTTGTTCTCGGCGATGGCGCGGAGGTTCGCCTTGGCGACCGTCACCGGCACTTTCAGCGTCACGGTGTTGTAATTATCCGGATCCAGCGGAGTGAAGGTGATGTTCTGCTCCGCCACTCCCACATCGGGTTTGAGATCGCCGGAATCAAAAGAGAAAAATCCGTCTACCTCCAGAGCCCCAATCTTCGCAGTGCCACCCGTCAAACCCGCCTGGCTGAGCGTTTGCCCATAGGTCAGCCCGCCAGCCAAGGGCGGAAGCTCGATCCCCGGCGTGGCCTTGTTAACCGTGAGCAAAGCTTCACTGCTCGTCGCGGATCCGTACAAATTGGAAACCGTGACGGAGTAATTTCCTTCGTTGTCGACCGTCAGAATCGAAAGATTGAAAGTGCTGCCGGTGGCTCCCGGAATTTCTTCCCCGTTTTTCTTCCACTGATAGGTCAACCCGGCCGTGCCGGCGCCGGGAGTTTCGGCCGTCACCGAAAAGGAGGCCGCGCCGCCGACCGTGCCCGTCGTAGCGGAAGGCGCCGCGGTGATCCTCGGAATGGGCTCGATAACATAACTCAACTGAATCGATCCGTTGCTACCCGCAGGGCTGCCACCCTGGATGTTGCTGGCCGAGACCAGGTTGGTGTTGACCCAGCTGGTTCCGCCACCGGCGTTGTAACCCACGCCACCCCCCTGGCCGCC
>DFCD01000086.1 GCA_002366885.1 Verrucomicrobia bacterium UBA3063
TTTACTACTCGATGATGCGGGCGTTCCGCCGCGTGAATCCCCGCGCGCTCATTCTGGTGGAAAACGAGATTTGGCCGAACATGCTTTGGCGGGCAAAAAAGATGGGAATTCCTGTCTGTCTGGTGAACTCCCGGCTCTCCCGCCGCAACCGTCGTCTCTTTCGGGCGGCCCGCACCTTCGTGCGTCCGGTTTTGCAGGCGTTTGACTGGATCGGGGTGCAGAGTGAGGAGGATCTCGGCCGTTTTGCCATCGCCGGTTTTCCCGAGGAGCGTCTGCACCTGATGGGCAGCATGAAGTACGACGTGGCCGACCTTGCCTCGGACAATCCGGGCAAAGGAACGGAAATCCGCCGGTTGGCTGGGTGGGATCAGGGGCAGGTGGTCTTGCTGGGGGGCAGCACCCATCCGGGCGAGGAGAAGATCCTTGCCGAGCTGGTGCGGGAACGGAAAGGCAAACACCCCAAACTCCGCCTAATGCTGGTTCCCCGCCACGTGGAGCGAAAAGGCAAGATCCTGCAGGAGCTTTCCCTGACCGGGCTCCGGGTGGGGCTTCGCTCCCGGTTGGGAGGGGAGGCCGGGAAGGATCCGGACATTTTGCTGGTGGATTCGACCGGGGAGCTGCGCGATCTCTATCCGGCCTGCGACCTGGTCTTCATCGGAAAAACCCTCACCGGCAAGGGCGGGCAGAACTTCCTCGAGGCGGCGCGGCATGGGCGGGCTATCGTGGCGGGTCCGCATATGGAAAATTTCCAATCCTTGCGGCGCGAATTTTTGACGGACAAGGCGATGGTGGTCAGCGCAGATGCCCGGGACCTGGGGATGCAGTTGGACCGGTTGCTTGCCTCTCCGGCGGACCGGGGGGAGTTGGAACGCCGGGCGCAGGCTTGTTTCCGGGAGCACCTCGGTGCGGGCGCCCGCCATGTCGAGGCATTGCTGAAATTTTTTAACGGCCGGGTTTAAGGATTTAATCTGGGTAGGCCACTTTTGATAAAAGTGGCTGCCACTTGCATCGCAAGTTGCCTACCTATTTACCATTCCAAAATGGCGCTGGCCCAGGTTAGACCGCCACCGAAGGCGACGAGCAGTACCTTGTCTCCCTTTTTGAGTTTCCTCTCTGTTCCGGCCTCGTGCAGGGCGACCGGAATACAGGCCGCCGACATGTTGCCGTAGCGGTGGACGTTGGCGAAGCAGCGTTCCCGCGGAAACTTCAGTTTCTCCACCAAAGCATCGATGATCCGGATATTGGCCTGATGGGAGATGACGCAGGCAATGTCCCCGAGTTTCACGCCGGCCTTTTCCATGGTGCGGCGGGAGGATTCGGCCATGGCGGTGACGGCCTGTTTGAAAATCTCCTTTCCGGCCATGACGATGCAGTCGGGATGGGTGGGCGCGGGGGGTTCGGTGGCCTTGCCCCGGGCCATGGGATTCTTCAGGTGGAGAAGGTCGGCGGAAGCTCCGTCTGCTCCCCAGTCGAAAGCCAGAATTCCCCCTTGGCCGGGTTCGCTGCGGACCACCACGGCGCCGGCGCCGTCGCCGAAAAGCACGCAGGTGTTGCGGTCCCGCCAGTCGACCACGGAGGAAAGGCGCTCCGTACCGACCAGCAGGATGTTTTTGGCGGCACCGGTTTTCAGGAACTGGTCGGCCACGATCAGGCCGTAGAGAAAACCGGAGCAGGCAGCCTGCAGGTCGAAGGCCGGGCAGCCGGCGGCCCCGATTTCCGCGGAAATCCGGCAGGAGGAGGAGGGGAACATCGAGTCCGGCGTGACCGTGGCGGTGAGGATAAGATCGAGGTCGGCGGCCTTGGTCTTGGCCTGAGCCAGGGCCTGCCTGGCGGCGGCCACGCCCATGAAGGTGGAGGTTTCCTGTTCCGAGGCGATCCGGCGCTCCTTGATGCCGGTGCGGGTCATGATCCACTCGTCGCTGGTGTCGACGAGCTTCTCGAGATCGTGGTTGGAAAGGATGCGGGCGGGGAGATAGACGCCCGTCCCGGCCACTTTCAGGCCGGAATCAGGCCGCGAGGGCATCGGCTTTGGCTTCCTTGTGGGCGCCGGCGAGTTCGGCGGCGCGGATGATCCGGTCATTGACCCGGTGTTCGACGGCCTCCACCGCCTCACGGATGGCGTTGCGGATCGCCTTGACGGTGGAACTGCCGTGGGCAATCACGGTGATCCCGTTGACGCCAAGGAGCAGGGAGCCCCCGTACTCCTCGTAATTGGTCTTCTTTTTGATGGCACGGAAGGCGTTGCGGGCAAGCCAGGCCCCCAGCATGCGGAAAGGGGTTTTTTTGATCTCATGGGCCAGCCAGTGAAAGATGGCCGTGGCGATGCTTTCGCCGGTTTTCAAGACCACGTTGCCGACGAAACCGTCGCACACCACCACTTCCACGGGGCGTTCAAACAGGTCACGCCCCTCGATGTTGCCCGCGAAATGGATGGGAGCCTCCGAGAGGAGCTTGAAGGCGTCCTTGGTGAGGGAGTTGCCCTTGGCGTCCTCGGAGCCAATCGAGAGCAGGCCCACGCGGGGCTTTTGGTAGCCGAGGATCTCCTCGGAAAAGACGGAGCCCATCACGGCGTAGTCGAGGAGGTGCTCAGGGCGGGCGTCGAGGTTGGCGCCGGCGTCAATGAGGATGAAGAGGTTGGTCTCCGTCGGCATGATGGTGGCGATGCCGGGGCGGCTGATGCCGGGGAGGGTGCGGAGGCGAATGGTGGCGGCCGCCACCATCGCTCCCGTGTGGCCGGCGGAGACGGCGGCGTCGGCCTGCTCATCGCGGACGGCCTCGATGCAGCGGAGGATGGAGTTGTTTTTTTTGCGGCGGAGGGATTCAACGGGGGGATCGCCCATCGCAATGACGGTGTCGCAATGGTGGATTTCGAGGCGAGGATTGGGCTTTTCCTGGCCCAGTTTTTTCAGCTCGGCCCGGATTTCCGGTTCCTTGCCGAAAAGCAGCAGCTTTTCAATCTGGGGGAAGTGGGCAAGGGCCTCGACGGCGGCAGCCACCGGTCTTTCCGGGGCGAAATCACCCCCCATGGCGTCGAGCGCGATTTTCATGAAAGGGTTCCCGCGAAAGCGCGGAAGGACCGAATCAGGCCGCGGGGGTCTCGATGGTCAAGACCTGGCGATCGCGGTAGCGGCCGGTGGCCGGATCGACCACGTGGGGGAGGTGGGGTTGGCCGGACTTATCGCGGCGGAGCTGGGGCAGGGAGCGGCGATGCGTGAACTTCCGCATCCGCATCCGCATCTTCGACGTTTTTCTTTTCGGAACACCCATGGCTTCAGTTCTCCCTTTTGAGCCGGTCCAGATCCCGCCAGACCGAGGCCCGTCTTTTTTCCGCGAAGTCGTCCTTGCCGGGGGCGAAGACTCGCCCCGAGCG
>DFCD01000114.1 GCA_002366885.1 Verrucomicrobia bacterium UBA3063
CAAAGATCCGCAACGCCTGGGAACGGGGAATCTGATTCACCTGGGCGCAGCCCTGCACGAAGGTCTCCCGCTGCTTGGCCATCTCTTCGGGTTTTTTCTTTCCCATCGCGCGCCGCAACAGATCCGCCTGGCCCAGCGTGTATCCTGCCAGCAGGCGCGCCGCCGCCATCACCTGCTCCTGGTAAATCAGCACCCCGTAGGTTTCCGCGCTGATCTGTTCCAACAGCGGGTGCTCGTAGCTGAACTGGGATTTTCCCTTTTTGCGCTTCACATACTCGTCGATGAGATCCATTGGGCCGGGCCGATACAGGGCGATCAGCGCGATCAGGTCCTCGATGCCTTTCAGGTCAAAGATCGCGCAGGTTCGCCGCATGCCCGGGGACTCCACCTGGAAGACTCCGATGTTTTCGGCCCGGTTCAGCAACTCGTAGGTTTTTTTGTCATCCAGCGGGATCTCCTCCGGCTTCATCTTCTTGCCGGTGGTCTCCTCCACCAGGCGGAGGCAGTCTTGGATCACCGTCAGGGTCTTTAACCCGAGGAAATCCATCTTCAACAAACCGATATCCCCCACCTCGTTCATGGAGAACTGCGTCATCACCGCCCCGGTGTCGTCCCGCGTCAGCGGAAGGTAATCGGTCAGGTCGCGATCGGCGATCACCACGCCTGCGGCATGGGTCCCGCTCTGCCGCACCATCCCCTCCAGCTGGAGGGCGGACTGGATCACCGGCTTCACCGCCTCCTCCTCCGCCATTCGCTTGAATTCGGGAACCTGTTTGAGCGCGTCGGACAATTTCGCCCCCGGCACCTTGGGAATCAGATCCGCGATCCGCGAGGTCTCCCCGAAACTCATGCCCATGACCCGCCCCACATCCCGTACCGCCATCTTCGCCCCCATCGTTCCGAAGGTGATGATCTGCGCCACCGCCCGCTCCCCGTACTTGTTGCGGACATAACGGATCACCTCCTCCCGCCGATCCGGACAAAAATCCATGTCGATATCCGGCGGGGAAATTCGCTCCGGGTTTAAAAACCGCTCAAACAACAAACCATACCGCAGCGGGCAGAGATCGGTGATGCCCAGCACGTAGGAAACCAGGCTCCCCGCCGCACTGCCGCGGCCCGGTCCCACCGGGATTCCCTGCCGCTTGGCGTAGTCGATGAAGTCCCAGACGATCAGGAAGTAACTCACGAATCCGGTCTTCTCGATCACCCCCATCTCGAACTCCAGCCGCTCCCCCAGTTCCTTGTCGGTGCCCGCTCTTTCCCCATACCTCTTGCGCAGTCCTTCCTGGCACAGCCTCCGGAAATATTGCTCCCGCGTCAGGCCGCTGGGCACCGGGAAGGCCGGGAACTTGTTGCCCCCCAGGTCGAGCCGCAGTTCGCATCGCTCCCCGATGGCCACCGAACTCTCGAGGGCGTCCGGAAAATCGGCGAAGAGCGTCTCCATCTCCTCGGCCGACTTCAGGTAAAACTCCGGCCCGTACGACTTCATTTTCCGTTCCGGATCGTTCATCCGGCTGTTCGTGGAAATGCACACCAGGATCTCCTGGGTGATCGCATTGTCCCGGCGGACATAATGGACATCGTTGGCCGCCACCAGGGGCGTCTTGGTTTCCTTGCCGAGCCGGCGGTAAAAAGCCCGCACCTTCTCCTCTTCCGGGAGGCCGTGGTTGTGGATCTCCAAAAAGAAATTTTCCGGCCCCAGAATCTCCCGGTATTTTCCGAGGATCCGACGGGCATCCGCTTCGCGGCCGTCCAAAAAGGCCGCGGCCACCTCCCCCTTCAAACAGGCGCTGGTTCCAATCAGGCCCCCGGCATGCTTGGCAAGCAGGGCATGATCGATTCTTGGTTTGTAATAGACGCTTTCCAGATGCGCGGCCGTCACCAGGTGGATGAGGTTTCGGTAGCCTTCCAGATTCCGCGCCAGCAGCAGGAAGTGGTAGTTCGCATCCTTCCCTCCGGTGGTGGATTTTTTCTCAAACCGGTCCCCGGGAGCCATGTACACCTCGCAACCGACGATCGGCTTCACCCCCGCCTTGTTCGCCGCCTGATAGAACTCAATGGCCCCGTACAGGTTGCCATGATCGGTCAGCGCCAGCGCCGGCTGTCCCAGTTCCTTCGCCCGCTCCACCAGATCCGGAATCCGGCAGGCCCCGTCCAACAGGGAATACTCCGAATGGCAGTGCAAATGGACAAAAGACTTCGCCACAGAAGGATGAATTTGATCTCCTTCAAGGGCTTAGCCAGTGAAAAACCTCACTTTTCCGCAAGCATTGGCAGAAATTCCTAAAAACTCATGCGCCAGACGGCTGAGGCTATAACCTCCCCTGAATCTTCCTCTTGATCCTTATCCAAAATACACCCTTCCCCGCCTCCGTCTTTTTCGATAGGATTTCCAACCATGGTTGAAATCAGGCTCAAGCGCGGCGAATCGGTCGACAAAGCCCTTCGCCGTTTGAAAAAGAAGCTCGATCGCGAAGGCATCCTTCGCGATGTCCGCGCCCGCCGCTCCTACGAGAAGCCCAGCGTCAAGCGCCGCCGGAAGATGAAAGAGCCCAAAATCAACTTTTACGGCAATTTCTC
>DFCD01000159.1:0-134 GCA_002366885.1 Verrucomicrobia bacterium UBA3063
TCCAAAAGTATACCCTGCCAGTTGGTCTGGCCCTTTTTCAGTCCTCCTATGCCAACGACTACGGCCTGCTGTTTGCCGCCAGCGTGGTTTCCTCTTTGCCTCTGCTGGTGGCCTTTGCGTTCTTTCAGGCCCAA
>DFCD01000159.1:235-3547 GCA_002366885.1 Verrucomicrobia bacterium UBA3063
GTAGGGCGGGCTTGAGCCCGCCGAGCTGCCATTTGCGTCGCAAGTGGCCTACCGAGCTTGAATATTTGGCCGCGGCGGCCTCCTTCGCCAAGGCTGCGAAGGCCAGGGAGCGGGGCTCTACAGAACGTTGGGGTTTTTAGAAAGGCACCTCTGACCCTACCGATGTTTTGCTGCTCCGCTCAACCGGCGAGCTTGGTCCAGAGGTTGACGGCCACGAGGAGGATGATGCCCCCGGTGATCTGACGGATTCGTACGGCGGGAAGAAAAGTGCAGCCGCAACGGGAGCCGAGGAGGCCGCCGACGAGAACCGCCAGCGGGAGCGGCCAAAACGGGGCCAGGGTGGCGGCGTCCCCTCCCAGCTTCTGCCATTGTCCCACCAGACCGGCGGTGCTGTTCGCAAAAATGAAACCGGCTGCGAGCGCGGCGATCTGTTTGGCCGGGGCCCAGCGGCTGAGGTGGAGAATGGGAGCGAGAAAGATGCCGCCGCCGATCCCAACCACTCCGCTGAGAAAACCCAAGCCTGCCCCGAGCCACGGGCCCGTGCGGTGGATAAGCCAGGGCATCCGTGCCTCCGGCGGCGGGTCGGAATTCCGCCCGGATCCGAGGAGCATGATCCCCGCCGCCGTGAGGGAAGCGGCTAGGAGGAATAAAAACGTCGATTCCTTCACCGGGAAACGCCCGCCGAGGTAAGCGGCCGGGACGGAAAGGCAGAGAAAAGGAAGGCTTCGTCGCCAGGGGAAATGGCCGGCCTGGGCGAATTGGGCAAACCCCTGGGAGGAAACGACCAGATTGCAGGACAAGCCGAGAATCGGAAGGACCGCCGGGGCGACGCCATGCCAGTGGAGCAGGGCGAGGTACGACGAACCGCCGGCGAAGCCCACGGTCGAGTAGACCAGGGCGACGAGAAAAAAGAGGGCCGCGAGGATCATGGCCGGCCGGCTACCCCCCGATAAAGGACATCTCGACCTTGGGGAAGGAGCCGGCCTGAGAGCGGATTTCCGAATAGCGGTCGGCCCGCCGGCTCCAGAGATCCGCCACCAGCCGATCAAGACTCTCCTCGTCCGGCAATTTTGTCCGCAGGGCACCCACCAGATCGTACCCCTCGGAGGCAAAGAGACAGTGAAAGAGCCGCCCATCGGCGGAAAGCCGGGCGCGGGTGCAGTCGCGGCAAAACGGGGCGGAAATCGAAGTGATCAGGCCGAATTCAAGCCCGGTGTCGCGATAACGGAATCGCTGGGCAACTTCGCCGCGGCAGGTCGGGGGCACGGGGTCGAAGTCAAACTCCCGGGTAAGGATCGCGAGAATTTCCTGGCCAGAGATCACCCGGGAGGGATCCCAGTGGTTGAAGTTGCCGACATCCATGAACTCAATGAAACGCAAAACCAGGCCCTTGCTCTTGCAGTATTTCGCCATCGGGAGGATCTGTCCGTCGTTCACCCCGCGTTGCACGACCATGTTGATTTTGATGCCCAGGCCCGCCGCCCGTGCGGCCTCAATCCCGGCGAGGACGCGTTCGGGATGTTGCCCGCGTCCGTTCATCAGCCCGAAAACCTCCGGATCGAGCGCATCCAGGCTGACGGTCACCCGGTGGAGGCCGGCGGCCGCGAGTTGGCTGGCGAATCCCGGCAGCAGCAGCCCGTTGGTGGTCATGGCCAGATCCTCCAGTTCCGGAAATCGACGCAGGCCGTGCAAAAACTTCACCAACCCCGCCCGCAGGAGAGGTTCACCCCCGGTGATACGGAGTTTGCGGACGCCACAACGGACAAAGGCTCCGATGATGCGATCAAGCTCGCTGAGACGCATCAGTTGGTCTTTGCGCAGGAACGTGTGTCCGTGATCGAAAACCTCGGCCGGCATGCAGTAGGTGCAGCGGAGATTGCAACGATCGGTCAGGGATACCCGCAAATCACGCACGGGCCGGCCTAGGGTATCGAGCGGCTGTCGGGAAGGGGTGGAGGTCATTCTTTTTTTTCTGCGTTAAACAATGTAGGTTAAACCTTTACCATTGTGATGAAAGCCCCATGCACACCTTCCCAGGCCGAGAAGCTGATTCTCGCGCTTCAGCCTGCCGGTCGCATCGAGGAGTGTCCGTTGGGGGAAGTCGCCGGGCGGGTTCTACGTGCCGACATCAAGGCGGACCATGATTTTCCGCCTTTTGACCGGGTCACCATGGATGGCGTGGCCGTGCGATTCGCCGAAGTGGGGGAAACACACGGGGAGTTCCGGATTGTGGGCCGGGCGGCGGCGGGTCAACCAGGGGCCTTCCTGCCCAGCGGGAGGGGCAGCGCGGTGCAAGTGATGACCGGCGCGGTTTTGCCGGAGGGGTCTGACTGCATTCTTCCCCGAGAGTGGTATGAGGAACGGGACGGCAAGGCGATTCTCCGCCCAGGTGTGGAGGTGAAGCCGGGGGTCTTCATCCATCGACGTGGATCCGATCACCGTGCAGGGGAGACTTTGCTTCGTGCCGGTCGGCGTCTTGGCCCGGTGGAAGTCGCCATCGCCGCAGCCTGCGGGCAATCCAAGGTGCGGGTGGCGGCGCCTTTCCGAATCGCGGTGGTCGCGACGGGGGACGAACTGGTTCCGGTGGACGGGGTGCCTCGTGAGGGGCAAATCCGCCGCACGAATCCGGATGCCCTGGCCGCGGCCCTTCGTTTGTCCGGCCACGCCCCGGCCGAGCTGACCGTTCTGCGCGATGACCGGGCAGGAATGCGGGATGGTCTGGCCGGAATTCTGGCGCGTCACGAAATGGTCGTTCTCACCGGAGGTGTCTCCCAGGGGGATCTTGATTTCGTGCCTGAAGTTCTCGCGGATCTGGGGGCACGGCTGGTCCTGCACGGAGTCAAACAACGACCTGGCAGGCCGATGGGTGTCTGGCAGATGCCCGCAGGAACGGTGGTTTTCGGGCTCCCGGGAAACCCGGTCTCGGCCCTGGTCTGTCTCCGTCGCTACGTGCTGCCGGCCCTTGTCCATTGGGGCGGGGGAACGCCTAGGCGGGTCTCCCGGCACGTCCTGAGCGGCGAATTTCCACGGCCGCCGGGTCTGACCCTGTTCCTGCCGGTGCTTGAGGCTGGGGATGGCTCCCTGAAACCGTCGCCGGTGGCCAACTCGGGGGATTTCGCCGGCTTGGCCGGTACCTGCGGATTCGTGGAGATCGACGAAAGTTTTGCTGAAAGGTCGGACGCTTCCTATTATTCCTGGAGTCCGTCATGAATACGAGATCCGCCTTGACCCATCTGGATGCAGAAAATAACCCGGCGATGGTTGACGTGTCCGGCAAGCAGGTCACGGTTCGCACCGCCGTGGCGGTGGCCG
>DFCD01000159.1:3630-5419 GCA_002366885.1 Verrucomicrobia bacterium UBA3063
CAGACGGCGATCCTGGCGGGCACGATGGCGGCGAAACAGACGGCCGGCCTGATTCCCCTCTGCCATCCACTTCCGCTGGAGGCCGTCCACATCGCCATTCCGCCGCCGAAAGACGGGACTCTGCGGATCGAGGCAACGGTCAAAACCAGCTCCAAAACCGGCGTGGAAATGGAAGCCCTCGTCGCCGCGAGCGTGGCCGCCTTGACGGTCTACGACATGTGCAAGTCTTTCTCTCCCGGGATGGAAATCCGCCGGGTTCGACTGCTGGAAAAACGCGGTGGCAAAAGCGATTTCAACGCGGCTGGATGAATGTCCCGCTGCACGGTTTGCTGTTGGCCGGCGGCAAAAGTACCCGCATGGGTCGGGAAAAGGCTTCTCTGGTGGTGGGCGACGGCGGGATGACGCAGGCGGCTCGCGGGATCGGGCTCTTGGGGCGGTTCTGTGACCAGACGTATCTGTCCTTGCGGGCAGGACAGGCTGCCCCGGCCGGTGCGGAGCAAGCCCCGGTCATCCGCGACTCCGATGAAGCCCAAGGACCACTGGCCGGCATCCTGGGGGCGTTCCGCGAGGCCCCCTTGGCTGCTTGGTTGATTCTGGCCTGCGATCTGCCCTTCGTTTCTGAGGCCTTGCTGGCAAATCTGGTGGCGCGTTTTCGTGAAAAGCCGGACGCGCCCTTCACGGCGTACGCCAGCTCGCGCGACGGATTGCCGGAACCCCTTTGTGCGATCTACGGATCCTCCTCGCTGCCGATTCTCCAGAGACATGCTGCTCGCGGGCATTTTTGCCCCCGGCACATCATGAGGGAAGAGAACGTCCCGCTTTTCCCCCTGCCGCCGGAGGATTCCGGCGCCCTGAAAAATTTAAATACCCCCGAGGATCTTGCCGGGGCGGTGGCGGCGCGTGAAATCCACCTGGCTTGGTTCGGCCACCTTGCCGAGAGACGCGGTCTGCGTGAGGAAATCGTCCGAGTGAAAGCCGGCACGGCTGATGACCTTTTGCGGGAGATCGAGGATCGTCACCGGCTGGGCCTGGATCCAAAATCGGTGCGGGTGGCGATCAACGACGAATTCGTTGCCCGCGATTGCCGACTCCATCCGGGAGACAGGGTCGCCTTTCTTTTGCCGTCGACCGGGGGATGAGGAAATGACGTTCCAGGTTGCGCCTCACCCGATTGACCCTGCGCCCTTCCGCGCGGAACTGGCATCGCGGGATTGCGGAGGGCTTGTTTTTTTTGAGGGACGCGTGCGGGATCATCACGAGGGCCGGACGGTCACCGGGCTGCACTACGAGGCCTATCGCGAACTGGCCGGGAAGGAAGGCCGCCGTCTCGTGGCCGAAATCGCGGCGAAATACGGGGTGCGGGCGGCTGCCATCCATGCTATCGGGGATCTCTCCCCGGGAGACCTTGCTGTCTGGGTGGGGGCTGCCGCGCCCCATCGGGAACAGGCTTTCGCCGCCTGCCGCGAGTTGATCGATGCCATCAAGATGCAGGTTCCAATCTGGAAGCGCGAAACTTACGCAAACGGGAAGAGCGAATGGGTCGAGGGATGCTCCTGCGGAGTCGCCCAAGCCCCGGATCGGCTGGTGCGGCCATGAAAATTCAAATTCACGACATCTGGATTTCGCCCGGGCATGATTTCAAGGGAAGGCACGGCCTTGGGCGGAGGGAACATGGCATGCAGCGGGTTGGGGAGGCGGTCTGCCAGGCCGGCTTGGGAATCGCTGGCGACCGGTACCACGGCGAGAATCCGGGATCCAAAACGCAGATCACTTTTCTGGCGCGGGAAGT
>DFCD01000128.1:0-2022 GCA_002366885.1 Verrucomicrobia bacterium UBA3063
GCTTGCCGATCTCCCAGACCAGGGTTTTGGCCAACAGGTCGGCGTGCTTTTCGATGTCGTCCAACGTCTCTGAAACCCGACGTCTCCGCTCGTCCAAATCCACCTGCGACCAGGTGTGGAACTCCTTTTCCGCCTGTTCGACCGCCTTGAGGGCGGCGTCCAGCTTGATCATGGGATAGCGGCCCAGCGGGGTCGCATCCACAGGACTCAGGAACAGTTTTCCATGTCCCGGTTGGCCCCATTGACCGCCGATCAGGTTATAGAGATTGCCTTCCGGCCCGTAGGCTTCCGGAGCCGCTTTGCGATGGTGCTCAATGAGAGAAGGCCAAGAGGCTTGGGGTGAAATAAATTTGCTCAGAAGGAAACAATAACCAACTTCCGCGTTTCGTCACGCTCCGGCTGGACGAACCGCCCTAGCCCCCGTAGTGCAGAGGCATGCGCGAAGCCAGGTCTCTCACCCGGATCATGGCCAAGTTGCGCGGCCCGGGTGGCTGCCCTTGGGACCGAAAACAAACCCACCGCTCGCTCAAGCCGATGATTCTCGAGGAGGTCTACGAGTTGCTCGAGGCCATTGATCAGGGGGACGATCATGCCCTCAAGGAGGAGCTCGGGGACGTGCTCCTCCATGTCCTCTTCCATGCCCAACTGGCCAGGGAACGGAGGGCCTTTGATTTCACGGCCGTGGCCAAGGAGCTGGCCGACAAGCTGGTCCGGCGGCATCCCCATGTCTTCGGCCAGGAAAAGCTGCGGAATCCTTCCCAAGTGCTTCGGCGCTGGCACCAGCTGAAACAGCAGGAAAAACCCTCCCGCAAAAGCTGTCTCGACGGCGTTCCGCTGAGCCTTCCCGCGTTGCTCTACGCCCAGAACCTGCAGAAGCGGGCCGCCCGCGCGGGTTTCGACTGGCCCGACCCAAAGAAAGGCGTTCCGGCAAAGATTCGGGAAGAAATCCGCGAACTCACCCGAACCCAATCGACCGGTCCCTCCTTTGGCCGGGAGTTGGGCGACGTGCTTTTCACCTTGGTGAACCTCGCGCGTCATCGAAAGGTCGATGCAGAGACTGCCCTCCGGGACGCCGCGCGGCGTTTTCATACAAGGGTTCGGAAAGTGGAGACCCTCGCCGGTAAATTAGGAAGAACCACCGATTCCATGACTCCGCAGCAGCTGGATAGGCTTTGGAAAAAGGCAAAGGCTCTGTAGTTTTTACTTATTAAATAGTATTTTCTTTTCACAGGTTCCTCGTTGCGCAGAAGGATTTGCCCTTGCGCGCCATCGTCTCACCTCCAAGTATCAACTCCCAAGCAAACGCCCTCACGGGCAAAAGGAGGAAAATACATGTTAGCATCAGCTGCATTGAGACAGGGTGACCTTGTCGGGTTCACCTTCTTCATCGGGACCATGGCCATGTTTGCGGCTTCGGTCTTCTTCTTCTTCGAGCGGCAGACCGTCTCGGACAAGTGGAAGCTCTCGCTGCTTATCAGCGCCCTGATCACCACCATCGCCGCGGCCCATTACTGGTACATGCGCGAATTCTGGGTGAGCAACTTCAACGGCACCAACGCCGCCATCGCTTCCCCCACCGAGTTCCGCTACATCGACTGGCTCCTCACCGTGCCGTTGATGTGCACGGAGTTTTACCTCCTTCTCAAGGCGGCCGGAGCCAGCGTCAACATGCTGTGGCGGTTGATTGCCTATGCCGTCCTCATGCTGGTGGCGGGATACATCGGCGAGGTCTCCGCCAAGGTCGGTCACCCGATCCGGGGTTTTGAAAACTTCGGCTGGGGCGTGATCTCCACCGTGGGTTGGGCGGGCATCATCTATGAGATCTTCTTCGGGGAGGCCAAACAGCTGGCTGACGGCAGCAGCGACGCCAACGTCCGCCGCGCCTTCAACCTGCTCCGGGGCTTTGTGCTCATCGGCTGGGCCATCTACCCGATCGGGTATATGACCCTGCCGGGCAACGTTCTCAGCGGCTCGGTGGAACTCGCCTCCCGCATGAACGTGATCTACAACCTCGGCGACGCC
>DFCD01000128.1:2104-2332 GCA_002366885.1 Verrucomicrobia bacterium UBA3063
CGGGGATCCCCCGTTTCTTTTCTCTGGCTTTCCCCTGCAAGCCAGCCGTCTTTAGTCTGAATTCATGCCCGCCCGGCTTCGCCAGACCTTCCCTTGGTTCTGCGCCATCCTTCTTGGGCTGGCGGGGTTGTTTTTTCCCCGTGAAGCCGCCGCTGCCGCTCCCCTGTTCTTTCTCTCCTCCACGGTGGTGCTTGGGGTGCCTCATGGAGCCTGTGATCCCTGGGTCCC
>DFCD01000128.1:2390-4642 GCA_002366885.1 Verrucomicrobia bacterium UBA3063
AGCGGCTCCGGTCGCGGCCACTCTCCTTTTTCTTTTCCTGACCGCTTGGCACTGGGGTACCGCAGATGCCTCTCTCCTGTTTCCACCCGGCTTGCGATGGCTGATGTTCGGCTTGGGCCGGGGCTTCTGGGTCATGCTGGGCCCCTTCGCCTTTCATACTGCAGAGGCTTGGCGGGTGGTCACCCTCATGGCTCCGGATGCTGGATCAGCCCCCTCCTCCATTCTGTTCCAATATCTCCTGCTCCTTCCCTTTCTCCTCACCCTGGTTGCCCGGCCAAATTGGATGGAGTGGGGGGAAACCCTGCTCCTACTCCTTCTCTTGGCGCTTACCCCGCCCCTCGTTGGGGTGGGCACCTATTTCATCGCCTTCCATGCCTGGCGCCACCTGCTCCGCTTGGCCGAAATACGTGACCAACTTCCCCCCGATCAATCCGTCCGCATCTGGCTCCATTCCTTGGGTAGGCTTCTTCTATTTGCGGTTCCCCTCACACTGATCACTTTGGCCCTTTTGCCTGCCCTGCCCCGCTTTCTCCACCTCCACCCGGTCAATGCAGAGGGCTGGGTCGGCCCTTATTTGATTCTTCTGGCTGTCTTAACGCTACCCCACGCGCTGTTGGTTGGATGGGTGGATTGGAAATCTTTAAGTTTAAAGCGTTGACTGCCAATAGTTAGTGAAATTCCCTCTTTAATTTTCACTGCATTTGTGATAAGATTTAGCGTGAGCGGGTTAAGTCAGATTCGTGAAGATTTTAAACGCGCCGAATGTGCGGTAGGATACGCCAACCTCGGCATGGTCAACGATGCCTTGGAGGAGTTGGAGCACCTCTCCCCCTCTATGGCTGCGGATGGCGGCGTGATGGAATTTAAACTGCGCCTTCTGGAACGGGCCCAGAAATGGCCGGACGCGGCTTCCCTCGCCGCCAGACTTGCCTCTTCCCACCCCAACGAAGCCCGCTGGTTTGTGGCTTGGGCGTTTGCCAAGCGCCGGAGCGACTCCTTGGAAACCGCCTCCAAAATTCTCTCGGAGGCCGCTTCCCTCCATCCCAAGGATCCTCTTATCCAGTTCAACCTTGGCTGCTATGCAGCCCAGCGGGGCGATCTTAACGCCGCCCAGACCTTTGTTCGCCGCGCCATCGAACTTGATCACGGCATGGAGAAACTTGCTCACGAGGATCCGGATCTTGAACCTCTCCGTCAGGCTCACTTGATCGACTAGTCAGTTCCTGCAGCGGAATCCTTATCTCGTTTTTTCCGCTGCCTCCAATTCCACCAAAAATTGCCTGACCTCGGCTGCTTTTTCATCCGGCAGTTCCTTGTAGCTGCAACCGAACCTCTCTTTCACGCATCCCGCCACATGGGCGTGGGGGTTTCTTCCGGCCGGATGCCGGGGATCCGGCCTCAGCAGCCCCGAGAGGCGATCGCCAACCGCCTGCATTTCAGCCCAGATTTGTTTGCGCAGATCGGGGCTCACCCGGTTCGGTGTTGAATCGCCAACAACGTGATGTCATCCGATGGCTCGGCCCCACGCGCAAACTTGGCCACTTCCCGCACCACCTGCTGGGTCAGCTGCTCGGGCGAAAGCCGGGCCTGACCCCGGACCGCCTCCTTCAGGCGATCCTCCCCAAACAACGCCCGTTCCGGGTTCATCGCCTCCGTGACCCCATCCGTATACACCAGCAGGGTCTCCCCCGCCTTTAGTTCAATCTGCCTGTGCCCGAATTTTGCATCCTCAAAAACCCCCAAGGGCATCCCGCCGGAAGGCTCATAGACCGGCTCCCCCGCTGTTGGAATCAGGATGGCCGGATTGTGGCCTCCCATTCCGTATTCGATCCGACCCGTGGAAGTCTCCACGATTCCGAGGATCATGGTGACAAAGAGGTTTGCCTGATTTTCGGCGCATAGCTGGGCGTTGACCCTCTGCAGAATTTCCAGCGGCCGACGCCCCGGTGTGGCCGTGGCGCGGATCAGGGTTCGGGTCACCGCCATGAACAACCCCGCCGCCACCCCCTTGCCGGAGACATCCCCCACCACAAAACAGATCTTTCCGTTCTCCGCCGGAAAAAAGTCATACAAATCGCCGCTGACCTCCTTGGCCGGATCCAACCGGGCAAAAATTTCCACACCGGGCGCCTGTTCCCGGGTGGGAAAGGTTTTCGGCAGAAGCCCCTGCTGCATTTCCCGCGCCAAGTCCAAGTCCCGTTGGACCTGGGCGCGCTCCAAGGCCGCATCATGGGCCCGGATCCGGACCAAGG
>DFCD01000157.1:0-12570 GCA_002366885.1 Verrucomicrobia bacterium UBA3063
CGGCAGATGATCTCCCGGCCCAAACTGGAGGGAGTCCAAGCGGTGCTATGCGACGAGTTTCACGAGCGGCACCTGTACGGGGACCTGACCTTGGGGCGGATCCTGAATCTGCAGGAGTCGGCACGACCGGACCTTATTTTGGTGGTGATGTCAGCGACCCTGGAAACCGATAAACTGGCCCAGACCATCGGAGCGGAGATCCTGCGATCGGAGGGGCGGATGTATCCCGTGGAGATCCGTTATTTGCCGAAGCGGGAGGATTTAAGCGGATCCGGCGTGGCGGAAGTGGCGGCCCGGGAAGCGGAGAGATTGGTTCGGGAAGGTAAAGGGGATGTGTTGGTGTTCCTTCCGGGCGGCTATGAGATCAACCGCTGCCGCCGCGATCTGGAATCGCGGTTGGGGCAAAGAGAAGCGGTGGTGTTGGGATTGCACGGGGAGATGCCGCCGGCGGAGCAGGACGCAGCTTTGCAAAAGTACGGTCGTCCCAAGGTGGTGGTGGCCACCAATGTGGCGGAGACATCGCTGACCTTGGATGGGGTGAAAGCGGTGGTGGACGGGGGATTGGCCCGGATCGCGAAGTATGATCCTCGCAGGGGATTGGAAACGTTGCTGGTGGAGAGAATCAGCCATGCCTCCGCGGCGCAGCGCGCGGGCCGCGCCGGGCGAACGGCCCCCGGGGTATGCGTGCGGTTGGAGACGGAGATGGACTGGTCGAAACGGGCCAAGGCGGAGGAGCCTGAGGTGCGGAGACTGGACTTGGCAGAAGTGGCCTTGGTTCTGGCGGCTGCGGGAGCCGGGCGTTTGGCGGACTTTCGCTGGGTGGATCCGCCGGAACGCGAGTCGATCGCTCGCGCGGAGAGGCTTTTGACTGACCTCGGTGCCACGGAAGGGGCAGGAGGTTCGCTCACCGCAATTGGTAAAAAGATGGCCGGGTGGCCGGTTCATCCGCGTTTGGCCCGAATGCTGATCGAAGCAGGGGAACAGGGCTGTTTACGCGGGGCGGCGGGGATCGCGGCCCTACTTTCGGGAAGGCCTTTGCTGCAGAGGATGGCGGGGCGCAAGGGAGAGGGGGCGGAAATCCTTTGGGAGGCGGAAGAGGAGAGTGACTTGTTCGTATGGCTAAGGGCGTTGCGTTTTGCGGAGAAGGAGAGATTTCACCCCGGGGCGTGCGGGAGGATGGGAATCCATGGCGGGGCGGCGCGGGAGGCGGCGGCGGTGCGGGACCGCCTGTTGCAGATGGCCGCGAGGATTGGGCTGAAGGCGGAGGAGAAACCGGCAGGAGGAGAAAAACTTCGGCGATGCGTCTTGGCGGGATTTTCTGATCATCTGGGGAGGCGGCTGGATGGCGGGACCCTGCGCTGCGCCCTGGTGGGAGGGCGGCGCGGCACGATTGCCCGGGAAAGCGTGGTGCGGGATCGGTCCTTGGTGGTGGCGGGAGAGTTAAAGGAGATCGGGCGGACCGACGGGGAGGTGGAGGTGGTGATGGGTCTGGTGACCGCGGTGGAGGAAGGATGGTTAAGGGAGATGTTCCCAAAAGACTTTTCCGAAAAGCGGGGCCTGGATTTTGAAGAGAACGGAAGAAAAGTGGTGCGGTTGGATCAGGTCAAGTTCCGGGATCTGGTTCTGGAGGAGAAAAGGCGGGAAGCGGAGGCAGGGCCGGAGGCCTCCGCCGCCTTGGCCCAAGCCGTGTTGGATGGGCGTTGTGCATGGCCGGGATGGGATCCGGAGGCGGATGCCCTGCTGGCCCGTTTGGAAACGATCCGAGGCTGGGGGGAGGAAGATTGGCCGTTTTGGGATGAGGAGGCCAAACGACTGGTGCTGGAAGCCCAGGCGGAAGAATGCCTGACGTGGAGACAGATGAACGAAAACAGCGCTTTATCCAAAATCCGTGAATGGTTGGGCAAGGAGCGGGTCGGGCAGTTGGAAGCGTTGGCGCCGGAAAGGATGCCCCTGCCAGGAGGCAAGTCGGCCAAGGTGAAATACGGAAAAGGAAGAGAGGCGGTGATTTCCGCCAAGATTCAGGATTTGTACGGACTGAAAAAGCTGCCCGTGATTGGAGGAGGCAAGGTTGCCGTGACGCTGGAAATTCTGGGGCCCAACCAGCGACCCCTGCAGGTGACGCAGGACTTGACCTCCTTTTGGGAGAAGACTTATCCGGCGATCAAGCCGGAGTTACAGCGAAGATACCCAAAGCATGAGTGGAGGTGAGGAACGAAAAGAAGTTTCAGATTCGAATGAAGGTGAGGCCTGAAGGTTGAATGAATTAGCTGACAGCCCGGAGGATCCAGAAAAAGTCAGCCCTGCTAAAGTTTAAGGCGCCGGGGCGTTGGTCGAAGGCGGATTGGTTGAGGATGTCGCGGGAGAGGAAGCGGTGTTGTTCATGGTCGGTTCGGAAAGTGTCGGGCGGGGCGTGGCTGCTTTGAGGACGGCGGCCTGATCGGCGGCGGTGGCCTCGGGTTTGGCCTGGACCGGAGGTTGAGAGGCGGCCTTCGCGACGGCAGCGGCGATCTGGGCCTCTTCAACCTCCGCCTTGTACTTCGCAAGGGCAGGAGGCAGTTCGAGACTTTCCCCGGAGGCAAAAGCAAGGGCCCGATCCCCTAATCCCAACGATTTGGCGGCCTCGGGGAACTCTACCATGACCTTTTCGTATAGTTTGAGAGCTTCCTTGGCCTTGTCGTCCCGTCGGTTCAATTCGGCCAGTTTCATCAAAAGGCGGAGGCGGTCACGAGGTTCCTTGTCGCCGATCAGATCGAGGGCCTGTTCGTAGAGCTGGGCGGCATCCTTTTTTTCGTTGAGGTCCTTGTCGATGTCCGCCCCGCCTTCCAGGACGATTTCGTTCTTGGGAAAATCCTCCACAAGCTTGGCCACTGCCGCCTTGGTCTCCGCAAGGGAGCCGGCATTGGCCAAGAGACGAACCTTGCGGAGGCGGAACCAGGGGAGGTCGGGCGAGTTGGAAGTCTGGGCAGCATCGAGGTTCTCATAGAAATTGCGGGGAAAGGGTCGGTACAAGGGATCGCCCACGAATGTGACCATCCAGGACAGGGCCAGCTGGGACTGGTAGGCGGCCTCGGCGAATGACAGGCCGGAAAGCAGACCGCTGACGAAGAGGCTGATGTCCGGTGTGAAGCGGAGATAAGGCTCGTAGACGGCTCCCATCGTGGCCGTGGCGCCGTGGGAGAGGAGCGGCCCAACCCAATTTTTTGTTTCCGAGCGGACGGTCTCGGCGCTGAAGGAGTGAATGTGGTAGGCGATGGCACCACGGCGGAAGCGAGCCGTGGGAAGTTCAAAGGGGCCCTGAAAGTCCTGGGTGTACCAACCGGCGTAGAACGCGATCTGGTCCCAGGGGGCGTATTTGGGAGCGACTTCGGGACGCCGGTCGATTTCAACCTCGAATCCGCGGGCCTGAAAGAGGAGGGCGGCCCGTTCGATCCAATCGTCACCCAGGCGGTACGGGTCATCCTTTTTTTCGATGGAACGAAGATCGAAAAAAGCGCGGCCGGTGAGCTCGGTTTTTTCCACCTCCACGGCGTCCTGGATCATCCGCCGGACGATGCCCGGGGAAGGCCCGTCCAGCCGGGTGACGAGGATCAGGTAGTTGGCAAAAAAGGAGCTGAAAGGGCGGATCCTTTTGTCGGCAAAATACGGGTTGGCGATCATGCCGTATACGGGCAACCCCTGGAGGGGCAGGAGGGCGAGTTCGGAATCGACGGAAGCGGCGTTGTTGCGGAGCTGGGGCATGAGATTTTCCGGGGCGAGCACCGCGGGATCCTCGGCGATTTTCAGGGGCATCCCGCGCATCAGAACCATGATCCAGATGGGATTCTCCCGGGACTGCTGCACGGACATGGTGCCTTCCAGACCGAGGACCGGGTTGGGCAGGAAGTTTTCGGCCCGTTTCATCCACCCACGGGACTGGAAAAGGTCCTCGAGGGGTTTGCGGATGGTGGTCTCGAAGTCCGCGCGGGTGATTTCCTCGGTCAGGGCGCAGGGGATGCCGATGACGCGGTCCGGGGGGATGGAGCGTGCCTTGGCGTAAGTCTCGGCCAGGGACGGGGAGTCGGGATCCGCCGAATTGAAGACCACCAGGGTATGGGAGGCCAAATCCGGGAGGGCGGCGGCCATGGGGGTTTCCGTGCCGGCGCAAATCCAGGCCGGCAGGAGAGCGCCGCAGAGCCAACCGAGAAGGACGCGCATGAGTAAATATTAGGGAAAGGAGGGGCTTCGGGGAGAACAATCAGAGATCGAGGCTGAGTCCGTCGAAGGCGAGGCGAACTCCCGGGGGAAGGGTGGATTCCCGTTCGGCGTGGAGGGTGCGGTGGGTCAGATGGGTGAGCCAGGTTTTCCCGGCGCGAACCGCGCCGGCGACCTCCGCGGCCTCGGCNNNNGTGGGGTGGGGTTCGTCGCGCAGGCCGTCGATGACCAGCACGGGGATTTCCCTGAGGAGGTTGCGGATGGCGGCGGGGACGGCGGAGCAGTCGGGCAGGTAGGCGGCCCGCGGGCGTCCGTCGCGGTCGAGGCGAAACCCGGTGGTGATGATCTGGCCGTGGGGAACGGGAAGGGGGACAAAGGTGACGGGGCCGATGGTGAAGGGGCCCTCGATCCGGTGGGGTTCGGGGCAGACGTAGGCGGAGTTGCGGTGATTGACATCGAAGGCGTAATCGTAGGCCTTGTGAAGGCGGGAAAGGGTGTAGGGATCGGCGTAGATCGGGATCCGGTTCCCGTTGTTGACGGAGTAGGTCCGCAGGTCGTCAAAACCGGCGACGTGGTCGGCGTGGCTGTGGGTGAAGATCGCGGCATCCAGGCGGGCAATGCCGGCCCGGAGGGCCTGGGAACGGAAATCGGGAGAGGTGTCGATGACCACGCTAAGGTTTTCGTCTTCCAGCCAGACGGAGGAGCGGAACCGCCGGTCCCGGGGATCGGGGGAGGTGCAAACCCGGCACCGGCAGGCGAGCATGGGAACGCCTTGGGAAGTCCCGGTTCCGAGAAAGGTCAGGCGCATGAAGATGGATAGCTTGGAAAAAGCAAAGTGGCGAGGAGAGGGTCATCGCCCGGGAGGGGGCGGCCGAAATCAAAATTCCCTATCCCCTAACGGTCCTCTCCCCTCTACCTTTCCCCTATGCTGAGGCGTCTGCGGATCAAAAATCTGGCGGTGCTGGAAACGGTGGAGTGGGAGCCGGGCAAGGGATTCAACGTCCTGACGGGCGAGACCGGAGCGGGTAAGTCCATCCTGATTGACGCGTTCCTGCTGCTGCTGGGCGAGCGGGCGGACAAGGGGCTGGTGCGGACCGGGGCGGAAAGCTGTCTGGTGGAGGGAGAGTTGGGTGGTGCCAAGGAGTTTGCATCCTGGCTGGAGGAAAAGGGCGTGGAGTCGGATCCCGATGGGACCCTGGTGATCAAGCGGCAGATCAGCGCCACCGGCACCGGGCGGCAGTTTCTCAATGGATCGGCGGTGACCCTCGGGCTGCTCAAGGAACTGGGGGACCGGCTGGTCGATCTGCATGGCCCCCATGACCACCAGACGCTGCTTTCTCCGGCGACCCAGCGGATGGCGCTGGACGGTTTTGGCGGTCTGGAGCGGGAGAGGGAGGCGGTACGCGCAGCCTGGCGGGATGGGAAGCAAGCGGAAGAGCGGTTGGCGGGGTTCCGGCAGCGGTTGGCCGGGGCGGACGGGGCGACCCGGGAACTGATCGAGCACCAGGTCCGGGAACTGGAGCAGGCGCAGCTTCGTCCCGGGGAGGATGAGGTCCTCGAGAGGGATCATGCGGCGGCCGGGCACGGCAAGCGGATCCTGGAACTGGCGGCGGAGGTGAATGCCTTGCTGGAAAACGGCGAGGAAAACGCGCTGGGATTTCTGGGTAAGGTGCAGCGGGCGCTGGGGGAATGGGAAAGGCTGGATGGAGCGGCTGCGGACATGCGCTCGAAAAACGAGGAGGTGGTGGAAAGCCTCCGGGAGCTTTCCCGCGAGGCGGAAAGGCGGGCGGAGCAGGTGGGGCTGGATGCGGAACGGTTGGCGGAGCTGGAGCGGAGGCTGGATTTGGTGCTGGGGCTGAAGAAAAAGTACGGCGGGAGCGTGGAGGCGGCCCTGCAGCGGCTGGAGGAGCTCAGGCGACGGCAGACCGAGTTGGCCGATGCCGAAGGCACGGAGGCGGCGCTGGTCCGGGAGGTGGAGGCGGCGCGGAAAAAACTGGCTCAGGCATGCGGAAAATTAACGGAGGCCAGGAAACGGGCGGCCCCGCGTTTCGCGGAGGAGGTGACCGGGCAACTCCGCGGCCTGGGCTTTGCGCAAAGCCGGTTGGAAGCGCGGATCCGCACGGAGGAACCGGGGCCGGAGGGTGCGGAAACGGTGGAGTTGCTGTTTGCCCCCAATCCCGGCGAGGATCCGCGCCCCTTGCGGAACATCGCCTCGAGCGGGGAGCTCGCCCGGGTGATGCTGGCGCTCAAGACGGTTTTGGCGGAAAGGGACGAGGTGCCGATCCTGATTTTCGACGAGGTCGACGCCAATGTCGGGGGCGAGACGGCCGTGGCGGTGGCGGAGCGTTTGCGGGGACTGGGAAAGAGCCACCAGGTGCTTTGTCTGACACATTTGCCGGCGGTGGCGGCGGCGGCGGACCATCATTTTGCGGTGACCAAGCGGGTGGAAGGGGGAAGAACCCATGCGTTGCTGGAAAAGCTCGGTGGCGAAACGAGGGAGGGAGAGTTGACGAGGATGCTGGGAGGGGAAGGAAAGGCGGCCCGCTTGATGGCGAAGGAGTTGCTGGAAGTCCGGTCGAAACGGACAAAAAAGGCTTAGGCCGCCGTCCCGGATCTCGCCGGGGTTCCAGAAAAGGAACCGCGGATCTTGCCCGGGGCGAGTGCGGAAACAAAAAAATCCGGAAGCTGGATCTGCCTAAAACTTCAGAACCACGGGATCCCCGGGGGAAACACCGAGTTTTTTCGCGGCGCTTCCCTTGGAGACGGCAATTTCAAACTCCCCGTCGCTGTTGATGAGGGCAAAGGGGCGATCGTCGGGCGCATCCGCATAAGTGCGAAGGAAGGGTACCGGCACGGGTTTTCCCTTCAGGGTGAGGTTGAGGAGCTGGCCGGGCTTCAGCTTGCCCAGTTCGGAGCCCGGGAGGTTGGTGAGGATGTTGCCGTAGTGGTCGACAAACAGGACGATTCCCTTGGCGAGGTTGGGCAGGACGGTGGCGGTGTTCCGCGGAAGCCGGATGATTTTGTCCGCCTTGGGGCCGACCTCGTCCAGGGATTTTCCCCCGGCCAGGCGGGCGGCCACCGGGGCGAGCATGTCGCGGCCGTGGAAAGTGGAGGAGGCCTCCCCGGGCAGATACCAGTCCCGGTTTTCCACCTGGCGGGCCTCGGCGAGGCCCTCGCGGGCGAGGACCTCGGTCAACAGCCCGTTGTTCGGGGCGACGTAGATGCGGCCCATGGCGGTGCGCACCGCCAACATGGTGCGGGCGGAGCCCACGCCCGGGTCCACCACGGCGAGGATGACGGCTCCGGCCGGAAGGGTGTGGGCGGATTTGGCCAGAAGATAGGAGGCGGCGGAGATGTCGAAGACGGTGCTGTCATGCGTCAGGTCGAGGAGCTCGGCGGAGGGGTTGACCGTCTTCACGGCCCCCTTGAGCTGGCCGACGTAGGGGTCGTTCAGGCCGAAATCGGTGTAGAGGGCGACGAGGTTGGCCATCCGGGGGGAAGACTGGCACCCGGCCAGCCAAGGGGAAAGCAGCCCGACCAGCAGGAGGAAGGGACGCATCTCCTTATTTCTCCCCGGTGGCGGTGCCGGCGGCGTCGATGAGCTGCCAAAAGCGCGGGTTGCCGGCCAGTTCCTCGTCCTCGGGGCCGGGGAGTTGGGAGCGAAAGGCGAAATCCTTGAGGGAGTTTTTGTGAAGGACGCGGTGGATGACGAGCCCCCCGCTTTTTTGTTCAAAGTAGACGCGGTAATCCCCGGCGCGGTAGCGGTAGAGAGTGCGATCGGGGCGTTTGACCGTGCCGAACCGGTCGGGATGCCGGCTAAGGAAATCGGAAGTGAGCACGTCGAATTCCCGCAGAACCTCCACCTGGAGGGGGGTGGGAAGCTGGCTGATTTCCGCGGAGCTTGCCGGCGTGAAGATGATCTGAAAGGCAGGCACGGCCAGAAGTTTAAGTTTAAGTTGAAGTCGAAGTAAGCAGAAAAATCCGGGCTTTTACCCTGCCGGAGGTTTTTCCGCGTGCGATGGAGGCCGATTTTGCTTATGCCAAAGGGGATGGAACCCCATCCTGCCGGCCGATTGATCGTCATGGGGGTACCGGGGCCGGAGCTGAACGACGGGTTGCGGGAACTGATCCGGAGAATCCGCCCCGGCGGCTTCATTTATTTCACGCGGAACATGGCCGAGCCGGGGCAGTTTCACCGGCTGGTGCGGGAATGCCGGGAGCTGGCGGGGCATCCGGTGATTTTGACGGTGGATCAGGAGGGTGGTCGGGTGAGCCGGCTGGCGGTGATGGGCGAACGGCCTCCCAGCGGCGAGGAACTGGCCCGGGTGGGTCGGGAGGAGTGGTTCGCGGAACATGGCCGGCTGACCGGCCGGGTGATGAAGGCGGTGGGGCTGAATCTCAACCTCGCGCCGGTGCTGGACTACGCTCCCCCGGCGAGGAAGGGGGTGGACAATTCGCTGGCCGGCCGTTGCTATGGCGCCAGTCCCGCGGAGGTCATCCCCCGGGCGAGGGCTTACCTGCGCGGGTTGCAGGAGGAGGGCGTGGGGGGAACGGGGAAACATTTCCCGGGCTACACCTTCTGCGGGCTCGATCCCCACGGGGATCTCCCGCTGGTGGATCGCACGCGGGAAAAAATAGAGAAGGAGGAGCTGGAAGTTTTCCGTGAGGTAGGGAAGGAGTGTGAAGCCATCATGGTGGGGCACGCGCAGTTTCCCGCATGGGGCAAGGAATCCGGTCCGGCGAGCCTGAACCGGGACATTGTCACCGGCCTGCTCCGGGAGACGATGGGGTATCGCGGGCTGGTGATGACCGACGATCTGGAGATGGGTGCGATTGCCAACCGCTACGGCAGCGCGGAGGCCTCCCGGCGGGCGATCCGGGCGGGCGAAGAGATCCTGCTGATTTGTCACAACCCTGCCTGCGTGGAAATTGCCCGGGATGCCCTCGCAGAAATGCCGGAGAAGGAGTGGCGGCCCGCGGTACAGAAGGTGGAGGCCTTCCAACAGAAGATGAAAGAACCGTCGGTGAAGTTCGAGGCGGGAACCTGGAAACAGGTGAATGAAGAGATTGGAAAATTCCGCATGCGGGTGACGGGATCGGCCGCCGGCCGTTAATGTGAACGAATCCCACGAAGGGAAGCCGGCCCGGGTCAGTAGCGGACCTTGAGCAGGTAAAGGCCCTCGGCCGGGGCCGTGGGGGGGGCGGTGGAGCGGGAGCGGGCGGCGAGGATTTTTTTCAGATCTGCCAGGGAGAGGCGGCCATGGCCCACCTTGACCAGGGCCCCGACCAGATTACGGACCATCCGGTAAAGGAAGCCGTCCCCGTCGAAGCTTAGTTCCAGGAGATTCCCGGTTTTCCGGCTGATGCGGATGGAGCGGAGTCGGCGGACGGTGGATTCGCGCTGATATCCCGGGTTGGAGGTGAAGGAGGCGAAGTCGTGTTTTCCCGCGAACAACCGGGCCGCCCGGCGCATGGCCCCGAGATCGAGGGGCCGCGGGACGTGCCAGGCCCGGCCGATTTCCAGGGGGTGGAGATAAGGGGCGTTGACGATGCGGTACAAGTAGGTTTTGCCCCGTGCGGAAAAGCGGGCGTGAAACTTCGGTTTCTCCTTCCGGACGGACAAAACGCGGATCGCGGGGGGGAGGTGAAAATTCAGGGCGCGGAGAAGAACCGCCGGGGTGTGTGCCGGGGGAAGCTGCGCCGAGGCCGTCTGGCCGAGGGCATGGACGCCGCGGTCGGTCCGACCGGAACCGGCCACGGGAAAGGGTTTTCCGAAAATTTTTCCGAGGGCGCCTTCCAGGGCGAGTTGGACGGTGGGATGCGGGTCCTGCCGCTGCCAGCCGTGGAAGTCCCCGCCAGTGTAGGCGACGGTGAGTTTAAAAGTTTGCAACTTCATGGGGGCAAAAGGGAGCCGCAGCCTATCGCCCGTCGGAATTTACCAGAGGAAAAACGCCGAGGAATGCCGCCACTCCCCTCCGAAGAGGCCCATCAACGGGATAATCAATCGTTCCAGATTTTGTCGAAGACGTAGGTGAAACCGACAAAACCGCCGTAGGCATTGACGCCCTGATTCCGGGCGGAAGTGTTGGCGTTGGAGATGTGCTGGAAGGCGCCTTCGATGTTGAAGGTCCAGTTTTTGTCCAAGAGAAACCTCAGGCCGCCGGCAAACTGCGGGGTAAATTCCACATTGGCGCCGATGGCGTCCTGGTCGGACCAGTTCCGGGCGTTGGTATAGATGACCCCGGCACCGCCCTGAATGTAGGGGACGACGATCCAATCGGGCTGGACGAAATTATAGCGAATCAGCGCGGTGGCACCGACCATGTAGGTGCCGAAGCTGTACCAAACATAGGAACCGGTGGCCTCGAGAATCGCCTCAAAGGAACCGCGCAGGGGATCATTAATGCCTGCTTGGGGGCCCCAAGCATCGGGGGAGTCGAGAATCCAACCCAAGCGAACGTTGTTTTGCTGGTAGTTGTAGACTGGAACCACAGGACCGATACCGGAAGGCGAGAACATAGCACCGGTCATGAATTCGAGGGTGATCCGGTCTTCCACGAAAATATAGGATGCAAGGTCATCATTTTTAGGGGTTTGAGATGAAGTAGAGGCTTTCGAATCCGTGGTGGAAGCGGAGATATCCCCATCTCCGGCCATGGCAGGACAAATTGTTAACAAACCTGCAAATAAGATGGAAATATCCCTAAGGGTACGAGACTGCCTTTCAAACTTGCCTCCGAGGTGCATCGATTTTGACTAGGGATTGGATTGGGTACGGTCAAGGAATTGTTGGAGGATGAGAGTCGCTGCGGCGCTATCAACCTTTTGGCGCAACTCCTTCTGGTTCAATCCGAAACCGGAAAGATCGCGGCTGGCTTGGCGGGTGGTGAGGCGTTCGTCCTGGGCGAAAATTTTTGCGGAAATCTGGGCCTCCATTTCCGCGATGAATTGGCGGACTTTTTCCGCCGAGGGCCCGTAAGAGCCATCCATATTTCTGGGCAGACCGATGACGATGGATTCCACGCCATGGAGCTGGATCAACTCGTTGAGTTTGGCGGTGACTTCGCGGGTCCGGGTGTTTTCCAGGCAGGGTAACGGGGAGGCCAATGTGCCGGTGGGGTCGGAGAGGGCCAGGCCGATCCGGCGGGTGCCGAAGTCGATGCCCAGGATCCGGCTCACGGGGAGTGGACGGCCTCGGCGATGGGACGGAGGAAGGAGGCGACCTCCGCGGCGAGCCCCGCGTTCCGGCCGATTTTCCCGATGCGGTCCACGATGGCGCTGCCCACGACAACGCCATCGGCCAGCCGGGCCACCTGTCCGGCCTGCTCGGGGTTGGAGATGCCGAAGCCAACGCAGACGGGAAGGGCGGTGGTTTTTTTGAGAAGCTCGACCCGCCCGGAAAGCGTGGCGGGGAGGCTTTTCTGCATTCCGGTGACCCCCTCGCGGGAGACGTAGTAGATGAAGCCGGAGGCGCGGCGGGTGATTTCCTTCAGGCGGGCTTCCGGAGTGGTGGGGGCCACGAGGACGATGCGGCGCAGGTCGGCGGAAGGAGGAAGATCCTGATCCGCCTCCTCGGGGGGCAAGTCGAGGAGCAGAAGTCCGTCAGCGCCGGCCTTGGCCGCGTCTTTTTCGAACTTTTCTCGGCCGTAGGCGAAAACGGGGTTGTAGTAGGTGAACAGGACAAGGGGGATATCGCATTTCTCCTTCCGCAACCGGGCAACGAGTTCCAGGACCTTGGGGAGGGTGGTGCCGGAATCCAGGGCCCGCTGGCAACCAAGCTGGTTGACGATGCCGTCGGCGAGGGGGTCGGAAAAGGGCACGCCCAACTCGACAAGATCGGCTCCCGCCTCCGCGAGGGCGGGGACGAGCCGTGCGGTCGATTCCAGATCCGGATCGCCGGCGACCAGGTAGGCGACGAGGGCCTTGCGGTTTTTGGCGCGCAGGCCGGCGAACATCCGGTCGATGCGGTTGGTGGTCATGCCACCGGGAATCCTGCCAGAGCCGCGGGAGGGTTCACGCGGGAAAATCCACCTCGCCGGAGGCGAAGACCTTCCGGGAGCCATCGGCCAGAAGGAGATGGAGGTGCCCGGATTCATCCACCTGATCCGCCACGCCCTCGAAATCCTCGTTGCCTTGGCGGATGCGGAGGAAATTGCCCTGCTGTTGCCAGCCGGCGCGAAAATCCCCGAGCATTGCGGCGGGATCCTGGTTCCAGCGGCTGGCCAGCGCCTTGAGGAACCCCGCCAGCATCGTTGCCCTGGGAACGAGCCGGCCGGATGCCTGGAGCAGGGAGATGGCGCGGTTTTTCAGTGCGCGGGGAAAATCCGCGTCCTGCTGGCCGAGATTGAGGCCAAGACCGAGGATGGCGAGGGGGAGGCG
>DFCD01000157.1:12612-16282 GCA_002366885.1 Verrucomicrobia bacterium UBA3063
GCGGCGGCGAGGGATCCCATCATGGAAAGAAGGGGCAGTTGCCGGGCGTCCGGCTCCAGCAGGAGGGAGCACCAGAGTCCATGGGGACGATCGGAAATCCAGAAATGACCCTGGCGCCCGCGGCCGGCGGTTTGGATGGCGGCAGCCCAGACGGAGGGGATGGTTCCGGATTTGCGGGCAAGGTCCTGGGTTGAGGCGGCCTGCTCCACGACATGAATGCGCCCCCGGAAAGGGTTGGACCGGGGAAGAAGGGTATCGACGAGGTCCGGGGTGAAAGGGTCGGCAACCACCGCCCGGGGAATGCTGTGCTTAGAGCGAGAAATTGCCGTAAAAGTTGATTTTGGGCTCTTTCATCTTCCGGCGGCGCTTGACGCTGGGCTTTTCGTGGGAGCGGCGGGCGCGGACATCGCGGAGGATGCCCTCGCGATCGAGCTTCTTTTTCAGACGGCGGAGGGCCTTGTCGACCGATTCGCCGCGTTTGAGCCTGATTTCAACCATGGGGGATAGGTATATCGAAAAGAGTGGAGGCGGGGAAGGGCGTATTTTGGCTCCAGTTGAAGTTGCGGATGGGGAAAAAAGGGCCTCCCTGATCCAGTTATTCCCGTCTGAATCCAAAAGGCCTGCGAAATGACTGGAGGAGCCTGATTCCCGGCACAAAATATCCGGTTGTGGCCAAGCCCTTTGTCCATTTGCACTGCCATTCCGAATATTCCCTCCTGGACGGGGCCTGCCGGATTTCGGAATTGGTGGCCCGGGCCAAGGAACAGGAGCAGCCGGCCCTGGCGCTGACCGACCACGGCAATCTTTACGGGGCCATCGAATTTTACCAGGCGGCGAACAAGGCGGGGGTGAAGCCGATCATCGGGTGCGAGGTCTACATGGCTCCCGGGGACCGTTTTGAGAAAAAATCAACCGCTGGCGGAAAGGACGCGAACTACCACTTTCTCCTGTTGGCGAGGAATCCCGAAGGCTACCGGAACCTGATCCGTCTGGTGACGGCGGCGCACCTTGAGAGTGTTTATTACAAGCCGAGAATCGACCACAAGCTGCTCGCGGCGCATTCGGCGGGTCTGATCGGGACGAGCGCCTGCCTCCGGGGCGAGGTGGCCGCCGCCTTCCTGGAGGGGCGGGAGGCGGACGCGAAACGGATCCTGGGCGAGTACCGGGAGATTCTCGGGCCGGAAAATTTCTTCCTGGAGATCCATGATCATGGCCTGCCGGAGGAGGAAAAAGTGCGGGAGTTTTACCGGCGCCTGGGCAAGGAGACCAAGACCCCGCTGGTGGCGGCCAACGACGTCCACTATGTCCGCAAGGAAAACGCCGTCACCCAGGAGATTCTTGTCTGCATTTCCACGAACAGCCGGATCAACGACCCGGACCGGAAGATGAAGTCCTACGGGCCGGAGTTCTACCTCAAATCGGCCGCGGAGATGGAGAGCCTTTTTGCCGGATTCCCGGATGCCCTGGAAAACACCGCGGCGATCGCGGAGCGGTGCGATCTGCAGCTGGATCTGGGGGGCAACAAATTCCCGGCCTTTCCCGTGCCGGCGGGGATGACGCGGGAGCAGTATTTCCGGAAGCTTTGCCAGGAGGGGTTGCGGAAGCGGTATGGCGACAGGGCGGGGACCGACCGGGAACTGCAGGAGCGCCTGGAATTCGAGATGGGGGTGATTGAAAAAACCGGATTCGTCAGTTACTTCCTGATCGTCTGGGACTTCATCGACTACGCCAAGCGGCAGGGGATCGCGGTTGGGCCCGGCCGGGGCAGCGCGGCGGGAAGCCTGGTCTCCTACGTGCTGGGCATCACCGACCTGTGCCCGCTCCGCTACGGCCTTTTGTTTGAACGGTTCCTCAACCCCGAGCGGATTTCCCCGCCGGACATTGACATGGATTTCTGCCCGGACCGCCGGGAAGAGGTGATTGCCTACGTGCGCAACAAGTATGGGGAGCGGGCGGTGGCGCAGATCATCACCTTCGGAACGATGGGGGCGAAAATGGCGGTGCGGGACGTGGGCCGGGTCCGGGGAATGAGTTTCGGGGAGACCTCGCGGATCGCCGACCTGATCCCGAAGGTGCCGGGGGCGAAGCTGTCGGACGCGCTCCAGCAGGTCCCCGAGCTGAAGCGCATGGCGGAGGAGGAGACGGTCAAGGAGGTGATCGAATCCGCCCTGCAGCTGGAGGGAATGGTCCGGCAAAGCGGGACCCATGCCGCGGGGGTGGTCATCGCGGACCGCGACCTGACGGACTATCTGCCGCTGACCCGGGACGACACCGGGGCGGTGATGACCCAGTTTTCCATGAACGAGGTGGGTGAGATCGGTCTTCTCAAGATGGACTTCCTGGGTCTGAAGACCCTCACGGTGATCCAGGACTGTCTGCGCCTGGTGGAGGAGACCACCGGGAAGAAGATGAAGCCGGAGGAAATTCCCCTGGACGACAAGAAAACCTTCGAGCTTCTCAACCGGGCGGAAAACATCGGCGTCTTTCAGGTGGAGTCACCCGGAATGCGGCGAACCTGCGCGATTTTCGATCTGAAGGGGATCGAGGACCTGATCGCACTGATCGCCCTTTACCGGCCCGGGCCCATGGACCTGATTGACGAGTACGTGAAGCGGAAAAAGGGGAAAACCGAGTTTGCCTACGAGCATCCCCTGCTGGAAAAAATCAGCGCCGAGACCTACGGGGTGCTGATTTACCAGGAGCAGGTGATGGCGGCGGCGCGGTTGCTGGCGGGGTACACGCTGGGACAGGCGGATCTTCTGCGCCGGGCGATGGGAAAGAAAAAACAGGAGGAGATGGCCAAGCAACGGGAAACCTTCGTGCAGGGCTGCGCCAAGGTGAACCAGATCCCGCGCTCCCAGGCGCTGCGGATCTTCGATCTCCTGGAAAAATTCGCGGGTTACGGCTTCAATAAGAGCCACAGCGCGGCCTATGCGGTGGTGGCTTGCCAGACGGCCTTTCTGAAAGCGAATTATCCCACCGAATACATGGCCTCCCTGCTGTCCCACGAACTGGACAACACGGACAAGATCGCCCTGTTCACCGCCGAGGCCCAGCAGATGGGAATCCGCATCCTGCCGCCGGATGTGAACACCAGCGCGAAGCGCTTCACCGTCCAGCCCGGCAAGATTCTTTTCGGGCTAGGCGCGGTCAAAAATGTGGGTGAAGCGTGTGTGGATGCCCTGATCGAGGCGCGGAAGCAGGGCGGTCTATTCCGCTCGATCGAGGATTTTTGCGCACGGGTGGATTACAAGGCGATCAACAAAAAAGCGCTGGAAAGCCTGATCCGGTGCGGGGCGTTTGATTGCCTTTCCAAAAACCGGGCATGGCTGGCTTCCAAGCTGGATGCGGCCCTGGGGTCGGCCGCCTCGGTGGCCCGGGACAAGGAAAGGGGCCAAGGGACCCTCTTCGGGATGGAGGAGGTGGTCCAGCCCCGCGCCAGGGCGGGCACGGAGAAGGAACCGGAACATTTCGCGGACTGGACGGCCAGGGAAAAGCTGGCAGCGGAAAAGGAGCTGTTGGGGTTCTATGTCACCGGGCACCCGGCGGACGAGTATGAGGCGGATCTGCGCGCTTTCCGGACGGCAAACCTGGGGGAGCCGGAGGAAATTCCCACCGGACGGCCGATCCGCCTGGCCGGTGTGCTCACGGCCATGGAGGTGCGTCTCAC
>DFCD01000157.1:16305-17032 GCA_002366885.1 Verrucomicrobia bacterium UBA3063
TTCCTGAAGGTGGGGGCCCCGCTGGTGGTCGGCGGCTCGGTGCACATCGACGAGGAGGAAAGGGTGCGTTTGCGGACGCTGGAATGCCAGACCCTCGAGGGTGCGGTCGCCAAGCTGGTCAGCCACATTCAGCTGGCTCCCGGTCCGGAGCAACTCTCCGGGGAGGCGATGGCCCGGGTGAAGGAGATCGTGGCGGCGAGCCCGGGTGACGTGGCCATCCGGCTGGAGGTGATGGCGGAGGGCAAAAAAATCCTGTTGGAGGCGGGAGCGCAGATGCGGGTGCAGCCGGACCTGGCGGTGATCGGCAAGCTGCGGGCGGTCCTGGGGCCGGACCGGGTCAAGCTGGTGGTGCGGGAACTGGAGTTACCCAAGCCGAAGTGGCAGATCCGTCGCGCCCAGGCGATGGCGGCCGCATCGGGGGGCTGAATCAGAACTGGTTGAGGCGGTCGAGGAGGGCGCGGAGGCGGCCAAGGCTTTTGCGGTTGAAGGGGACGCAGAGGCGGGCGAGGGAGGTAAGTTCGGGCTCGTTGGCCTCCTCGGGGTAGGGAGCGCAGGTGGTGATCACGGTATCGGGCTTGAGGATATCGGTGAAATCCTCGTTGAGACGGACCAGAGCGCCTGCCGGAATCTGGCGTTGCAGGCGGATGACCATGACCTCCCCGACGTAACGGTAGGAATGGAAGTTGTAGTAGAAGTTGACCACCTCGCGGCGGGCGAACTGGAGATC
>DFCD01000024.1 GCA_002366885.1 Verrucomicrobia bacterium UBA3063
CGGATCTCCGCGTCGGAAAAACGCCTCAGGTTGCGCGTTGCCACGCAGAGAACCCCCAGACACCCCTGCGGATCCGCAAGGGGAACCGCCGCCAGGGAAGTGAGCCCCTCCCTGCGGATCCGCTCGGTATGCAGATCCTGCGGATTTTCCTCCACCCGAACGAGGGTGAACGGTCGCTGGCGGCGCACCACGTAACCGAGGACGGTCTCCGCCGCCGGAAGGGGAGGCTGGAGACGATACCTCTTCGAGGCACCCAGACAGACCTCGAGGCGCAATTCCTGGGTTTGAGGATCGAGCAGGAAAATCGAGGCGATTTGCGCACCGCAGAGCCGCTGGGACCCGCGGGCCACCCGCTGCAGGATGGCCGGGACGGTTTCCTCGGCCCCCACCGCCGCACCCACCTCGGAGAGAGCGGCCGCTTTTTCCCCCTCTTCCCTTGTTCCCGCCACCCGCCACGCCAGCCCCAGCCAGCCGGCGCTGTCCCGGGCCAGTTTGGCCAGAAATGCTTCCTGCCCCTCCGAAAAAAAGTTTTGCCGCCGGGTGCCCACCGCAAGCACGCCGATCAGTTTATCTCCCTCACTGATCGGCGCAGCCATTTCGCTGCCCCCCCGCCCCAGCGAAGGCCGGCCCGTTTTCACGTCCGCCCGGGCCGCCACGCCGCGACTGGCCACCCAGCCGACCAGCCCATGGCCGATCCTCCAGCGGCGACTGCGGTTCTGTTTCGTCAGGCCCTTGGCCGCTTCCACCTCCAGATCCCGCCGGCTTGGATTCAGCAGGAAAAGCGCACCCCTCTCGGCGCCAAAAAGGCGGCAGGCGGTCGCCACCATATGGCGCGACAGCCCGGGTCCGCTCAACAGTTGGCGCGGATCCACGCGAAGCTGCAAAGCTCTCATCGTATCAGCACCCCCTTGAGGCGCCCGAGAAGGCGCTGCACCCATGCGGGATCCGTCACGGCGCAATCCTCCGGGTCCACTAGGCTGAAGGTGTCCAGGGCTGCGCCCTTTTCCGTGGTGATGCGGGCCGCGCCGATCTGCATGCCTTCATCCGCAATCGCCCCGGTGAGCGCATGCAGCAAGCCCACCCGGTCCGGTGCCTGCACATGGAGAAGGGTCCGGCCGGGCTCGCTATCGGCATCGATCCGCAGGCTGGAGGGAAATTCCGCCTCCCCGATCGCCTGCTGCCAGATGCTCGGCCCCTGCCCCGACAATTTTTCCCCCAGGAAATCCCCGGTGCTCTGCAGGGATTCCGTGAGGTTTTTTTCGAAGGCTTCGCGGTCGACACGATGGCTAAGGGGCTCCATCCGCTCGTTGCAGACGCGGAAAGTGTCGATCACCACGTCGTCCGACCGGGTAAAGATATCCGCGCTGAGAATGTTGCCCCCGGCCACCGCAAAGCTTCCCGCAATCTTGCTGAAGAGCCTTTCCCGGTTCCAGGTGACTACGATCACCTCCGTGTGCCCCTCCTCGGGGCAGTCCCGCCACTCCACCAACGGCTGGAGCGCGTCCTGGCTCCCGAGGCGGTCCGCGAAAAAACGGTGCACCGCCCGGATGTGACGGGCCATCAGCGCCGCGGGGCATTGCCGCAGATAGGAGCCGCCCATGCCCGCAAGATGTTCCTCCACAACCGACGGGGGGAACTCCCCGGAAAGTTCCGCCACCGCCTGCGCGGCGCGACCCCGCCGCTCCTCCTCCTCCGCGCGCAAAAACTCCTCCTCCCCCGCGAGCATCCGCCGGGTCCGCCCGTATAGATCCCAGACGAGGAGCTCCCTCCAGCTGGACCAGTTGTTGCGCCCCGCGACTGCGCGGACATCGGCCGCCGAAATCAGCATCAGCAGGTCGAGCCGCTCCTCATCCTGGACAATGCGGGCAAAGGCCCGGATGGTTTCGGGTTCCTCGAGGTTTTTCCGGGAAAAATCTCCCAGGGTCATGTGGTGGTCGACCAGGAAGGTCATCAAGGCCAGCTCCCTTCCCCGAAAACCGAAGCGGCGGGCGACCTGGGCGGCGTACACCGCACCGATTTCCTCGTGGTGACGGGTCAGCTCCGCCTTCCCGGTGTCGTGCAACAGAACGGCAAGGGCGAGGATCTCCGGCACCTCCACGCGAGCGTACAGGTCGCCGTATTTCCGGAGATCCGGCTCCTTGGAATCCAGCATGGCGTCCAGCTGCTCCAGACAGACCAGGGTGTGCTCATCCGCCGTGTAGCGGTGAAAAAACTCGTGCTGCACCAAACAGGTGAGCGGGGCGAATTCCGGAAGAATCCTGCCGAGCACCCCCCCTTCATGCATCCAGCGCAGAATGCGCCCGACCTTTCCCTTCTGCCGGACAATATGGAGGAAGGTTTCCCTGACCTCGGGGCTCTTCGCCCATTCCTCCGTGCACAGGGGGAAGTTGGCGCGGATCAGGGAGGATAACTCCGCCCCGGGGACGGACCCCTGATCCTGCAGGATGCGGAAAACACGGATCATCCGCAGGGGATCCTGCCGGAAAACCTCCGGGCTTTCCGCCCGGAGTTCGGCACCGCTCAGAAAAAAGCCGTCCCTGGCACGCCGGGCACCGCTCCATCCGGAAAAGAAGGCCCAGATCCCGCGCGGACGCCCGGTTTTTTGCTGGCAGATCCGCGTGGCGGCGGCGTTGCAGGTCAGGTGAATCTGCCGGAGGTGACCATAGGTTTCCCTCATCAGGCTTTCGCTTTTTCTGAGGATGTTGGGCTGAGGATAGCCCATCGCCTCCGCCAGTTCTCCCTGCAGACGCAGGGTGAGGACGTCTCCGGGACCACCCTGCAGGATATGCAGCCGCTCCCGGAGGGTCAGGAGGAACCCGAACGCGGCTTCGGCCTGGGCGGCTTCGCCCGACCCCAGCCACCCCCGGTTGACCAGCTCTGCCAGGGTCGCACCCTCCCCGGAAATCCGCCCCACCCAGCGCAGGTTGTGAAAATCGCGCAGGCCTCCCACCCCCGTCTTGAGGTTGGGCTCTTGGACAAAAACCGTGCCCCCTTCCTTGGCGTGCCGGGCCGCCTGGTTTTCCAGCCGCCAGGCAAGGTAATCCTCCACGCCCCGCAGGACGTTCCGCCGCCGGAACTCCTGCTCGAATTCCTCCCAGAGACGGACAGATCCGGTCAGCCGGCGGGCGTCAAGCAGGGCGGTCTTGATCATCGGATCGGCCTCCGCGCGACTGATGGTTTCCGGAAGGGTCCGGCAGGCATGCCCCACCTTCATTCCCAGATCCCAGAGGACGTAAAGGATCTGTTTCACCACCTCCTCCGCCGTGCGGTTGGTGGTACCTTCCTGCAGAAAAACCAGGTCAACGTCGCTGGCCGGGCTCATCTCCTGCCGCCCGAAACCGCCCACCGCCCCGAACACCAGGCCATCGACCGCCGCCTCCCCACCCGCCCTCCGCCAGAGCTTTTGCAGGACGACGGTGATCAGCTGGGCCCGCCGGTGGGCCAGATCCAACCCGGGAACCCCCGCCCGCGCCTGTTCCTCCAAACGCCCCTCCTCCAGGCGGAGGAATCCCCGGTACATGTCGAGGACCGCGGGGGAATCCACTCCTGGCCCGAGGGCGGCCTCGGCCCTGTCCAAAACGGCCCGCAACCCGGCGCTGCGGACCGGCCCGTCCCCGGAATCCGCCTCGAAAGGCCCGCCCTCCACGCTCACTCCAGCGGCTGGTCGGTGGCCGCATTGAGAATTTTGAAATCCTCAATGTTGGCTCCGGGATCCGTCTTGAAGCTGAACTGTCCGGCGCATCTCCGCTGAAGCTCGACGAGCAATTCGTCGTCCTCCGTGCGCAGCCGGTGCAAAACCCCCGGATGGACGACCACCTTGATTTCGTGCACCTCCGGGTGCTTGCGGAGAACCCGGCTGATTTCCCTCTGGATCTCCACGCTCATCGTCTCGTAGGACTTGACCATTCCCTTGCCGCGGCAGGAGGGGCATTCCATGGAAACGGAGCGGCGGATGCTTTCCTGCACCCTTTGCCGCGTCATCTCCAGCAGCCCCAAAGCGGAAATGGGCAGGGTGTGGGTGCGGGCGCGGTCGCGCCGGAGACAGTCCTTGAACTTCTCGTAGACTGCGGCCTGGTCGCGGCGGGAACGCATGTCGATGAAATCGATGACGATCAGCCCCCCCAGGTTGCGCAGCCGGAGTTGCCGGGCGATTTCCTCGGCGGCCTCCAGGTTGGTTTTGCGGATGGTGTCGTCATGGTCCTTGCCCCCGCGGGTTTTGCCCGTGTTCACGTCAATCGAGACAAGGGCCTCCGTCTCGTCGATCACCAGGGAGGCACCGGACTTCAGCCAGACCTGGCGGCGGAGGGCGTTCTCGATCTGCCGGTTGACCCCGTAGGCCTCAAAGAGCGGCTCCGCCGCGAGGTGGCGCTTCACCTTGCGCAGGGAGCGCTGGGAGATAAGCCCCACCAGATCGCGGACGCGTTTCTCCGCCTCCTCGTTGTCCACCACCACCTCATCCACCTCCTCGGTGAGAAAGTCGCGCACGGAACGTTCCACCAGGTCGGGCTCCTCCAGCAGCACGGCCGGGGCGGTTTTGGTTTTCATCCCCTCCTCCACACGGCGCCACTGTTCCAGCAGCAGGGCGAGGTCACGGACAAAATATCGGGCCTGCATGCCCTCCCCGTTGGTGCGCAGGATGACGCCCATGCCGTCCGGGATATCCAGTTCCTGGAGGATCTTGCGGAGACGGGCCCGTTCCTGGGGATCCTCGATCTTGCGGGAAACCCCGCTCATCTCCCCAAAAGGCATCAACACCAGATAGCGTCCCGGAAGGCTGATGTTGGTGGTCACGCGGGCCCCCTTGGTGCCGATTGGCCCCTTGTTGACCTGGACGATCACCTCCGCCCCTGCCGGATAAAGCTTCGGAATGTCGTTGCTGGTGATGCGCGGCTTGCGGCCACGTCCTCCCTTCCGCTCGACCGCCTCCACCTGTTCGTCCATGGCCGCGGGCACGGCGTCCCAAAAATGGAGGAAGGCGTTCTTTTCATGGCCGATGTCCACAAAAAGCGCCTTGAGGGATCCTTCCACGTTATGAACCCGTCCCTTGTAAATGTTCCCGGAAATGCTCCGGTCCCCCTCACGCTCGATCGAAAACTCCTCGACAACGCCCCCCTCCAGCAGGGCAACCCGCTTCTCCAGCGGTTCGACCGAAATGAGAAGGCTGCGCCGCTCCTCCCGGGGCTTGCCCCTGAGGATTCGTTTGATGGTTTCCAGTATCATGGTGTTTTGGTTTCCTTTCCGCGGCGGCGCCTCAGCCAAGACGCCTTTGCCGCCAGATGCTTTGCATCAACCCCATCGCGGCCATACACACGGCCAGGAAGGTTCCTCCATAGCTGACAAAAGGAAGGGGAATGCCGGTGATCGGCACCACCTTGATGGTCATTCCCACGTTGATGAAAAAATGCGTGAAGAGCATCCCGAGAACTCCCCCGGCCAGCAGTCTCCCCTCCAGATCGGGGGCGCGCATCCCAATCCAGGCGATGCAGAGCAACAGGGCCGCCTGGCCAAGAATCAGCAGTCCACCGCCCAGAAAACCCCACTCCTCCCCCAACACCGAAAAAATAAAGTCGTTGTAGGCGATGTTTTTCGGCAGGAATCCGTAGAGGTTCTGGTCGCCCCGCAGGAATCCCTTTCCGGAGAAGCCGCCGGAACCGATGGCGATGATTGACTGGCGGATGGTCCATCCCGAGCCGAGCGGATCCAGATTGGGGTCGAAAAAGGTACGGATACGGTTGTTTTGGTAAGTCTTGAGGAAGGGGATTTCCTTTCCGAAATGCCCGACCCACAGGTAAATCGCCAGGACGCCGGCAAGCCCGGCCCCCAACGGGACCAGCAAAAACCGCAACCGGGCGCCCCCGGCAAAAAGAAGCCCGAAGGCCATGGGCAGAAAAACCGCCGCCGAGCCGAGATCCGGCTGTTTCAGGATGAGAAAAATCGGCACCAGCGCGAGCCCGACCAGGGCAAGGACTGTGCGGAACTTCTCCATGCGCTCCCGGAAGGACATCAGCAGGGCGGTGGCCCCAACCAGAAAGGCGATTTTCATCACCTCCGCCGGTTGGAACCCCACCGGACCGAACCGGATCCAGCTCTTGGCCCCGTTCACTTCCCGCCCGAAGATCAGCACTGCCAGAAGAAGAAAGATCCCTCCCCCGAACCAAAACCATCCCTGGGAAACCCACCGGTGGTAATCGGAAAAGGCCAGGCCGAAGAAAAAAGCCAGCCCCAGCCCCACCCACGCCGCCTGCTGGACGGAGGCGTTTTTCAGATCCGCCTGCTCACTGCTATGGGTGGCGCTGTAGATGACCAGCACGCCAACGGTGCAAAGCCCGAGCATCAGAAAAAAACTCGGCCAGTGAAAACCCCGCCACGGAGAAGCGCGCTTCATCACCGGCTCCTCCGCAGGTTCCGCCCGGCGCCGCCGCTGTTGTTGCCCTCATCAAACCAGTTGAAGATGCCGCCGAAAATCCCGCCATCCCCGTCCGTGTCATCGGCACCCCCCGCCCCAGGCACATAGGAGCCGTCCGATGCGGTCACCCCGTGAAAATGCCCCACCACCGGGGTCTGGTAGGCCATCACCGGGGGAACCCCCTTGTCCATTTCGAAGATATGGAAAAGGATCTCCGAGACGAGCGGGGCGCAGGTGGTTCCCCCCGAACTTCCGCCCTCCACCATCAGGGTGATCGCGTATCGCGGATCCTTGGCCGGGGCGAATCCCGTGAACCAGGTCCGGGTGTCCTTCACCAGTCCACCGCCGATCCGCGTGGTGAACTGGGCGGATCCGGTTTTTCCCGCCACCTCAATGTCCTTCACCGCCGCATTTTTCCCGGTTCCCTCGGTGACAACGGCCCGCAACCCCTCCCGGACCGCCTCGAGATTTTCCGGCCGTACCCCCAGATCCGCCCGCTTCACCGCACGGGGAAATTCCCTCACGGGTTGCACCTCCCCCTCGGAAGAGACCGCGACAGCCTGCACCAGGCGCGGGGCGTAAACGGAACCACCGTTGGCAACCGCCGACATCATCACCGTCATCTGCAGCGGGGTGACGCGGACGTATCCCTGGCCGATCGAGGTGTTGGCGGTATGACCGTCACTCCACCTTTCCACCGCCGGAGCCGTGGGCCGGGGCCCCTGCCGCCCGCCGGCCACCCAAGCCTCGATGTGTTCCTTGTATTTTTTCTTCCGGTCCGCCATCCGGTCCTCCATCCATTTTTTGCCCGGCATGGTCCCGGGATCTTCCCCCGACAATTGTGGCTCCCCGTCGGGCCCCAGCAGGAGCCGCTGCCCGAAGCCGATCCTTCTCCCCATCTCCGTCATGGAGTCGATCCCGGTGCGCACACCCAACTGGTAGAAAAAGGTGTTGCAGGACATCGCCAAGGCCCGCTTCAGGACGATGGAACCCTGGCCGTCGGGATTCCAATCCTTCCACCAGCGGTCCCCAATGTAGACCGAGCCCGGGCTGGAAATCACCGTCTGCGGGGTGAAATTCGCCGCCGGATTTTCCAGGGCGGCCAGCGCGGTCAGGGTCTTAAAAGTGGATCCCGGGGCATAGGCGCCAATGGCACGGTTGAGCATGGGCTTGGTCTCGTCCGTCAGGATCCGCCGCCATCCGTCCGAAGGACCGGAATACCCCGGCACAAATTCATTGGGGTCAAAGTTGGGAACGGAAACCATCGCGAGGATGTCGCCGCTGTGGGGATCCATGACTACACAGGCCCCTCGCCC
Source organism: Verrucomicrobia bacterium UBA3063 (assembly GCA_002366885.1). Taxonomy (GTDB): domain Bacteria; phylum Verrucomicrobiota; class Verrucomicrobiia; order Methylacidiphilales; family Verrucolacustridaceae; genus Verrucolacustris. The sequence continues at coordinate 7,723 of DFCD01000024.1, forward strand.
CACCCTCCGCATCACCCCCTCAACAATCGCCTGGATCCGGGCATCCAAGGTGAGATAGACGCTCTTCCCGGCCTGCGGGGCCTGATAGCCCTGCTCCTCCATGATGAAACCGAGGTTGTTTTTTTTCAGGATTTTTCCTCCGGGAACACCTTCCAGGTCGGCATTGAAGCCTCGTTCGACCCCCTCCTTCCCCACCACCTCGGGCTGGAAGGTCTCCAAGGTTTGCTCCTCCGGGGCCCCGACAAACCCCAGCACGTGGGACGCGAGCGCACCATAGGGATAACAACGCACCGGCCGGGCGGCGGCGTTGATTCCGGGGATCCGCGGATCCCTCTCCGCCATCCGCGAAAGCGTGGCGAAGTCGATCTTGGTCGCCAGCTGGAAAGGGGTGTTCGGCCGCTGGTGGGCATGCCGACGAAGGTCATCGACGTCGTATTGGATCTCGATCCCAAGGTTGCGGAGGGGTTCCACCGCCATTTCCTGGACAATCCGCTCGATGTCGACCTGGCGCTGCTTGCGCCGCTTTTCCCCCGTGCCGACTTCCACCAGGGTCATCGGCAAACGCCCATGGTGGGCCCGCGCGTAGTTTCCGGAAAGTTCCCGGACATAAAGGTCGACGTCGTACCGCGCCTCATTTTCCGCAAGGGGAAGTCCGTTGCGGTCCAGGATCAGGCCGCGGGGCGGGGGCAGGAGGATGGGAATGGTGGTCTGATTCAGCAGGCTTTGGGCATGCTTTTCCCCCTCGACAATCTGCACCACGAAGAGCCTCTGCACGAGAATCGCGGCGGCCGCCAGAACCACAACCATCGCGGCCTGAAGGCGTCGGGGGATATTGGCGGTGGGCCGGGCAAGGAGCATCAGGAAATCCTCCGGGGCCGGCGCGGAGACATGACCGGCCGATGCTCCCTTTCCAGCCACCATCCCATCGGCACGGCGGCGAGACCGTTGACCACCCCGGCGAGGATCATGGCCACGCTCAGCGGGAAAGGCCAATTCCACGCCCGGGTCTCCATCTCGTGGAAAAGATGATCCAAAACAAAAAAAGCCACCGCCGCGAGCACGGATCCCGCGGCCTGCTCCCCCGCGGAAGCCCCTTTCCACCAGCCCCGCTGGGAATGCACCAGCAGGCCAACCGCACCGACCACCAGCACATGGTGCCCGAGGGGAGAAAAGGTGGTGAAATCCCAGAAAAATCCCGTCAGCAGCGACCATCCAGCCAAACGCACACCCCCCAGCGCCAAACCGGCCTGGATGGTGACCGCCGCCAGAAGATTTGTGGCCAACGCCCAGGAGCCCCAGGTTTCCGGGCCGACAGCCCGCAGCAGCCACACGGCCAGGGCCAGAAGAAGGAGGCGGGCAAAGACAGAGTTCATTTTTTTGCGGGAGCGGCCCCGGTGAGCACAAAAAGTTCCCTCAGATCGTTCAGATCGGTGGCCGGGATCACCGTTCCCTCGCGGTAAAGCCCCGAGTTTTTCTGGTTGGTTCGCGGCGGGGCGTCGCTCACCGTGCCTACCAGGAGGTTGGGCGGAAAGGTTCCTCCCAATCCGGTGGTGAGGACGCGTTGCCCGACGTCAAACTTGCTGTCGCGGGTCACAAATGTCATCCGGCAGATCGGCTGCCCTCCGTTTAGGGGAGTGTCCCCCATCAGGATGCCGCGGGCTCCAGACCCTTCCGCCAGGACGCTGACCTTGCAGTTCTCATCGGAAATGAGCATGACCCGCGTGGTGGAACGCCCCACCGTGCCGGTCTTCCCAACCACGCCACGGGGAGTCAACACCGGTTGGTCGGGGGCAAGGTTGGGATCGTCCTTCCAACCACGGTCGACCAGCACGGAATTCCACCAGTTCGAAGGATCCCTTTCCACCACCCGGCAGGCCAGCAGCCGGTAGGACTGCTGGTCGCGGAAAGCGAGCATTTCGCGGAAGCGGTCGTTCTCCGTGCGAAGGTAGTCCATTTGGCGGATTTCCGCCTGAAGCCGGACGTTCTCCGCGCGCAAATTCCGGTTCTCCTCCTCCAGCGCGTCGTACTGGCGAAGGCTCTGCCGGAAATCCCCCCACCGCTCACGGATGCCCGCCCACGCCCGGGCAAAGGGGGAAATCGTCTCCACGGTGATGTGCTCCGTCCATCGGTTGGTCACGGGCGCAAAAAAAACCACGCCGACCACGGCCATCAGCAACAGCGCGGAACCTAACAGTAGGCGGATGCGGGCCATGGGGCGGGGCGGGAGAAAGGGACGTCGGCTGCCGGGGAAAGACGGGTCAACCCCGTCCGTCCGCCATGGTCAGCTTCGTCAAAAACTCCAATTCATCGAGGACCTTGCCGGTTCCCTCCACCACCGCACTCAGCGGATCCTCGGCCACATGGATGGGCAGGCCGGTTTCCTCGCTCAAAAGCCGATCCAGCCCGCGGAGAAGGGCCCCGCCTCCGGCGAGAACCACGCCACGCTCCACCAGGTCGCTGGAAAGTTCGGGAGGACAACGCTCCAGGGTTAACCGGACGCTCTCCAGGATGATCTGGATGGGCTCGAGAAGCGCCTCGCGGACCTCCTGGGAGGTGATCGTGAGGGTCTTGGGCAGGCCGGCCACCAGGTCCCTTCCGCGCACCTCCATGGAGGTTTCCTTTTCCATCGGATACACCGAGCCGATCTTGATCTTAATGTCCTCGGCCGTGCGCTCCCCGATCATCAGGTTATAGGCGCGCTTGAGGTAATTCATGATCGCTTCATCCAGCTCATCCCCCGCCACGCGCACGCTCCGGCTGAAAACGATCCCCCCCAGGGAGATGATCGCCATTTCCGTCGTCCCGCCGCCGATATCAATGATCATATTGCCCGAGGCATCCTGAACCGGCAGGCCCACGCCGATCGCCGCCGCCAAGGGTTCCTCAATCAGGCGGACACTGCGTGCTCCCGCGTGGGCGGCGGACTCGCAGACCGCGCGCCTTTCCACTTCGGTGATCCCTGAGGGCACCGCGATCACCAACCTGGGGCGGGGACGCCAGCGATTCTGGCGCTTGGTGGCCTTTTCAATGAAACATTTCAACATGGCCTCGGTCACCTCAAAGTCGCTGATCACGCCGTCCTTGAGGGGACGAACCGCAACAATCGAACCGGGGGTACGGCCCAACATCCTTTTGGCCTCATCCCCAACCGCCAGAACCCTTCTGGTTGCCTGATCCATGGCAACAACCGAAGGCTCCCTGAGCACAACCCCTTTGCCCCGGACAAACACCAAGGTATTTGCCGTGCCCAAATCGACACCCATGTCGTTTTCTAGAAAGGGAAAAAGCTTATCCAACATAAATATGTAAAAAGTAACTCTCCTTGATAAAAACCTAGCCGTCAATCCTCAAAACCTGCTTTCCCGATGCCAAACCCTCTGCGGCCCAACAAATCCCAAGGCTAACTTTCCCCAAATCCCCGAAATTATCAGCCCTTTCTACTCTCCCAAATTCCAGTCAAAAATCGCCAAGTCTTTTAAGATTATGTTATCCATCAGAAAAACCTTTCAACGAATTCTGGTTCTTTTAAAGAATTTACTTCTAATGACTTAGCACTTATTCATCGGTAGTTGGGCATTATTCTGGCAAAAAGTATCCTTAAGGGGACATTTATGCTAATTTTTAATTTGTGCAAAATTTAAGCTTTATAGAGAGACGGCAAACCCAAAAACTGGGTTCGAAGAAAAATCCGACCGCCGCCGACATCAAAGGAATCGTGCATCCGCCAACCAGAAAATCCATCCCCTGGAAAAACACCCCTCTTCTTGTGGGCACTGTCTCCTCGGAAAATGGGTTGTCCTGCCTGACCGACCCCCCTCCGGGCATCGATTTTGTCGAGATTCGTTTGGATCGCCTGCTCCAGCGGGGGGTCAACCCACAGAAGATCCAGGAGGCCTTGGCAAAAAAAAGGATTCCCGCCCTTCTCACCCTCCGGACACGGGAGGAAGGAGGCGACTTCAACTGGAAATCCCGCCAAAGGGTTCTTTTCTTTCTGGCCTTTCTTCCCTTTGCGGACGCCGTTGACCTCGAACTGAGCAACCTTCCCCGGCTTAGGAGAGTTCTCCACGCCGTGCGGCGGGCACGCAAGGACCTGATCCTTTCCTCCCACTCCCTGAAAAGAAAACTTACCCCCCTGAGGCTCAAACGCCTGCTGTACGAATTCCGCCGGACGCGCGCCCAAGTCTACAAGATCGTCGGCCTTGCCCGGAAAATCAGCGATCTGCACGACCTCGCCCAACCCCTCCTCTACGCCTCCCATATGCGGCTGGCCATTCTTGCCTCGGGCCGTCTGGCGGTTGCCTCGCGCCTGGCCTTCCCATGCCTCGGCTCACGCCTGGTCTACGTTCACCTCGATGAACCGGCAGCGCCCGGTCAACCGGGCCATGACGCGAGTTTTGCCTTCCGGGACCTGCGGAACCTTCTCTAGGCCGGGAAACACGACCCCTAATTCAGGCTACGCTTCGGACGCAGGGCCCCGGGGACGGATTTTTCGATTTTCCCCGATCCAACGGAAACCACCGGAAATCCGCCCGGGACGGGTCCGCCGTCACGGAACAGAAATCCCGCAGCCAACCCGTGCAACCCCATCAGGACAAGGATGGCCGCAACAACGCCCACCCCGGCCTGCGCCCGCGCCAGGTGGGCCCGGTACTCCTCCCGTTCCTGCTCCTTCCTTTGCTCAAAGGCCTTGCCCCGGCGACTGAGTTCCTCCGTTAGACGCCCGCGCTCCAGCCGCAGTTTTTCCATCTGCTCCGCGAGCAGTTGGCGCCGGCTCTCCTCGCGACGCTGCTCCGCCGCCGTTTCCTTCGCGGGGACGGCTTCGCTGGATTCCCTCTCCATCTCCTCCATTTTCAGGTTAATCTCCCGGATGCGATCCCGAACCAGCCACTCCGATTCCACCGCCACCGGCTCCTTCTCCTCCCCGGGCAGGGAGGAGGTTTTCACGGGCACCGCCGCCAAACCGTAAAGAACCGCCGCCAGGAGAAAGCCCAAATTGAGGAACTGAAACCCCACCACCCGCGGCGCACTTTTTTTAGCCGGCAGCGGACCCCGGAGAAAAAAAAGCCCCAGCAGGATCCACGGGGCCAGGGAGATCATTTCCTGGCGATTTGCCAAAAGCTGGTCCCCGCCGGCCAAAACGCCCCCGGCTCCGGCGAGCCGCCAGGCAGACATCACCAAAAGAGCCGTCCCCAGCGAGCGGAACAAGAAGCCGCGATCCCCTCCCTGAATCATGCCCCCCATGCTAACCCCCGTCCCCGCCGTCTCCGATACAAAAACTTTCCACACCCCCCCGCCTCCGCCTCTTGACCCCTTCCGGCGGCGGGTTCACCCTTAACCTTGATGCGGGAAAAATTCTTCGAGCAGGGAACCGAGATTTTTCGCGAGGGCGATGCGGGATCCGAGGCCTTCCGCATCCTCGAGGGCCGCATCGAGATCTTCATGCGGGTCGGCGGGCAGAATAAAGTCACCCTCGGGCACCTGGTCCCGGGGGACATTTTCGGGGAAATGGCCCTGCTCGATGACAAACCAAGATCCGCCTCGGCGCGAGCCCTGGAACCGACCCGGCTGCAGATCATGAATGTGGAGGAATTTAACGACCTCTTTCTCTCCGACCCCAGCGCCCTCGCCCCGTTTTTATCCTCCTTTTTTGAGCGCCTCCGCAACACCAACGAACTCCTTCGCCGGGAACTGGAAGGACGCAAAGTCCCGACCGCCGAAGTTCACCAACTGCTCCAGCATGGGATCGCCATTCCCCACGCGGAACCAAGCCCTCTACCCAAAATCATTCTGAGCCCCGCAAACAAGGAAACCCGCACGGCGGGCGCCCCGGAAACGGTGTCTATCGACCGCCTCCCCTTTCGGATCGGTCGCCGTCAGGCCGGCGAGGGGGCCGATATCCTTTCCGCCAACGACCTCGCCCTCCGCGACCAGTACCCCTACCAGATTTCCCGCAATCACTGCGCCATCGAGCGGATCGGGGCGGAGCTTGTCGTGCGGGACCGCGGTAGCACCCTCGGCACCATCCTCAACGGTCACGCCATCGGCACGGAGGCGGAGCACATGGTTCTTCCCCTCAAGCCCGGGATCAACAAAATCGTTCTCGGCGGAGACGACAGCTCCTTCCAGTTCAACGTCCAAGTCGACGCTGCGTAGCTTCCGGCTCGTACGGCCCTGTCGGGCCCAAAGCTCTGGGACCGGATTGGACGCAGAAGCCTGCTTCCCTAAAGGCCCTTGGATACCAAACCTGTAAACCTCGTAAACATAACCGTAAACGTAAACGAGAAGCAGATCGGTTGGGTGTTCCTAATCCCTACTTCTTCCCCGCCACCACGACCGTTTCCGAGCTCTCCGCAGGCTTGCCCGACAGCTTCGCCTGCAGTCCCTTTTCAATCCGGGCATAGAGCGCCGGGTCCTTCTTGAGCTCCTCTTTGGCCGCATCCCGCCCCTGGGCCAACTGCTTGCCCTCGTAGGCGATCCAGGCCCCTTTCTTCTCCACCACATTGTGCTCGATGGCGGCGTCGATCAGCGACCCCTCACGCGAAATGCCCTCGTTATAAAGAATGTCGAACTCCGCCTCCGTGAAGGGCGGCGCCACCTTGTTCTTCACGATCTTCACCCGCGTGCGGTTTCCGATCACCGTGCCGTCCGGGATCTTGATCGCGTTGATCCGGCGGATGTCCACCCGAACGCTGGCAAAGAACTTCAGCGCCCGACCGCCCGGCGTCGTCTCCGGGTTCCCGAACATCACCCCGATTTTTTCCCGGATCTGGTTGGTGAAGATGCACACCGTCCGCGCCCGGCTGATCAGCGCCGTCAGCTTCCGCATCGCACTGCTCATCAGCCGCGCCTGCGCCCCCACCGTCGCGTCCCCGATCTGCCCCTCGAGTTCATGCTTCGTCACCAGCGCCGCCACGCTGTCCACCACCACCACGTCCAGGGCGTTGGAGCGGATCAGCGTCTCAGCGATGTTCAGCGCCTCCTCACCGGAGTCAGGCTGGGAAACGAGCAGCTCATCCATGTTCACCCCCAGCTTCTTCGCGTAAACGGGATCCAGGGCGTGCTCTACGTCGATGAAGGCGGCCGTCCCGCCCCGCTTCTGGGCGTTGGCGATCGCCGTCAATGTCAGCGTCGTCTTGCCGGACGATTCCGGCCCGAAAATCTCCACGATCCGCCCCCGCGGGAACCCACCCGTCCCCAAGGCCGTATCAATGGAAAAACAACCCGTGGGGATGACATCGATCTTCAGCCTCGCGCTGGCATCTCCCAAACGCATGATTGCGTTGTCCCCATAGGCCTTGACGATCGACTGCAGGGCCAGGTCCAGATTGCGCCGTTCCGCGGATTTCGATCCTTCCGCCTTCTCGTTTTTTTCTGCCGTTTTTGTTGCCATAAGAATCTAAACCTCCGTTTTGGGAAAAGGATGCGCTCTTTTTGGAATTTTTCTTCGTAGCAGGTCCAAAGCAGCCTGGGAAGCCATCCCCTTGAAGGTTTTCCGCTCCGGCACCAACTTCTTCTCAACAGTTTCCACGCCCCCAGTCCCCGCGATCCCCAGATAGACCAATCCCACCGGCTTGCCCGGACTTCCCCCACCCGGCCCCGCAATCCCGGTCACCGAAACCGCCCAGTCCGCCCCCGCCCGTTTCCTCGCGCCCTCCGCCATCTCCCCCGCCACTAACGCGCTCACCGCCCCGGATTTGGCCAGGCTCTCCTCCCTCACCCCCAGCTCCCGCACCTTCGCCTCGTTCCCATAGGTCACCCATCCGCCCAGAAACACCTCCGATGCCCCCGGCACATCCGTGATCCGGCTCGCCACCAGCCCCCCCGTACACGACTCCGCCGTCGCCAGCTTCACCCCCGCCGCCCGCGCCAACCGCACCACCACCTCCTCCATCGTCTC
>DFCD01000053.1:0-4973 GCA_002366885.1 Verrucomicrobia bacterium UBA3063
ATCACCATGAAAAACATCAGCAACACAAACATCACGTCGAGCATCGGCGCGATCTGCAGGCCGAATTCCCCCTCTCCACCTCCTCCGCCGCCGGCCATACCCTACCCCTTCCCCCCCTTGGTCGTGGCAAAGACCACGTTGCCCACGCCGGCCGCCGCGGCCGCCTTCAACACCACCTTCGTCTTGTCCCAGCCGAGGTCTTTGTCGGCACGAACAAGCACCCGATAGCTGGCGTTCGGGTCCAGCTTCTTTACATTCGAATAATCCTGCCGAATCAGGTTGGCCAAGGCGGCTTCGCCCAGCTCTCTCTGCCCCTGAGCTTCCACCCCGCCAAACTTGTTGATGTTGATCAGAAATTGACCCTGCCCCTTTTCCCGGTCCTTGGCCTCTTGGGCATCCGGCAAGGTGAGATCGGCCATTTGGCTTTTCACCTCGGTGGTCGTCGTGGCCGTGAAAAACATCAGCAAGACCAGCAACACGTCGACCATGGGAGCCACCTGAAATTCCGGCTCCTCCTCGCCCCCGGAGGCGTGAATGCTGAACTTTTTGCCGTGACCGGCCATGGCCGGGAAACGTTAGGCCGAAGCCGCCGGGGCTCCGGCGCTTTCGCCGAGATAATCCTGCACGCGGTATCCGGTCAACTGTTCGAAAGGCACCGCGTCGAAAAGGTGGCCCACTTGCTGGTCCACGGCCACCGTGACAGTTTGAACCCGGTTCCGAAAAACGTAGTAGAGGACGAATCCCGGAATCGCGACGAAGAGTCCGAAGGCGGTGGCGAAAAGAACTTCGGAAATGTTCGCGGACAACTTGCTGGGGTCGGCCGCCCCGGAGGAGCCGAGGGTTTTGAAGGCCTTCATCATCCCGATGACCGTTCCCGTCAACCCCACCATGGGGCTGACCACCCCGATCACGGACAAATAGTTGATGTTGGATTTGAGATCGTTGATTTCCTTGGCTGTCACCTCGCCCATGGCCTTCTCGGCCGATTCGCGTCCCCGGCCCAAACGCTCGATTCCTGCCTGGACAATCCGGCCCATGTAACAGGGGTTCGCCACGCAGATTTGGAACGCCTGGGGATAGTTGCCGGAAACAAAAGCATCTTTCAGCTGGGCGTAAACGGCCGGCGGAGCCAGGCGTCCCATCCGGATCTTGATCACAGCCTCGATCGCAAACGCCATGATCAGGACGGAGGCCACCAGCAAAATCCAACCCACCGGGCCGGACATCAGGAACAGATCCATGAAGGTGTCTCCGTGCGCCCCGGGAGCGGCACCTTCCGCCGCCATCAAAGACCGGGGAACCAAGGAAATCAAAAGCAGAAAACGCCGGATCGATTTCATGAAATTTATCTAGGGGGCAGCCTAGTCGGTGACGAGGTCTTTGTTTGCCTGACGCAGGGCGTCCGCCTTCTTGGCGGAACGCTGCCCCAAGGAGGGCGGCTCAGGATAAAGAACGCTCACCCGGAGGTAATCCTCGAGGGCTTTCTTGCCATCCCCCTTTTTTTCGTAGGCTTCCCCACGGGCAAAATAAAATTCCGCCAACGCTTCACGGTCACCCCGCAAAGGGCGAAGGCTTTCCTTAAGCTGTCCCTCCAATCCCTGCAGTTTGGCCAAAAGCCCGCCCGCATCCTTGCCGGATGTGGCCACCGCTAATCCGACCTCCGCGCGCAGGGCCGCCGGTCCCGAGGGATAAAATTGCTTCATCTTTCCATAGAGAGACTCCGCATCCGCCACTTTGCCCAAGGTCAGATAGGCTTGCCCGAGGCCGCCGGCACACTCCAAGACCCAAGGATTGTCGACGCCCAAGTACTGATTGACCGGCTCCTGCCACTTGGTGACCACCTCCTCCATCCTTCCCTCCTCCAGGGCCTTTCTTCCCTCCGCCACCCCGGGCCGCTCCTTCAGGATGACATCGGCGATGTCCCCTTGGGCGTAATTGAGGGTTCCTTGGTCAAATTTGAACGTCAAGGACTGGGTGGTCGGGTCAAATTTCACGGCGGTTCCGGATTTCACCTCCCCGCTCTTGAGCCGTAGCTGGTCCTGCGCCCAACCCGGAACCAGGAAAAGCAACCAAAGCGGGATCCATCGCCACGACATAAGGGGATTTTGGTCTTTCCTCCTCCCCCCCCGACAAGCCAAAAACCTTCCATGATCACGTACCTGCACGACAAGTTAAAAGGCCTGCTCCTGATCCTTTTGGCCGTCATCGCCATTTCTTTCATTTTCTTCGGCAACTGGACACCCCACGGAGGGATCGACCCTGCTTCCGGAAAGATGGGTCGCCTTGGGAACCGCACCCTCACCCTCAACGACATGGTGGCCGCCCAGCGCCAGACTTTATTGGAAACCACCTTGGAAACCGGCCGCATCCCCTCGGACAACGACCGGTTTCTTGCCATCCAGACCTGGATTCGCCTTCTCCAGAACCAGGCCGCCCAGGACGCCGGCCTTGACCCCCAACCCAGCCAGCTTCTCGAATCGATCCGCTCCAATCCCCTTTTTATCAAAGAAGGCAAATATGATCCCGAACTTTTCCAGAAATTTTCCTCCAACTTTCTATCCCCGCAGGGGTTCACCGGGGAACGCTTCAACGAGGCGATCTTGGACGAGGTGCGCACCCGCCAGCTTCTCACCGCCCTGAGTTCCACCGCGGCTGTCTTTCCGGGGGAAGCTGAAACCCGCCTGCAGAGGTTGTTTGGCCCCGTCGAGGCGCAGGTCGTGCGTTGGGAAGCTTCCAAGCTGACGCCACCCGAGCCCACCACCCAGGATTTGGAATCTTTTCACAAAGCCAACGAACAGGCCTTTGCCATTCCCACGCGCTGCTCGGTGGACTACGTTGAATTCCCGGCGGTTGGGACGGATGATGAATCCCGCAAAAAGGCGGGCGAAGCGGCTTTTGCCTTCACCTCACAGTTCTTCAACCTTCCGGAAGGACAGACCCGTCCCGCCTTCGGCGCCAAGGCTGCTGACGCGAAGCTGGCCATCAAAACCACCGGTTCGTTCACCGTATCGGATACCCCGTTTCCAGGGGAAACCGATCCTCGTCTGACCGCCGCCGCCCTCCGTTTGACCCCCGACGAGCCGATCAGCGATTTCCTCCCCACCAAGAACGGTTTCATCGTTCTTCACTTGAAGGACCTGCAGCCGGGACGCCTTCGCCCGCTCGCAGAAGCGATGACGGACGTGAAGACCCGCTGGCAGGAACAGGCTCGCCTCCAGATGGCCGACCAAATCTCCCGCGGCTTCCTCGAACGGGCCAAGACAGAGCTGGCTCAGGGAAAAAAGTGGGACGACATCGTGAAGGCCGCCGGCCTCACCAGCACCAAGGTTCCCACCTTTGCCCCGGCCGACAGCAAGCCGCTGACCTTTCCGGATGCCGACCGGATCCGCCAAATCGTGACCCAGCTTGAGCCCAACCACGTCAGTCCCTTCGTCCGTAACGAAACCGGCGGTTTGGCGGTCTACCTCGCCCAACGTGCACCGGTTCCCGCCGACGTCGCCACCGCCCAGCTTCCAAAAATCGAGGTGCAACTGCTGAATCAGCGGCGCAGCCAGCTCGGGCGTGATTGGTTGGTGAGCCGCGCCTCCCTGCCCGGCAACGAACTCCCGCGGGAGGTCGTCCAGCTGCTCCGGGGTCAGTTCTAAGCCGGCGGTTGCGGTCTCCGCTCCGCCGTCGATGACAACCCTCACCAACCTGACTCGTGCTCCGGAAATCGGGGCCAACTCCTACCTCCTCCGGTCCGGTTCGGCCTCGGTCCTGCTCGATGCCGGAATGCATCCGAGGGTCGAGGGATGGGCAGCCACCCCATTCCTCGAGGCCCTGCCAAAGGATTTGGAGGCGGTCATCCTTTCCCACGCCCATCACGATCACGTCGGGGCCATGCCCCTGGTCACCCGGGCCTGCCCCGGCGCCAAGGTGTGGATGACCTCCGCCACGGCGGCTCTCGCCGAACCGCTCCTCCATAACTCCGTCAACGTTATGACCCGGCAAAGAAAGGAAACCCTCCAGCAGGATTATCCCCTCTACACGCACCGCGGGGTGGATGACTGCGTGGTGGCCTGGGAAACCGTCCCGCTCCAGCGTCCGTTCCAACTCGACGGTTCGGAATTCAAGTTTGTTCTTCACGATGCCGGCCATGTCCTCGGCTCCACCCTGATCGAAATCCGCTGCGAAGGCCGCAGGGCCCTGTATACCGGCGATCTTAACCTCGCCCGCCAAACTCTTATGCTCCCCTGCCGTCCTCCTGCCGGCCCTTGGGATACGGTGATCATGGAGACAACCCGCGGCACCCAACCCACCCCCTCCGGCCAGACCCGCGACTCCCTGGAAAGCGATCTTTTGGAAGCCATCCGGCAGACCTTCGCCCGGGGCGGCGCTGTCCTCATGCCCGTCTTTGCGCTGGGAAAGACCCAGGAGATGCTCACGCTTCTGCACCACGCCCGGCAGGATGGCCGCCTTCCCCCGACCACCATCTACATCGGCGGACTCGGCCGCGTGCTCACCGAAGTGTACGACCGGCAGCGCTCCCTCGCCCCACGGCAGCACGCCGGCTTCAAGATCATCCCCGAGGTTCGCCCGGAAACCTTCGATCCCCGGCGCCTCGCCAACCTTCGCCCGAAATCTGGCCAAATCTACCTCGTCAGCTCCGGCATGATGACCCCCCGCACCACCAGCCACACCCTCGCGCGGCTTTTCTTTCCGCGGGAAAACGACGCCATCTTTTTTGTCGGCTACACCGAGCCCAGCTCCCCCGCCGGTCTGCTCCGCGCCGCCGGCCGGGGCGGTTCCGTCGACTGGGCCGATCCGCACGGCCCTCTTCCCGTCCGTTGTGAGGTTCGTCATTTCGACCTCTCCGCCCACGCCAACCGCGAGGATCTGGTCGACTGGATTTGCGAGGAGGCCCGCCCAAAAAAGCTGTTCCTGGTTCACGGTGATCCGGATGCCCAGGAGTGGTTTCGCCAAACCCTCTCCCT
>DFCD01000053.1:5067-6717 GCA_002366885.1 Verrucomicrobia bacterium UBA3063
CCATGTCTGCACGGATCCTCGATGGGGAAGCTTTTGCGGCCCGTACCCACCGGGAAACCGCCGGCCGCGTCGAACAGCTCAAGTCACGCGGCATCACCCCGGGACTCGTCTTCATCCGCGTCGGCGAGGATCCCGCCTCCCGGGCTTACGTCTCGCGGAAGGAAAAGCGCGCCCAGGAGGTGGGTATCGCCAGCCGGACCCTCGTTCTCCCGGAAACCACGCCTCTTGCCGCCCTCCTCAAGGAAATCGATGCTCTCAACGCCGATCCCAAGGTCCACGGCATCCTGATTCAGGCCCCGCTTCCCTCCACCCTCCCCAACGACGTTGTTTACGCACGGGTCTCCCCCGCCAAGGACGTCGACGGCTTCCACCCTCTCAATTTTGGAAAACTCCTGCTCGGCGATCCGTCCGGATTCCTTCCCTGCACCCCCGCTGGCATTCTGGAAATCCTGCGCCTCGGGGAAATTCCCACCGCCGGGCAACACGCCGTCATCGTGGGCCGGGGCCAGATCGTCGGACGACCGCTCGCCCTGTTGCTGGCCCGCAAGGCCCCCGGAGCCGACTGCACCGTCACGTTGGCCCACTCCCGCACCGTAAACTTGCCCTCCTTGACCCGTCAGGCCGATATTCTGATCGGAGCCTTGGGTCGCCCCCTCTTTCTCAAAAAAGATCATGTGAAACCTGGGGCCACGGTCATCGATGTCGGCGTCAACCGCCTGACGGACCCGGCCCACCCGCGGGGCTACCGCTTGGTGGGGGATGTTGATTTCGATTCGGTGAAAAGCGTGGCCGGATCCATCACGCCGAATCCCGGCGGGGTCGGACCCATGACCATCGCTCTCCTGCTTTCCAACACCGTCCGGGCCGCCGAGGATCTTTCCCGATGAGTTCCCGAGCCCACGGCCGTTCCCCCAAGGAACTGCGGCCACTCTCTTGCCAGTGGGACATCGCCGCCAATGCCGCCGGTTCCGTTTTGCTCCGTTGCGGCAAAACCGAGGTGATCTGCACCGTCTCGGTGGATGAATCCGTGCCCCGCTGGATGAAGGATCAAAGCGTCAGCGGAGGCTGGCTTACCGCCGAATATTCCATGCTCCCGGCCTCGACCCATGACCGGAAGCCGCGCGATTCCGCCCGCGGAAAGGTCGATGGGCGCTCCACGGAAATCCAACGCCTGCTTGGCCGAAGTCTCCGCGCCGTGACCGATCTTGAGGCCTTGGGACCGCGGAGTCTTTGGGTGGACTGTGATGTCTTGGCCGCGGACGGAGGTACTCGCACCACTGCCATCTCCGGAGCCTGTCTGGCCCTCCGGCGGGCCATTGAACGTCTGCAAGGCGCGGGGAGAATCACCGCCGACCCCCTCCGCGCGCCTGTTGCTGCGATCAGCGTAGGTCTTGTCCAAGGGACACCGTTCCTGGATCTCGACTATCCGGAGGATCGGGACGCCGAGGTGGATATGAACGTGGTCATGACCGGGACCGGTCGTCTGGTGGAGGTTCAGGCGGGCGGAGAAGAGCATGATTTCACCCGTCAGGATTTTGAACAGTTACTCAGCCTCGCCGAGGAGGGCATTCGCAAGGTGTTGTCGTTTCAGGAGTCGGCTTGGAAAAGCCGCCCGCCCGCCGTGCCACTTGCTCCCAAACCGGCCTGAAC
>DFCD01000104.1 GCA_002366885.1 Verrucomicrobia bacterium UBA3063
CGCCTGATGAAACCCAACGCCGATCAGGACACCTCCATCGGGGAAATCCTCACGAGCGATCCGCTGAAACCGAAAACGGTGCTCCATATTTCCGACGGGTTGATCGTGAAATTTGCCGGCAACCGCTCTTTTGATGCCAACTATGCCACCGCACCCGGCATCCTCCTCGCCTCGAAAGACCCCGTGGCCCTCGATGCCATGGCCTTGGATCGTTTCGAAAAGCTTCGCGCCAACCCCGGCCCGGGGGTTCCCCCGATCCCGAGGATCGGCAACGTCCCCCACATCGCCGGCGCCGCCCTCGTGGGAGCCGGGAACGCGGACCCGGCCAAGATCGAAATTGTGAACGCGAAGTAATCTACCTCAGCACCACGCCGCGTTCCGACGTCTTTAAAAATTCCAACAATTCCGCAACCTCGGCCGTTTTCGGCCCCTTTTCCGTCAAATACTCCCGCGCCTGGGAAAGATTGTATTTGGGGTTCAGCAACACCTTGAGGGCNNACCGCCGGATTTCCATCGGCAATCATGTAGGGCGGCACGTCCTGCACCACCTTGGTGCAGCCGCCGAGCATCGCATGCCGGCCAATCCGGCAGAACTGATGCACCGCGGAAAGCCCCCCGATCACCGCGAAGTCCCCAACGGTGACATGACCGGCCAAGGTCCCATTGTTGGAAAAAATACAGTCGTTGCCGACGATGCAGTTGTGGGCCACGTGGGCGTAGGCCAGGAAGTGGTTCCGGCTGCCGATGATGGTTTTCTCCTCCGGACTGGTTCCCCGGTTGACGGTGACGAATTCCCGAAAATCGTTTTCGTCCCCCACCTCCAGATACGTGGGCTCACCCTTGTACTTGAGGTCCTGGGTTCGTCCCCCGATCGAGCAAAAGGGATGAAAGACATTCTTTTTTCCAAAGCGGCTGGGACCCTCGAGATTGACGTGATGGCGGAGGACGCAATCGTCCCCCAGCTCCACCCCCTCCCCGATCACGCAGTAGGGACCGACCTCGACCGAGGAAGGTACCTTGGCCTTGGGATGGACAACCGCCGTTGGATGAACCGNNGATCCATGACCGCAAACATCAGCTCTGCTTCGCTGACCACCTCGCCGTTGACAAGACACTGGCCGGAAGCCTTGCCGATCTTGCCCCGGGCCTTGGTCAGTTCCACTTGGATCATCAGCGTGTCCCCCGGCACGACCGGTTTGCGGAACTTGGCTTTATCCACGCTCATAAAGTAACCGAGTTTCCCGGCGTTTTCCGTGTTGCGGAGAAGCAGGATGCTGGCCACCTGGGCCATGGCCTCGATTTGCAGAACGCCCGGCATAATCGGATGCCCGGGAAAATGCCCCTGAAAGAAAGGCTCGTTGATGGTGACGGTCTTTAATCCGACCGCCTTGGTGTCGCCTTCAAACCGCAACACCCGATCGACCATCAGGAAGGGATAGCGGTGCGGCAAAATCTTCATCACATCGTTGGTGTCCAGCGCCCGCTCGCCCACCGGGATGTTTTCCACCGGCATCAGGGCGGACTGATACGCCTTCCAAGCCTTGAGGAGCGCTTTGGCGAATTGAAGATTCAGTCCGTGGCTGGGTTTGGCCGCAAGAATATGGCCGCGGATCCGCACCGGGAACAGGGCGAGATCGCCGATGATGTCGAGGATCTTGTGCCGGACGAACTCGTCGGGATAACGGAGTGGCTCCTTGCTCATCACCGATTCCCCGCGGATCACGATGGCATTCTCAAGGCTTCCGCCCTTGATCAGCCCTTTGTTCAGGAGCGGCTCCACCTCCTCGTAAAATACGAAGGTGCGGGCCCGGCCGATGTCCTGGGCGTAGTTTTTTTCGCTCACCTCCAGGGAAAGAAACTGGGTGTGGTGCCCGGTGTGATTGGCGTTGGTGCAGGAAACCTTGAACCCCTCGTGGGGGAGCGCGGCCAGATAGCCGCCATCGGGGGAGGTCACCCAGACCGGCTCACGGATCTCAAACGTGGCCCGGGGGGCATCGAGTTCCCTGCGCCCCGCCTTGTGGAGAAGATCGAGAAACGGTGAGGCACTGCCATCCCCGATCGGCGGCTCGTTGGCATCCAACTCGATCAAGGCGTTGTCGATATCCAGCCCGCGCAGGGCGGAAAGCAGATGCTCCACCGTG
Source organism: Verrucomicrobia bacterium UBA3063 (assembly GCA_002366885.1). Taxonomy (GTDB): domain Bacteria; phylum Verrucomicrobiota; class Verrucomicrobiia; order Methylacidiphilales; family Verrucolacustridaceae; genus Verrucolacustris. The sequence goes on from DFCD01000104.1 coordinate 2,142, forward strand.
CTGACCTTGACGCTGCCTTCGGCCAGCGTGGTGGCGCGCTCGACCTGCTTCACCTTTTCCAAAAAGGCGGGGATCACCGGCTGATCCGCCAGATCCATCCGGCGGAACTGGTAACCGGTTCCGGCCGCCGCCGGCTTCACCGTCAGGCGCACCTTGGCCCCGCTATGGAGGGAGATGCCCGTCAGGCTGGCCTCTTTTTCAACCGTGGTTTCCCGTGCCGTCGCCATCCCGCTTTCTACACTTTCCCCACCCCTGAGTCATCCCTCTTATCTTCCCCATTTGCCCCCTCTGCTAGGCTGGGGACTTGAGCCAACCGCTTCAGGATGAAGGGATTCTGTTCCATCTTCGCCGCCAGGGGGAAACCAGCCTGCTGGCGGTCTGGCTGACCCAGAGCCATGGGATTGTCCGGACCCTTGCCAAGGGGGCGGCCAAGCCCGGAAGCCCGATGCGGGGCCATCTCGACCTTTTTCATGAGTGTGAAATCGGCTGGGAACCTTCCCGCCGAACGAGCCTTCACCACTTGCGGGAGGCCAGGGTCTTCCGTCCCCGTTCAGGCCTGCGCCAATCCTACGCCCGGATTCTCGCTGCCACGTATTTCGCCCAGACCATTGAACAGTCCGCCGAACCGGATTCCAACCTCGATTCCCTGCACGGCCTTCTTCGGTTGGCTTTGGACTGGCTGGAAGAGAAGGAACCGCACCGGAAACTGGTGGAGAGATTTGAGCGCGCGGTGCTCAAACAACTGGGAGCGGACGACCCCCGCCGCTCCGCCCGTTCCCTGCTCGACGACCTCTCTCACCGCCGACCCAAGTCCCATGCGGCTTTACTCCAGCTACTGCGATAAAACTCATCCCGGGACCTTTTTGTGGACGTGAAGGTGAATGGGAACGGGGAGATCAAAAGTCATGTTTCGGCAGAGGGCTGAATCCGCAAAGCCAAGGCGTTTCGTTCACGTCCACATTCACGTAAACGAAAAGCAGAAGTCCAGGGATGGGGATTTCTAGACCGTAACCGGCGTGGCCGGGGCATCGACCCACTTGCCGTGCTCGCGAATCAGATCCTTCAGCCGGTCAACGGCCTCGGCCTCCGGGATGTTGAACTTCACCGGACTTTTCCCGACGTACAGGTTGATCTTGCCGGGAGCACCTCCGACATATCCAAAATCCGCATCCGCCATCTCCCCGGGGCCGTTCACGATGCACCCCATCACGGCGATTTTCACACCCTTCAGGTGCTGCGTGGCCGCCTTGATTTTGGCCGTGGTGCTCTGCAGATCGAACAGCGTCCGGCCGCAGGAGGGACAGGCCACGTAGTCGGTCTTGAAAATTCGGCTGCCGGCGGCCTGGAGAATATTGAAGCCCAGCCGCAAACAGGCACCCGGAGCCGGTTCCCCCCGCACCAGGATGGCATCCCCGATCCCATCGCAAAGGAGCGCGCCGAGGTGGACCGAGGCCGCGATCAGGCCGGAGAGGCCACCTTCCGACTGCGCCGGCTTCAAGGTGTCCTTGAGGACAATCGGATGACGCGCGGCAATTTTCGCCGCCAAAAGACGCGTGCCGGAAACGGGGTTGAGATCGAGACCGTCCTTGAGGGCGACCAGCACCGTCTCCTTTTTCGCTTCGAGTGCCTTGATCTCGGCGTCATTCCGGGGGTCGATCTCGGTGATCGGGGTTTTTTCATGAACCAGCTCGGGAACGAGGTCTCCGAGCTGGGCAAACCTGGGACGAAGGGCCTCCTCGACTTTGGCGGAAACAAAGACGCGCGGAGGTTCCTCCCCGCCGACGGCCACGCCCTGCACGGTGATTTTCTGGCTGGCCCGCTTGCCGAAGCTGAACGGGTCATAGGAAAGCTTGGTATCGGCGTCAAAACTCCCCTTTTGGCGTTCCTCGAGATATTTCACGAGGGCCCGGCCCACGGGGATCTCGTGGACGCTGTCCTCCGTCAGGCTGATCCGGATGGTGTCGCCCAAACCGTCAAGGAGCAGGGAGCCGATGCCGATCGCACTCTTGATCCGGCCGTCCTCACCATCCCCTGCCTCCGTCACGCCGAGGTGAAGCGGGTAGTTCCAGTCCGGCCCTTCCTTGTCGAGTGAAGCCACCAGCAAGCGGTAGGCCTCGATCATCACCTTCGGGTTGGAGGACTTCATGGAGAAGACAAAGTTGTGGAAATTGAGCTTTCGGGCGATCCGGGCGAACTCGAGGGCGCTCTCCACCATGCCGTGGGGCGTATCCCCATAGCGGTTCATGATCCGGTCGGAGAGCGATCCGTGGTTGGTGCCGATCCGCAGGGCGAGTCTCCTCTCCTGCAGCAGTTTCACCAGCGGGGTGAAGGTCTCCTCAATCCGGCCGAGCTCCTCGGCGTACTGATCATCCGTGTACTCCCGCACGGCAAACTTCTTTTTGTCGGCAAAATTGCCGGGGTTGATGCGAATCTTGTCGACCCACTGGGCCGCCTCCATCGCGGCATCCGGCTTGAAATGGATGTCCGCAACGATCGGCACGTCGCAACCGGCGGCCAGCAGATCCCGTTTGATATTTTTCAGGTTGGCCGCGTCCTTCACCGTGGGGGCGGTGATCCGGACGATCTGGCAGCCGACCTTGACGAGATCCAAGGTCTGCTTGACCGAGGCGGACGTGTCCATGGTGTCGCAGGTGATCATGCTTTGGACCACGATCGGGTTCGGTCCCCCGATGCCCACTTTCCCGACTTTCACCTCGCGGGTCGGGCGACGGACATACCGGTACGGGCTGGCGCAATATCCCCTCATTTTTTCTCCGTGGCCGGCCGAAACACCGGCATCTCCGTGGCTTCCGCGGATTTGTCCATACGGCGCTTGAGCCTAAGCGAATCGTGGTAGGTGACCAAGAGGAAGAAACCGGCCAGCAGAATCACAAAGGCGGTCTGAATCCTTTCCACGGTTTTGGCCCGCAACTGGCGGCGGCGAATCGCCTCGACCAGGGAAAAGAGAATGTGTCCTCCGTCCAGCACGGGAATGGGCAGAAGGTTCAACACGGCCAAATTCACGTTCAGGATCACGCTAAAGTAGAGGACCAACCGGGGGTCGGTCTGCAACAAGGACACCAGTCTTTCAAAAATTCCCAAAGGCCCGCTCAGGTGCTGAACCCCGACGTGGGACGCGGGCGAAACCAACGCCCGCAGGGTGCGAAAGACCAATCCGGCAGCGGAGCCGACCTGCTCCTGCGGGGTGGGATGGGTGATCTGCATGTCGCTGGGCTTCCAGACGACCCCGATCATCCGGTCCTTGCGGTTGATCGCCTGCTCCGGACGAAGGGAGAGGGAGCGAACGTGCCCTTTCGCGTCTTCCACCCCAAATTCCATCTGCTCCGCGCCGGATTCCACGGCCGCCTTGACCGCCGCCGGATTCCAAATTTTCCGGCCGTTGAGGGAGACCAGCTTTTCTCCCGGACGGATGCCGGCGCGGGCGGCAGGCCCACCCTCGATCACCTTGTCGACCCAGGCGGGTTGCGCCGGATACATCTCGAAACCCAGACGACGCAGACCTTCCAGCTCCTTGTCGGGCTCGGGAACGACCCGAACGGTCACGATTTCACGGCCCTCGCGGTCCAACTCGAGCACAATCTCCCGCCCGATGCCCAAGAGGATACTTTCCACCACCGCGCCGGGACGGCCCGCCCAGCGCTCCGGACGCTGACCGTCGATGGCCAAAATTTTATCCCCGGGGAGAATGCCGGCTTTTGCGGCGGGCGATTTCGCCTCCACCCATCCGATGGTGGTGGTTCGATAGGTCATGTTGGTGGGAACCCCGAAAACCCAAACCCCGGCGGCGCAGGCCACACCGAGGGCAAGGCTGGCCAGTGGTCCTGCCAAGGCGGTGAAGATTTTCGCGCCGGGACTGGCGGGAGGCAGATCCTTGTGCCCCTCCGCGGCCTTGCCCTCCAGTCCCTCGGCCGGATTCATCTGGGGGAGCTGGACGAAACCTCCGAGAGGCAAAAGGTTGATCTGCCATTCCACCCCGTCGATCACCTTGCCGTAAATTTTCGGACCAAAGCCGATGGCAAAACGCTCCACCACCAGTCCCATTTTTCGTGCCGCCCAAAAATGACCGAACTCGTGGGCGGCCAC
>DFCD01000003.1:0-3230 GCA_002366885.1 Verrucomicrobia bacterium UBA3063
GGCGATCCTGGGCGCGATCATGGCGGGTCGACAAAATCCCCATGGGTTGGTCCTGGTGTTTCGCGGGGAGGGAGTGCTGAGCGCGTGGCCGGCGTTGGAGTTATCGGACCGCCTGCGGGAGATCAAGGCGGAGGGCAAGCGGGTGGTGACGGTGGCGGAGTGTTGGCTGGGGGCGCCGGACCTGTTGGTATGGCTGGAGGGGACGACGCGGGTCATGACGCCGGCCGGGTATGGGCATGTGAAGGTGCCATCGTACAGCCGGCATCACGTTCCCCAGGGGCGGGGACGCAAGGGTGAGTTCCGCGAATCGTTGCCGGAACTGGAGGAGTATGAGGAGAGTGACGATGCGAAGACGCGGGAGCGGAAGCTCAACGATCCGCGGGGGTACGCCTACGAGCAGATGCTGGAGCGGCTGAATGAGTATCTGCCCGTGAAGGAGTATGAGAACAAGGTGGTGACGCGAGCGGCCCTGGTGGAGATGGGGTTAATCACGGGGGAGGGGTTGGACAAGGCGATGGAAACGCCGGAGCAGGCAAAGGATAAGCCGGCGGGGGGCCATCCGCGGTTTGTTTGGAGGGAGGGGTCATGAACCTGAAGATCCGGATGAGTGAGGTGCAGGGGCTGGAGATCGAAATGGAGGGGGACGTCGAGTGGCAGGGGGAGCTGCTGCGGCAGATGGAGCTGGCACGGGAGCAGGCGCGGCACGAAGCGATGAGAGGAGGACGGGAATGAGTGTGGAGTTACAAACGGTGAGCCGGGAGGATGCGGAGATCTGGCACGGGATGATGACGGAGGAGCTCTTTAACCTGCCGGTGGAGGAGGCGCAGAACATCCTGATCGCGGACGATCCGGTGCAGACGCTGGAGATCCGGGGGGACGGGAAGCGGGTGGGGTTTGTGGCGGTGAATTTCCAGCCGAGGTCGGTGCCGGACGTGTTGTGGGTGTTTGTCCGCAAGGAGGACCGGCGGCGGGGCTGGGCGACGGCGGCGGTGGACTGGCTGGTGGAGCGGCACAGGGCGGCGCACCTGCAGACGGTGCCGCGGGCGTGGGCGGAGGGGATGCAGGAGGCGGGCTGGGAGGTGGAGGGGCTGGAGGGGAACGACGACTTTGTGGATGTGACGGTAAGGAGGGCGGTATGAAGGACGTGGAGGAGACGAAGGCGGAGCTGTTGGAGGTGATCGTCCAATCGCCGGAGGCGAGCCTGCAGCTGGCGTTGGGGATGCTGCGGAGGGGGCGGCCGGTGCCGGAGCGGATTGACGGGGTGTTACGGGGGTTGAAGGGGGCGCCGTGTCCGCCGCGGGCATGGGAGATGGACCGGGACCGGTACCTGACGTATGCGGAGGCGCGGATTTTGTACGGGAAGGGGTGGTCGGCGAAGGACGCGGCCGCGGTGCGGGAGGTGATGAAGCCGCAGGAGGCGAAGCTGGGGGAGCTGCTGGAGCGGGGTCGGGCGATGGAGCCGGGGAGCTGGGTGCGGGAGGGGCGGAGTCATCTGGTCGACGAGGCGGACCGGGAGACGGAGGACCGGTTAATGGGCGCAATGGGGGCGGACGATCCGCAGGCGGGGCTGATGACGGTGCGGGACTGCCTGAGGAAAGGGTGGGAGGTGAACGGGGGACTGGTGGCGGCGCTGATGGCGAACCGCGAGGAGTATCATGGCTGGGCGTTGGTGGAGGCGTTGGTGTTGTATGGGCGGCGGTTGCCGGAGGGGGTGGCGGAGCGGTTGGCGAAGTGTGAGGGGAACGGGGAGCTGAAGAGGGTGCTGGGACCGGTTTTGTCCGGGGGGAAGGGATAGGGTGCGGGGATGATGAGGGGAAATGGCGGCGAATTCGGGGCGTTCGACAAGCACGCGGAGGAGTGTGCGGGCGGGGAGTGGCTGGAGGGGATGGCCTCGGTGTTGGCGGCGCACCGGCGGGAGTATCTGAACAAGCCGGGGTACGAGATGGAGGTGGACTTTGGCGATGGTGGGTCGAGCCGGTGGGATCTGGACGAGATGCAGCGGGATTTCCATGCGGGGTTGATCCGGGCGCGGGAGGCGGTGCGGCCGGAGCGGCCGGAGGAGAAGCAGGGGGTGCGGGCGCTGTTTTTCCGGATGGGGGAGAGGATGTTTGTGGTGGCGTCGCGGTCGACGCTGTCGCTGATCGCGCCGACGCGGGAGCAGGCGGTGGTGGCGGTGGAGCGGTTGCAGGCGAAATACGTGCGGCGGAGGGATGCGCGGCGGAAGGCGTTTTTTCACCTGATCGCGTCGTCGGACGAGTACGGGGGCCCGACGTGGCGGACGGTGAAGGTGCCGGTGCCGGACCCGGGGTTGGGGTTACCGGGGGACTTGGACCTGCATTACGGGGAGGGGGCGGAGGAGTGGGTGGAACAGTGGGCGGAATCGCTGAAGGCGAGGGCGAGCGGGCTGACGTTATTCCGCGGGGAGCCGGGGACGGGGAAGACGACGTTTTTGCGGCACATGGTGTGGCGTCTGCAGGAGGGGCACCGGTTTTACCTGTTGCCGTCGGGTCAGGACGCGATGCTTTCGCGGCAGGACACGGTGAATTTCTGGGTGGGGGAGGCGACGAACTGTGCGCTGGCGAAGGTGGCGGTGCTGGAGGATGCGGAGGCGCTGTTGGCGCCGCGGGACCAAATGCGGGGAGACGCGGTGAGCAATCTGCTGAACGCGACGGACGGGTTGATGGGGGATTTTCTGCGGGTGCACCTGGTGGCGACGGTGAACTGCAAGCTGACGGCGCTGGACGCGGCGTGCCGGCGACCGGGGCGGATGTTGTGGATGCGGGAGTTTGGGCGGATGGAGCGGGAGCGGGCGGAGATGGTGGCGGATCGGCACGGGTTGGAGCTGCGGGGGGACCAGCGGGACTACTCGCTGGCGGAGATTTTCCACGGGGCAAGCAAGGCGTCGGCAGAGGCCAAGGTGGGGTTTGCCTAGGATGGTGAGCGGGGCCTTGGCTTTCCTGGTGATTCTGGCCTGCAAGGTGTTCCAGCATGTGGCGGCATTTTTAATCTGCCTGATGGTGATGATGTTGGCGGCGGCGCAGAAGGAGGATTGAGGAGATGTGGGGTGGAGGAGGTGTAGGGGGCCCTCCTTCGTCCCGCGGNNTTGCGGGACTTCGGAGGGTTTAAGGTGGAAGGTGGCCCTCCTTCGCTCCGAACCTCGCTGACTCGGGCGGAGCTTCGGAGGGTTTTAGGTGGAAGCCCCGACGCGGGTCGGGGTGCTGACGCGGGGA
>DFCD01000003.1:3259-3965 GCA_002366885.1 Verrucomicrobia bacterium UBA3063
GGGTTTGAAAGTGTGAAGGTAAAAAAGTTAAAAATGACCGAACCCTTTTTGGGGGACGGCGGTTTAATCTAATATGGAGTCGTTGAAGATCGCGGTGTACCGGATCCGGAAGGAGATGGTGGTGTTGGATTCGGATCTGGCGGCGTTGTACGGGGTCAAGACGGCCCGGTTGAATCAGCAGGTGAGAAGAAACGCGGACCGGTTCCCCGATGATTTTGCCTTTACCCTGACGGCGGAGGAGAAGCGGGAGGTTGTTGCAAAATGCAACAACCCCAAAAAGGTGCTTTATTTCAGGGGTTTGCCGATGGTCTTTACCGAGCATGGAGCCCTGATGGCGGCCACGGTGCTAAACAGTCCAATTGCCGCAAGAATGGGAATTTTCATGGTGAGGGCTTTCGTGCGGATGAGGCGGGAGTTAGTGGAAGAGGACCGGATTTCAAGAAAGTTAGCGGAGATCGACAAGACGCTGTTGATCCATGATGAAGGCCTGAGGGATTTGTATCAAAAGCTGATGCCGTTGTTGGAGCCGGAGCCGGAGCCGGCAAGAAGGAAGATCGGGTTTTAAGTGAAAGGCGGGAGGGGACAGGGGGCACAGAAGAAAGAGATTAAGGGGTTAAGCCCCGACAGGAGTACGGGGCGGAGGGGTTGACTGAGAGTTTGCTCACGCCAAGGTCGCAAAGGACGCGAAGGTGGCCCTCCTTCGCTC
>DFCD01000003.1:4001-4566 GCA_002366885.1 Verrucomicrobia bacterium UBA3063
CGGGCGGAGCTTCGGAGGGTTTTAGGTGGAAGCCCCGACGCGGGTCGAGGCAGGTACGGGACGCGGGATTAAGGGTCAGGTTTCGAACAGTGTGCGAGACAATTGGCTTTGGCGGATGATGGAGCCGAGGGCTTTTTGGGAGATAGCAGATGGGAGATAGGAGATAGGGGAATTCGTTTACGTTTAGGTTTACGTTTACGAAAGGAGTAGATCGCAGATGTCTTGGCCGAAGAAAACTTTACGCTTGGGCATATTCCGCCTCGAACTGGGTGATCCAGGTCTCGCCGCCGAGGCGACTCCGGATCTCCCCCGCTGAGGCGGTTTCAAAAAAGAGGTCGACGGCTTCGCGCAAGTTGGTGAGGGCGGATTCCGGGGTGGGGCCTTGGCTGGCGATATCCAGATCCGGATTGAGGGCGACGTACTCCTTGCCTTCCTTGCTGATGACGGCAGTGAGGCGGGTTTTCATTTGCTTTTATTTTAACCCTCGAAAGCTGGAAAGCAACATGGTTGCAATTTTGGGGTGCAAAGTGGAAAGGGACAGGGGGCCCTCCTTCGCTCCGAACCT
>DFCD01000057.1 GCA_002366885.1 Verrucomicrobia bacterium UBA3063
GACGGCGTCCCCGTCCGCCTCACCTTCCACCCCAGTTACCTCCTCCACAACCAGGACATCGCGCTGAAGCGGCTGGTGTGGGAAGACCTCCTCGCCGTGATGGAGCGCCTGGCCATGCCCATTTCCGAAAAGCAGCGCGGCTTTTTTCTTAAATCCTGACCACCGTCACCTTTCGTAAACTTACACGTAAACCCAAACGAAAGATGAAAATCGCCATCCTTTTGACGACAACCCCGAAAAAACCGGAAGCCGTCCGCCTCGCTCACGCCGCTTTGCATGCCAAAGCCGCCGCCTGCGTCCAAATCCTCCCCTCCCTCGAGTCGCACTACCTGTGGAAGGGAAAGCGGGAAAAATCCCGGGAATTCCTCGTCCTTGCCAAAACCTCCCCCCGCAAGGCCGCCACCCTGGAAAAGCTCTGGTCCCGCCTCCATCCCTACGACTGCCCCGAGCTCGTTACCCTCTCCGGTCGCGCCGCCTCCGCCTACGCCCGCTGGATCCGGCTTTCGACCTGAAAGAAGAACAATTTGGCCGGCGGGGATGTTTGTGGTTTGGCTACCCCACCACGACCAAACGAATTTCCTCCGGCAGGGAGTGCGAGACCTGTTGGACCGTGTCCCCTCGCAGAAGATTGACCAGCACCTTCCTTCGCGAACCGCCCAGCACCACCAGATCGGCCCCCAGCGTCGCCGCCATTTCGGTGATCATGTCGGAAGCCCGGTTGGAAACACAGTAAACCGGCGTAAGCAGGACCTTTTGATCAGCGGCGGCTTGACGAACTTCGTCCAGAACCCGCTGAGCCTCCCGGTCCTCCGCCAGATTTCCCCCAACTTCGGTGGCCACCTGAACCTCACGGACAAACAGAAAATACAGTCTCGCTTTTCGCAGGGTCGCTTCCTCCATTGCATACCGGGCGGCGGCGGTCATACCGTGGGCCGCCACCAAAATTCTTCCGGCTTCTTCCCCTCCCTCGTCCGCTGCCACAGGATGCTCCGGAAGACCGGTCCAAGGCTCCGCAGTCTCCCCCTCGGACCCCCGCGAAATCCGGCGGGACTTGTTCCGGTAGGTTTCCCGGATGAAAAGACCGGCACCGCACACGAGGATAACGAACATCAACGCATGAATTTTGGTGGCAGCAATGGTCACCCAAATGGCGGCCATCAGCAGGGCGGTTCCCATCATCAATATTTTCGGACCAAAGGACAAGGGCAGCCCTTTGGCCGTCGAGGTGGACCACAAATTCAAGGTGATCGCCCCCACCACCCCGATGGCGTAGAGGGAGGCCAGAGCCTCTAGTCCTGGCGCCAGATCCAGGACAAGAATGGGCAGGGCCACCGCCACAATCAACGGCACCCAAGGAACCCCATAAGCGTTGAGTTGTTTAAAAACCGGGGGCAATTCACCGTCCTGCGCCAAACTGTACAGCAGGGCAACCATGGCGACCACGGCGGTGTTTACGGCGGAAAGAAGCAGAAGTCCCATTGTCCATCCCATCACCACCCCAAAGGCAGGATGGACGTAATATTCGGCCATGCGCCGCAGAAACGCCTCGGGATGCAAAAAGCTTCCCGCCGGCATGCCCGCCGCCAGAACACCAAGCGCCAAAGTGACCAGGCAGACCTCCAACATCACCCAACCGATGGCTTTGCGCGCCGCCCGATGAACCGATGGCTGCTCCGGGGTCGACCCCGGATCCAATTTCATCACACCGGTGGTGTTGGCGATGGCCTCGACTCCGGACAGCGCCAGCACCATTCCCGCAAAAAGCTCCCAACCGCGGAGAAATCCAACCTCCGGCCAATGCCACTGTAGTTCTGGCTGCTGGAAAACCCCAAAAAACACCAGGGTCAGCACACACAAAATGGTCGGTGCTGCCAAATAAACAGCCAGTCCGGAGGAAAATCTCGGACCAAAATAATTCAGCACCCCGACGGCAAAAACCGCCAGAATGGCCCATCGGGTAGAGTCCCCCGTCCCGAAATAGTTGAACGCCTCGTAGCAGCTTAAGGATGCCGTCACAATGTAGTCGGCCAGCAACAGCAGGGCCCCGATGACGGCCAGCCGCGGACTGTGCAGATGGGCCGAGTGGTAGACCCCACCCCCCTGGGGAAACAACCGGCAGACATGGATATAGTTCCATCCCACCAGCAAGGTCAGGGCAACAATGCCCGCCAAGTACACCGGAGCCGCATATCCCGCCAACAGGACGGCCAGCCCGATGACATAGGCCTTGCTGGTGCCCCAGTCCCCGTAGAGCAGGGCTGCCGCGCGGAGCCAGCCGACGTTGCGGGGGCGGCTCCCATGGATGACCATCTCGCTCACTTGGTTTGGAGAAACTCCTTCACAATGGGGGCGGTCATGCCCGACCGCACCATCGGGGTGATCAGGTAGATGCCCCGGAAATGCTGCGCCACCTCCCGTGCCAGTCCGGCCGCCACCTCCCGCCCGTACTCCGCCTGGGCCGGCCCTTCGGGCAGCGAGCGGATCTTCGCCCGCACCTCGTCCGGGATGGAGATCCCCGGAACCTCGTGGTGCAGAAACTCCGCGTTGCGGGCGCTGATCACCGGCATCACGCCCACCAGCACGGGTATCCCCAGCGGCGCGAGCGCCTCCTTCATCTTCCGGATCATCGCCTTTTCGTAAACCGGCTGGGTCATCACAAAATGCGCCCCATGCTCCATCTTGCGCTCCAGTTTCCTCACCTGCGCGTCAAAATTTTTCGAATTCGGATTGAAGGCCACCCCGATGACAAACTCCGCCCCCTTCCCCACTTCCCGCCCGGCCGAATTTCTTCCCTCGTTCAGCTGACGGATCAGGTCGATCAGCCCCAGGCTGTTGACGTCGTACACCGAGGTCGCCCCGGGATGATCGCCGAATTTGGAGGGATCCCCCGTCAGCGCCAGCACGTGCCGGTGCCCCAGCGCCGCCAAACCCATCAGCTCGCTCTGCAAACCGATCAGGTTTTTGTCCCGGCAGGCCAGGTGGATCACGCTGGTGACCCCAAGACGCCCGCGCAGCAGGGTGGCCGCCGCCGTGTTCGCCACCCGCAGAATCGCCAGCGAGTTGTCCGCCAGGGTCAGCGCCGTCGCCCCTGCCTGGACCAGCTCCTCCGCCGCCTTCAGGAACGGCCCCATGTCCAGGCTGCGCGGGCTGTCCAACTCGACAATTGCCACCCTCTCCCGTTTCAGCCGCTCCAAAATTGACTCTTCCCTCTTCCGCTCCTTGCCGCCGTCCGGCACGGTCACCCGGATCTCCTCCCGTTTCGGCTCCACGCCGGCGCGCGGGGCCGATGCCGGTTTCAGCGCCGCCGCCTTGTTCTTCAAAGCCCGGATGTGTTCCGGGCTCACCCCCGATCCCCCGCCCAAGAGACTCACCCCCAAGGCGGGCAATTCCGCCATCCTCTCCGCAAAATATTCCGGATAATTCGAATACAGATAGCGGCCCTCCGAATATTCCGGTTGGCCGGCATCCGGATAGGCTGCCAAAAAATTCTCGCCCCCGCTGGAGAGACGGCGGATCAGCGTCGGGCAGGCGCTCGGGCCGAAGGCCGGTGCAACCCCCACCACATCCGCACCGGCCCCACGTAGCCGCTGCGCCGTTTCCTCCCAGCCCCGGCCTCCCGGCAGTGTGCCTTCACGCCCCGAAGCCAGCATGGCGATCACCGGCAGGTGATGCAGGGTACGCACCGCGCCGATCGCCAGCTCCAGCTCCTCCGGATCAGCGAACGACCGCAAAAGAATCGCCTGCACCCCCCCGTCGATCAGGGCACCCGCCTGTTTCCGGAAAATTTCCTCGAGCTCTCCGGCACCCGCCCCGCCCCGTTCTGCCGGCGTCAGCCCGCTCGGTCCGAGACATCCCGCCACCCAGGCGTTGCGGTCCTTTACCTCACCCAGGGCCAGCTTGGCCGCCCTCCAGTTGATCTCATTGGCCTTGTCCTCCAAACCATGCCTTTTCAGCGAAGGCAGATTTGCCGCAAAACTGTTCGTGGCGATCAACTCCGCCCCCGCCTCCAGGTAAGCCCGGTGGGCCTCCCTCACCAGGTCAGGCTCCGTCAGACACATTCCTTCGAAGCTCCGCCCCAAAAAGCTCCCCTTGGTGTAAAGGTAGGCCGCCACGTCGCCATCCCCCACCACCACCCGGGCCGACAGTTGCTCCAAAAGCGTTGCCATGCCCTATTCTTCCACCCACAATTCCCAAGGTGAAGCAAAAGGCAGTCATAGAGAAGCGGGAAAAGTCATTTAACCCGTTGGATACCAACATCGAAAGTCTGATTGATGCCGCGGGGATCACCCAGAATCGGCAGATCTTTAAGGAGATGATTACTATCGCATTAGGGATGGGTTCCGATGGGACCGACCTCGGCGACCTCAAACAATTTAAGCGGGTCATGCGGGAAATCCGGGATGCCAACCGCCTCTTCGCCCCCTACAAAGGCGTCAAAAAAATCTCCGTTTTCGGGTCCGCCCGCACCTCCCCCAACGCCTCCGCATGGAAGGCCGCCAACCTGTTCGGCAAGCTGATGCAGGAGGCGGGCTACATGGTCATCACCGGCGGCGGGGATGGCATCATGGGAGCCGCCCAAGCCGGAGCCGGCCGCGAACACGGCTTCGCCCTGAACATCGAGCTCCCCTTTGAGCAGGAACCCAACGAAACCATCCGGGGGGACACCAAACTTTTCACCTTCAAATACTTTTTCACCCGGAAGCT
>DFCD01000052.1 GCA_002366885.1 Verrucomicrobia bacterium UBA3063
ACGTCGAGGGGCCAGGCGACCAGATCTCCTTCCCACAGGAGCTTGGGGCGGATCACCGGGACCAGATCCTCCAGGGCGGCCCGGCTTTCGAAATCGAGCATCCCGTCCATCTCCGCCATCAGGCCGGCGGAGGCGAACCGGGGCAACATCCCCGCATGCATGACAAACACCTCCGGGCCGCGCTTTCCCAGCCCGGCGACGAAGAGCTTGTTATAGTAGACTCCCCAGTCGATGCGCTGGAGGCTGACTTCCACATCGGGGTTTTGACGGTGGAAATCCCGAATAAGCCCGACCATCTGCTCCCCGTCCGGACCCGTGAAACCGGTCCAAAAGTTGACCGGGATTTTTTGGGAAGGCCGGAATTCGGGCGAAGACCAAGTCCAAAAAAACACACCTCCAGCCACCGCAGCAACAATCCACCAGCCCAGTCTTCTTCCCCGTCTCATCTGGATTTGAGGTTAATTGCAAAACCCCGCTAAAGAAACACGCTTCCCCGAGCCAAGGAACGAGCCTTAGCTGAAGTACAACGTGCCCCCCGGGCTGAACCAGGGCAATGGCCAGCGTGAACTTGATCCAATCAGACTGGGTTGGCTCGTCTGGAGCTAGCCCGAGCCACCGCCAGTGAGGCCAACCCGACAAGTAGGAGGGAAGCCGAGCCGGGCTCCGGCACGTAACTGACCATGATATTGTTACCAGACTGGGCCAAGGAGAAGGAGGCCCCAGCCCTTGCCGCAGCCAAGGAATTGCCCGACGCGTCAAGGAACGTGCTGTTAAGCAGGCTGAGGTCGGAGAAGCCGGTGGTGCTTCCCGCAACCGTTAGAAAGGTCCAGGACTGGGCGGAATCCCAGAAAGTGTTGGCCCAATCAACCGTGGAGCCCGCCGCAGCGGTTCCGAAATCAAGTGTGATGCCAGCGCCGGAAGCTGCCAGCAGGTTCCCTCCGACGGAGATGCGGTCATACTGGGCCGTGTCTGAGCTGGTGTTGCCGAAGAGTTCCCAGACGAGATTGCTGCCGGTGCCCAAGGACAGGTCCGAGGAGAAGGTCATCAGCCCCGGCGAATTTCCCGCCGCCAAGGTGCCGTTGACCGTGCTGGCTCCCCCGATGGTACCCGATCCCTTGAGGAGCGAACCGCTGGCCACACTCACCCCACCAGCCAGCGAGCCATTGACGGTCAGCGTTCCCTGATTCACAGCGGTGTCGCCGGCGAAGGTGTTGGAGCCGTCCAGCTTGAGGACTCCCGATCCAGTTTTGGTCAAAGATCCGGCCCCGACCATTCCCTTGGTCACCCGAACCTCCTTGTCCGTGGTGTCGATGGTGGCTCCGCCGGATTTGATCTCCACGGTGTCCGCCGCGATAAAGTTAGCGTTGTTTTCGCGGGCACGAAGCGTTCCGCCATTAAAATTAAAGACGCCGGTCGCATTGGCGGCTGTATCTAGCACCCCACTGGCAAGTACAAGTCCCCCATTCAGGTTGTAGGTCCCCTTCTGCAGCACAATTTCGGTCGCGTTTACCGTGCCCCCGCTCTGATTCACCTCGCCCCGCCCTGTCCAATTGGGGTCAGCAGCATCGCCAACCAAAATTTCCTCCGAGAGCTGGTTCCAGGTGCCTCCGGTGATGTTCAGCGTCCCATTTCCCCAGCCGCCGACCGCAGTGTAGTTGGCGGCATTGACCACCCCCGTGCCACTCAGGTTCACGGTGCCGCTGTTGTTACCGAAGTCGGCGATCCGGAAGGAGCCGAAATTTTGGCCAGCACCGAACAAACCAGCGGTGCCGGTGGCAGTGTAGGTTCCCCCCGAGACGTTCAATGTGCCTGTGCCACCGTCAAATCCCACAAAAGTTGTCTCCCTCACCACCTTGTCTCCACCGCTCAAATTGATCGTGCCATTACCCCCGGCGTTCCAACCCACAAGCATCCGGCCGGTGGTGTTGGTTCCGCCGGAAACATTCAGGCTGCCCGTTCCGCCCGTTAGCAAACCTAGATAGGCAACGGCGCGGGTTTCAAAATTTCCCCCCGTTTGATTCAGCGTTCCATTGGCACCTTGCCCGCCGGAAAACGGCCCGGGCCAACCCACCATCAGATCACCGCACGAATAGGTTCCCCCACTCATGGTAAAAACGTTTGTGCCGGCTTGACCCACGCGCGTCTGACCCGACGTGCTAGCATTGCCGCCAGATTGGGTATAGGTGCTGGCCTGGCCGGCGTCCCACCCCATAATCAGTTGGGAGGGAGTAAAGCTTTCCCCCGCGGAAACAGTAATCCCACCGTTAAAAAGGTAGGCCTCGATCCCGTTGGGAACCGTATTGGTAACTACACCCTCATTCCACCCCGCAGCATAAGTGAAGCTGTTGGTTATACCTGGATTGTTCCAGACGGTATACTGGGCGAAAGTCGAATTTGAGATCCCCACCATTAAGGAAAGCCCCATGAGGGCTCGAAGGGCGCGATGAATTTGGTGATTCGGTAATGTATTTTTCATAGTTTTTCCTCTTGATGCAATTTGCTTGCGTTTCCAAAAATCGCCATAGCGTCATGTTTCAAAA
>DFCD01000146.1:0-643 GCA_002366885.1 Verrucomicrobia bacterium UBA3063
GTTAGGGATTAAGTGGAAAGATTAAGATTAAGTTAGCTTAGAGGTCTAAGGCTGAAATGAGGCGGGCTCATCGAGCCCGCCCTACCCAAGGTCAGGATTTGGAGTTTTTCGACGTATCAGTTTTTTTGTCGGCGTCGTCGATGGCGGTCTTCATCTCTTTCTCAAAATCCTCCTTGGCGCGGGAAAATTCCCCGAGGCTGCGGCCGATGGAGCGCGCGAGTTCCGGGAGTTTTTTGGCCCCGAAAAGCAGAATGATGACGAGGACGATCCAGAACCACTCGGAGCCTTGGGGAAGGCCGAGGGCGAAGGGGAGGGGGATCAACATAAAGATATCGTAAGACGAATAGGCGGGGTGGCAAGAAAGGGGTTAAGGGATCAAGTGGTTCAGGGGGCGAGGAAGCTACAGACCCAGGGCTTTGCGGGCGGCGGAGAGGGTGGGGGCGATGGGGGCGGGCGGCTTGGGCAGGACGCTCAGGGCGGTGTCGGGATCCTTGAGCCCGTGACCGGTGAGGGTCATGGTGACGAGGCTGCCTTTGGGGATCAGCCCGGCCGCGAGGGATTTCTTCAGTCCGGCCACCGGGGCGGCGCAGGCGGGCTCAACGAAGATGCCCTCGGTTTTGGCCAAGAGCTGGTAGGCCTCGAG
>DFCD01000146.1:734-1087 GCA_002366885.1 Verrucomicrobia bacterium UBA3063
TGGGGATCCTTCACCACGTGGCCGTCGACCAGCGGGGCGGCGCCGGCCGCCTGCCACCCGAACATCCGCGGGCGCGGTCCCTTGGGCAGGGCCTCGACAAACCCCTTCCAGTAGGCGGTGATGTTGCCGGCGTTGCCAACCGGCAGAAAATGAAAGTCGGGCGTTTTGCCCAAAGCGTCGAGAATCTCGAAGGCGGCGGTTTTTTGTCCTTCGATGCGCACGGGGTTGATGGAGTTGACCACCTCCACGCCGGCCAGATCCCCCATCTGGCGGATGAGGTTGAGGGCGGCGTCGAAATTTCCCTCGATTGGCAGCAGCTTGGATCCATGCATGAGCGCCTGGGTGAGTTTGCC
>DFCD01000146.1:1116-8934 GCA_002366885.1 Verrucomicrobia bacterium UBA3063
GAGGCGGAGGTGTTGCCGGTGCTGGCGCAGATGACCACCTGGGCGCCCTTGGCCACGGCGTGGGTGACCGCCATGGTCATGCCCCGGTCCTTGAACGAGGCGGTGGGGTTCAGTCCCTCGTATTTGAGCCGGAGATCGATCTCTCCGCGCAGGGCGGAGGCCAGGCGGGGTGCCGGCAAAAGGGGCGTGTTGCCTTCCAGAAGGGTGATGATTTTCGCGCCTGCCGGCAGGGGGAGGCGGTCGCGGTAGCGCTCGATGACGCCGGGCCAGCTCACGCGAGATCCTCGACGCGCAATACCCGTGCGGGGGCGCGGTTGAGGGCGAGTTTCTGTACCGCCGCGATGGCCTTTTGCAGTGCGGATTCCCGGGCGGCCTCGAGCAGAAAGACGAGGGGGACGGAATCGGCCCCGTGTCCCTCGGGTTGGAGAACAGAGGAGATGCCGATTTTTTCCGCTCCGAAAATCCCCGCGATCTGGGCGAGCACGCCCGGCTGGTCACGAACCTCAAAGCGCACGTAGAAGCGCCCGACGGAATCCCCTGGCTCAATCAGCCGGATCTTTTCTCCTCCGGACGGGAGGACCGGTCCGGGCGATTTGTCCTGCAGGTGGCGGGCGGCCTCGCCGAGATCCGCCAGCAACGCGCTGGAGGTGGCGTCGGGCCCTGCGCCGCGGCCCGTGAACTGGACCGGCCCGGAGAGATTCCCGACAAGGCCGACCGCGTTGAAAACGCCATGCACCGAGGCCATCGGGTGGCGGGCGGGGATGAGGGTGGGGGAAACGCGGACTTCCACGCGCTCCGGCCCGACCGGCCGGACGACGGCGAGAAGCTTGATCGCGTAGCCGAGCTGGCGGGCGAAGGAGACATCCTGGGCCGACAAGTTGCGGATGCCCTCCACGGGAACCTTGGGGAAAGGCGGGAGAAATCCGTAGGCAAGCAGGCAGAGGATGGCGGCCTTGTGGGCGGCGTCGATGCCGTTGACATCCAGGCGGTCATCCGCCTCGGCGTAGCCGAGTTCCTTGGCCTGCTGGAGGGCGGAGGAGAAATCGGACCCCTCCTCGGCCATGCGGCTGAGGATGTAATTGCAGGTGCCGTTGATGATGCCTTGAAGCCCGAGGAGCTGGTTGGCGACCAAACCCTCGCGCAGCGCCTTGAGCACGGGAATGCCACCCGCCACGCTGGCCTCAAAGTAGATCGGCACGCGGGCCTTCTGGGCGAGGGGAATGAGTTCTGCACCCCGTTCCGCCAGCAGGGCCTTGTTGGCGGTGACGAGGGGTTTGCCGGCGGCGACGGCGGCCTTGGCCACCTCGAGGGATTCCGTGGTGCCGCCGAGCAACTCCACCACAATCTGGACGGAAGGGTTGGAAACCACCGATTTCCAATCGGCCACGGGCTGGACCGGAAGATTTTCCCGCTTCTTGGACGGATCGCGAACGGCGATGGCGCGGATTTCCAGGCCCACCCCGAGACGCTGTTGAAGCAGGCGGTTGGCTTCGGGCAGGTTCCGGACCAAGCCGGAACCGACCGTGCCGCAACCAACCAAACCGATGCCCACCTTGTCCATCGGGTGATTTGAGCGTGGCGAGGGGGGTCTTCGCAAGACGGGAGCGACCCCTGACCGAGGAGTTTGCCAATTTCACCGGCTAAGCCGTCCGACCCTTCTTGACCCCGTGGCCGGAGCCAACGGATGATTCGAGAATGAAAGTTCAATATCTCGGCCATTCCTGTTTTCTGTTGACCACGTCCAAGGCAAAGATCCTGATCGACCCATTTTTGACGGGGAATCCCCGGGCGGTGACGACGGCGGACAAGGTTTCCGCAGACTTTATCCTGGTGTCCCACGCGCATGGGGACCACTACGGGGACGCGGTGAGCATTGCCCGGCGGACCGGAGCGACCATCGTGGCGCCCTACGAACTGGCTCTCCATGCCGGGGCGCAGGGCGCCAAGGTTCATCCGATGGGGTGCGGGGGCGGGAAGGACTTTTCCTTCGGACGGGTGCAGTTAACCATCGCCCACCACAGTTCCTCCGTGGAGGAGGGTGGCAAGGCCGTTTCCGTGGCCGCGCCAGCCGGTTTCCTGATCCGGGCCGAAGGAAAAACCGTCTACTTTGCGGGAGACACCGCCCTGACGATGGAGATGGAGTTGCTCGGCCGAAGAAACGTCATCGATCTGGCCCTGCTGCCGATCGGCGACAACTTCACGATGGGCCCATCGGACGCGGCCGAGGCGGCGAGGATGCTCCGAACCCGGAGGGCCGTGCCGATGCACTACAACACGTTTGATCTGATCGAGGTGGATCCGGGCATTTTTAAAAAAGAGGCGGAGAAGCACGGCTGCCGGGTGGACGTGCTCCAGCCGGGGGAGAGCCTGGAGCTTTAGATTTTTCCCAGCGCCAGGAGCAGGGTGCGGGTGCTGACCACGATCAGAAGGATCCCGACCAGGCGCATGATGACCTTGGCGGGAAGGACCTGGCAGAGTTTGGCGGCGAAGGGAGCGGCGATGATCCCCCCAAGGATGAGGCCGGCGATGATTTTCAAATTTTCCAGCTTGAGGAAGACAAAGAAGGTGATGGTTTGGCTGAGGGTGACGAAAAACTCGGCGAGGTTGACCGAGCCGATCACGTAACGGGGCTGATGTCCCTTGGCCAGCAGGGTGGAGGTGACCACGGGGCCCCAGCCACCCCCGCCGACGGCATCCAAAAACCCTCCCGCGGCGGCCAGGGGCACGGCTTTGGTGGGCTCCGTTCCGATGGCGATCGGCTTGTGGTTGGAGCGCCAAAGGATGTAGGCGCCCATCAGGATCAGGTAAACGCTGATCCAGGGCTTGAGCTTTTCCCCGGGGAAATTGGAGAGAATGTACGCGCCGGTGACCCCGCCGAGGACACCGGGCATGGCAATTTCCCAGAAGAGCGCCCGGTTGACATTCTGGTGGAACAGGTGACTCACCCCGCTGACTCCGGTGGTGAAAATCTCCGAGACCTTGACGCTGTAGCTGACCATCGCGGGGGCGACTCCCAGGCTCAAAAGAAAGGTCGAGCAGGTGACCCCATAGGCCATGCCCAACGCCCCGTCGACCAGTTGGCCGACAAGTCCCACAAAAACGGCGGTGAGCAAAATGGGCATGGGGCAAGACCCTATGGCAAAGCCTGTTTTGGCGGAAGGTTTATGACGCGTGATTGTCCGCCGCCAGCAAGGGGAGCTAGGGTGAAATCGTGAAGATGCTGGAGGTCCTCAATCCGTATGACGGGAAAAAAGTCGGGGAAACGCCCTTGCAGGATCGCGCGGAGGTGCAGCGGCGGCTCGACCTGGCTGCGGCGGCCTTTGCCGACCGGGGTCGTTGGCTGAATGTGCCCCGGCGGATCGAGATTCTCGAAAAATTCCAGCAACTGCTGGAGGCCAACCAGGAGAAAATCATCCGGCAGTCCCTATCCGAGGGCGGCAAGCCGCTCGTCGACACCAAGGTGGAGATGGCCCGGGCAATCAACGGCGTGCGGGTGGCCATCGAGGCGATCCCGCATCTGGTGGG
Source organism: Verrucomicrobia bacterium UBA3063 (assembly GCA_002366885.1). Taxonomy (GTDB): domain Bacteria; phylum Verrucomicrobiota; class Verrucomicrobiia; order Methylacidiphilales; family Verrucolacustridaceae; genus Verrucolacustris. The sequence goes on from DFCD01000146.1 coordinate 4,642, forward strand.
CCGGGAAATTCCCATGCGCCTGAACGCAGCCTCGATGAACCGGATGGCCTACACCTTCCGCGAGCCGGGCGGCCTGGTCACGGCGATCAGCGCCTTCAATCATCCGATTAACCTGATCATTCACCAGGTGGTTCCCGCAATTGCGACCGGCTGTCCGGTCGTGGTCAAGCCGGCCACGAAGACGCCGTTGTCCTGCCTGACGTTGGTGGACCTCTTCCACCAGGCGGGGTTGCCTCCGGAGTGGTGCCAGGCGGTGGTTTGCGCCAATGCGGATGCGGAGCTGCTGGTCACGGATCCGCGGCTGAGTTTTTTCAGCTTCATTGGATCGGGCCGGGTGGGCTGGGCGTTGCGGTCCAAGCTGGCCCCGGGGGCAAACTGCGCCCTGGAACACGGCGGCGTGGCCCCGGTGATCCTGGAGGCTGACGCCAACCTCGAGGATGCCCTACCGTTGCTGGTGAAGGCCGGGTTTTACCATGCGGGCCAGGTTTGTGTTTCCGTGCAGAGGATTTACGCCCACCGCTCGATCGCCGAAGGAGTGGCCCAAAGGATCGCGGAAAGAGCCGCCAAACTGGTGGTGGGGGACCCGGCGGATCCGAGGACGGAAATCGGGCCGCTCATCAGCCATGCGGAAAATGACCGGGTGGCGGCCTGGGTGGATGAAGGGGTGAAGAAGGGGGCCAAACTACTCTGCGGCGGGAGGAAAATCTCCGCCAGTTGCTATGCCCCGACGGTTCTGTGGAATCCGCCGGAGGACGCCAGGGTTTCCTGCGACGAGGTGTTCGGCCCGGTGGTTTGTGTCTATCCGTTCGACAAGCCGGAGGAGGCGGTCAGGCGGGCCAACGCCCTGCCGGTCTGTTTCCAATCCGCCGTATTCACGCGGGACATCAACCGCGCCTTTGATTATGTGAGGAAACTGCAGGCCACCGCGGTGATGGTGAACGACCACACGGCGTTCCGGGTGGATTGGATGCCGTTTGGCGGGCGGAGGCAATCGGGCCTGGGGATGGGCGGGATTCCGCGGAGCATGGAGGACATGACCGCGGAAAAAATGTTCGTGGTGCGAACCCCGGCTTAGGCCGGTTTTCCGAACGAGGCGGAAATCTTCAGGGCGATGCCGCCGCGGGCGGCGAATTCCCCGGTGACGACGGCAGAGCGGGGGGCGAGGGCGCGGACGAGGTCATCGAGAATCCGGTTGGTGACGGCCTCGGCGAAGGAGCCGACATTCCGGAAGGAGTGAAGATACAGCTTGAGGGATTTGCTTTCCACGCAGCGCCGGTTGGGGATGTAGCGGAGGGTGATGGTGGCAAAATCGGGCTGGCCGGTGACGGGGCAAAGCGAGGTGAATTCCGCGGTGGAAAAAACAATCTCGTACTGCCTTCCGGGCCTCGGATTGGGAAAGGTTTCCAAGCGGGCCCTGGAGGGATGGCTGGGAACCGGGGTTTTGGCGCCGAGAGCTTGTAAGGGCATGGCTGGTTTTAAACCCACCGGGGTTCCGGGAAAAGACCCTGCTTCACCCCGCGGGCGGGGTGCCGCCCGACTCGAAATCCGTCAGGTTCCGGACGGTGACCTCGGCAATCCTTTGGAGCGCTCGATCCGTGAGGAAGGCCTGATGGCCGGTGACAAGGACATTGGGAAAGGTGAGCAGCCTGGCAAACAGGTCGTCCTTGAGGATCTGAGAGGAACGGTCCTCGAAAAAGAGTCCGGCTTCCTCCTCGTAAACGTCGATGGCGAGGTGGCCGATATGCCCCTTTTTCAGGCCACGGATAACGGCTGCGGTGTCAAAAATGGCGCCACGGCTGGTGTTGATGAGAAAGACCCCTTTTTTCATGAGAGGGAGGGTCTGGTCGTTGACGATATGGCGGGTTGAGGGAAGGAGCGGCACGTGGAAGGTGAGAATGTCGGATTGGCGGAAGAGATCCTCCTGGGGGAGATAGCGGCAGAGCCTGGCGGTGTCGGCGTGGGGGACGGGATCGTGAGCAAGGATCCGGCAGCCGAAGCCGGAAAGGTTTTTGACGACCTCCCGGCCGATGGCGCCGGTACCAAAGACGCCGACGGTCTTGTCTCGGAGTTCAAAGCCCTCCAGCCCCTCCAATTCGAAGTTTCCGTCCCGAACCCTTTGCCAGGCCCGGGGAATTTTCCGGGCCATCGCGAGAAGAAGGGCGAGGGTGAATTCCGAAACGGCGTGGGGCGAGTAGGAGGGGACCGAAGCAACGGTGATACCAAGCTCCCGGGCCGCATTGTTGTCGATGTGGTTGGTGCCGGTGCTGAGCGTGGCCACCATCCGGGTGCCGCCTTCCGCCAGGGCCTGAAGGCAGGGGCGGTCGACCCGGTCATTCACAAAGACAAGCGCAGCATCGTAGCCACGGCACAGTGGAGCGGTGGAGGCGTCGAGCTTGGTTTCGAGGAATGTTAGCTGATGGCGACCGGAGTTTTCTGAATTCAGGGCGGATTGGAAGTAGGACCGGGAGCTGAAGACCAACGCTTTCACGTTGAAAGATTACAGTTCAACGAGCGGGAGAGCGAGAGCGTTGGAGGGAGATAGCAGATCGAGGATAGGAGATAGGGGGGGGATCGAAGATGGGAGATGGGTGGAAGGGTAGCCAACCGTTTACGATTACGATTACGTTTACGAGGCCGAGAAGGGTGGGTTGACGAAGGAAGCATCAGGGGAAAGGATGGGAGGCATGGGCCATAAGGGTTGGAGTTCGAAGGTGGCGGGACCGGCGATCGGGCCGTACCGGCAGGCAACGGAGGCGGGGGGTTTTGTGTTTCTTTCCGGACAGTTGGCTTTGGATGAAGAGGGGAATCTGCTGCAGGGTTCCGTGGCTGACCAGACTCGGAAGGTACTGGAACGGGCGCAGAGCCTGCTGAAAGAGGGCGGATTGGCCTTGCGGGACGTGGTGAAGGCGACGGTGTTTCTGACGGACCTAAAGACGTTCCCGGAGATGAATGCGGTGTACGCGGAATTTTTCCCAAAGGATCCGCCCGCCCGATCCACCATCCAGGTGGCGGGCCTGCCCAAGGGTGGGGCGGTGGAGATCGAGTTGTTGGCCCGGCGGGCGGGATCATGACCCAGGAGCAGGTGCTGGAAGTGTTCCGCCGATGCGGAGCGCTTCTGCACGGTCACTTTGTGTTGCGTTCGGGCAAGCACAGTCGGACCTTTTTCCAGTGTGCGCTGGTGCTACAGGATCCCGTGGCGACGGCGGAGCTCTGCGGGGCGCTCGTCACCAAAGTGAAGGTGGAGCGGTGGACCTTTCATTCCGTGGTCTCTCCGGCGATGGGGGGAATCTTGGTGGGCCATGAGGTGGGTCGGCACCTCGGCCGAAGACATATCTTCGCCGAGAAGGAGGAGGGGAAGTTGAAGATCCGGCGGTTTGAGGTGAAGCCCGGGGAGAAATTCCTGGTGGTGGAGGATGTGATCACGACGGGAAGCGCGGTGAAGGAGACGATCGCGTTGGTGCAAGCTGCGGGGGGCGAGGTGGCCGGGGTGGCCTGTCTGGTGGACCGCAGCGAGCAACCGCCCGAGCTGGGGGCCCCGCTTTGTGCCCTCATGAAACTGCCGGTGGAGACCTTCGCAGCCGACCAAGTCCCGCCCGAGCTGCAAAAGATTCCCGCCACGAAGCCAGGCAGCAAGTAAGCCCGATTCCGGCTTGGATTGGGGCCGTTTTTGCGTTCCAATCTCTTTCTGATGAGAGGAATCCGGAAGATCCGATTCGAGTGGGATTTGAAAAAAGTCCCCACCCAAGCCCCCCAGCTGCCCGCCAAGCATGAAATCAAGGAGCTGAAGGAGTATGACGTGGAGGCGATTTGGGAGGGCATGCAGAAGGTGTTCCTCAACGAGAAGAGCTGGATCATCGGCCTGGACGGGCATTTGGAGGAGCTGCGGAAGCGGCTCTTCCCGGAGGGGAAGCCGGTGACGGGGATGGAACTCTTAGCCTTGGTGCACGGGCCGAGGGTGGTGGGAATCAGCGCCTTGTATCCGGTCGCAGGCGAAGGGCCGCATCTGCTTTCGGGAGTAACGATTGACTACGAGTATCAGCGGCGGGGGCTGGGGGCGGCGTTACTGCAGGAGTCGTTGCGCCACCTGGCGGAGAAAGGGCTGGAGACGGCGGCGGTGGTGACGCGGGAGACGGTGCCGGCGGCGAAGTTTTTGTATCCCAAGTTCGGCGGCAAAGCGGGCGAAGTTACCCTGACCGCCTGAGTCTTGGATGACCCCCACCTTTGACCTGGCCGTGGTCGGTGCAGGGAGCGCGGGTTATGCGGCGGCTCGGACGGCGGCGGGGCTGGGTTTGA
>DFCD01000023.1 GCA_002366885.1 Verrucomicrobia bacterium UBA3063
CTGAGGGCGATCACCAGATCCGCCCGGCCGGCGGCTTGGCTGGGATCGACGATTACGGGGAGATGGCTTTCCCTTTGGGCAAGGGCGACGGCACCGAGGTCGAGGGTGTTGCGCACCGCGGTCTCAAAGGTGCGGATGCCCCGCTCACAGAGGATCACCTGCCCGTTGCCGGAACTCATCACATACTCCGCCGCGAGCAGCCACTCCTCCACCTTCATGGAAAGGCCCCGTTTCAGGAGAATGGCCCGGCCCGAGGCGGCCGCGGCCTTCAGCAGGGAGAAGTTCTGCGCGTTGCGGGCCCCGATCTGCAGGATGTCNNGCCACCGCGGCCACCTTTTCCACATGAAGCTCGGAAAGCACTTCCGTGACGATGCCCAGCCCCGTCTCCTTCTTGGCGAGGGCCAACAACTCCAGGCCCCTTTCGCCCAATCCTTGGAACTCATACGGAGAGGTACGCGGCTTGAAGGCGCCACCCCGCAAAAAAGTCGCCCCCGCCTTCTTCACCGCCCGGGCGGTGGTGAGGAGTTGCTCCTCGGACTCCACCGAGCAGGGCCCCGCCATCAACCGGAAAGGCTCCGTTGCGCCGATGGTCACCCCGTTGGCCTTCACCACGGTGGCGCTCTTCCTGCCTTCCCGGGCCACCAGCTTATACCGCCGCTGGACGGGAAGAACCGCCTCGACCTGCGGCCAGGTGGCCAAGGCCTCCAGGGAGGCGTGGGCCCGCTCATCCCCGATCGCGGCAATCACCGTCTGGATTTCCCCGATGATGGGATGGGGCTGGTACCCGAGTTTCCCGACCTCGGCGATCACCTGGTCGACCAGCTTCTTCTCCGTTCCCGGGCGCAGGGCAATAATCATGGGCCAGGAAACCCTAACGGCCGGCCGTTTTCATCACAAGAAGCGGCCCAAGCTCCTCCTGCCACCAGCGGGCAAGCTCCCCCCTCTCCGGCCAAGCCCCGTTGCGGTGCCAGGACCGGACATGGGAACCGGGCGGGGCCCAGATTCTCGGATCGGTGGGCCCGAACAACAGCCCGCACGGCACCCCGCTCCAGGCCGCCAAATGGCTGATGCCGCTGTCGTGGCCCAAATACAGGTCGGCGGAGCGAAGCAGGCCAAACACGTCCGGCAGCGGCCGGTTTTCCCATTCCTCATGGGGGGCGCGCCTCCATTCCTCCGGAATCCCGCGGAGAAGATCCCCCTCCACTTCCCCGGCCAACCAGACCCATTCCACCGGTCGTTCCCTTTTCCAGATCCGCAGCTCCTCCAGCCAATCTTCCAGGGGCCAGCACTTGCGAGCACCGCCGCTGCCGGGATGGATGACGATCCGGGGAACCGATCCGGGGACGCGGGAAGATTCCGCGGTTGCCAGTTTTTCCCCGCGGAGAAGGTGGGACATCCCCGGCCCCACTCCCAGCGCCGACAAGGGACCGGTCAGGTGTTTCCAGGCGGCAGTCGCCGGCGCGGTGGGTTCGATGGCGAGATAATCGCCCTGCCCACCCCCCCGCCTCCAGTTGGCCTCAAAGATTCCGTCCGGATCGAAGAGGTAGGAAACCGTGAGATCGAATTCGGAGAAGTAATCGCACCAATCGGGCTCAAGGACGCCTCCCTTGGCGAAAAATCCCGCCAGTCCCGGACGGTCAATGGCCCGGATCTCGTCCACCCGACCCGGTCCGGTGACCAGCTCGCCGAAACGGGGATTGGCCACCAGTTCGAGCCGGGCTTGTGGCCACTTTTGCCGGATCCCCGCCACCGCCGGCAGCGTGAGCAGAAAATCCCCGAGCGCGCCGCCACGGATGACCAGGATTTTCAAAACCGCCGGATAGGATTTTTAGTAGGCGAAGATGCCCAGCCCGAGCAGGCAGAGGGCAAAGCCTATGCCGAGCAAGAGGAGCAATTTTCCCCGGAAGGGGTTGGCAAAGACCCAGCCGATGGCGTCGCGCAGGAGATAGGGTGACCCCACCAGGAACATGCCTTGGATGATGAGCACGTAGGCGTAGACCACCACCACCAACCGCAAGGCATCCTCCCTCAGGAAACAGGCGTCCAGCAGGACATTCGCCCCCAGCAGCAGCAGGATCCCAAGGGCGCGGACGGCAATGAATTCCCGCACATACAACCAGCTGCTCACCCCGAGCGCGACCGCCGCCAGCACGAAAAGGGGACGAAATCGGGTGTACTCCATCAGATTCATTGTGCCGGCCAGCCACGCCGCCCACGCCGTGGCCAGCGCCAGCAAAACCCCTCCGGCCATTTCCGAACGCGGAAACGCACGCCACCAAGCCACCGCCTTCTCGTAATCAAGAAAACACCAGGCATGGATGAGCAAGGATCCAAGACCAAGCCACACGGCCACCTGGGAAAGGGGGAAGGAGTAGATCATGGCGGGTCAACCGAGAATGGAGGGGTCACCGTAGTCGGTGAAGCCGGTGGATTCCGTGATCCGCACGGTGAGCAACTGCCCCAGATGCCGCTCTCCCCCGGAAAAGACCACCGGGCGGTTTTGCCGACTCCGCCCCGTCAACCGGCTCTCCCTGGTTTTGCTGGGACCCTCCACAAGAATTTCCACAAGGCTCCCCACCCTTCGTTTGGCCTTCTCCTCGGCCCGGCGGGTGAGCAACCCGAGCAGTTCCTGGTTTCTCTCTTCCTTCACTTTCTCGGGAACCTCCCCCCCCGTTTCCTGGGTGGCGCGTGTCCCCTGGCGGGATGAGTAGCGGAAGATAAAACCGTTGTCGAAATCCACCTGCTCCATCATTTTCCGCGTGGCCGCAAAATCGGCGTCTGTCTCCCCGGGATAGCCAACGATGACATCGGTGGTCAGACCGATCCGCGGGCAGGCTTGGCGTACCTGATCAAGGATCCGGAGGTACTGGTCGGCGGTATATCCCCTGCCCATCTGCCGGAGAATGCGATCCGAACCGGACTGCACGGGCAGGTGAAGATGCTCGCACAGCTTGTTCAACCGCCCGTAGCAACCGATCAGGTCCGGCTTCATTCCGCGCGGATGGGGAGAGGTAAACCGGATTCGATCCAGGCCGGGGATGGATTCCAGCTCTTCCAGCAACTGGACAAAGGCGGACTTGCCCTCCCGCGCCGGAATCCGACGGCCGTACATGTTGACGATCTGTCCCAGCAAGGTGACCTCCCGGATTCCCTGCCCCGCCAGATGCCTCACCTCCTCGACAATTTCGGCGATCGGGCGGGAGCGTTCCTTACCCCGGGTGGTCGGAACAATGCAGAAGGAGCAGTGCATGTCGCACCCTTGCATGACGGAGACGAAAGCGGTGACCTGACGCGGCGCGAACACATGGTCCCGGATGGTGCTTTCCGAGCCCGTCTCCTCCTCCACCTCGGCTAGAAAGCGCGGACGGCCGCCCAGGCGCGCCTGCCTCGCCTGTTCCACCAGGTCGGGCACCCGGTGGAATTTTTGCGTCCCCACCACCAGATCAACGCCCGCCATCTCCTTTTCCAGGGCAGCCCCACGTCGCTGCGCCATGCATCCGAGAAAACCAAGCACCACTCCCGGATTCTTCTTCCGAAGGGCGCGGAGATTGCCCATCTTCCGCAACGCCTTTTGTTCCGCCAGGTCACGGACGCTGCAGGTGTTGAGCAGGACGACATCGGCCTCCTTTTCGGACGGAACCGGGCGGTAGCCGCGATCCTGCAACTGGCGGAGAACCTGCTCCGAGTCGCGCTCGTTCATCTGGCAACCGTAGGTTTTGAGAAACACGGAAGGCATGGCTTTTTTTAGACCTTCGCACCCTTGCGCGCCATCCGATTGCTTTCCCTCAAGCCTGCAGCCTTCGGCGGAAATGCCCGCGAAGGTACCGAAAAAGGAGTACCGGAAACGGGGAAACCACCAGGAGAAGCCCGGCAAGAAGGACCTCGTTGGTGCAACGGCCCCCGTCCAACTTTTCCACCCCCTGCCAACCCAGAAGAAGCAAGCCCAGCGTCATGCCGATCCAAAAAAAGGGCATGATCACGCGGTCAAAGGTTCCTTTTTCCTTAAGCCGCTGGATCCGATGATCCCGGTTGCTCCAGTCCATGGAAAAGCTCAGGCCCCGGCTTTTCGCTCTGCCCAACCCAGCCCGGCGAGACCCACCTCAAACAAACCGTACAGGGGGAAAAACATCAGGGCCAAGTTGAACGGATCCGAGGTCGGTGTCACGCACGCCGCCACCACCAAAAGGACCACCACCGCATGGCGCCGGTGCCTTGCGACCACCTCCCGCTGAAGCAACCCCAGCCGCCCCAACAAAACCATGACCAGCGGCAACTCGAAGGAGAGGCCGAACCCGAGGAGCATTTGCAGGACAAAATCGGTGTAGCTGGCCATGGTCCAGCTTGTCTCCAGTCCCAACCAGCGGTTGAACTCCTGGAAAAATGCCAGCGCCCGGGGAAGAACCAAAAAATAACAAAACATGGCCCCCAAGAGAAAAAGAAAGGCTCCGGCGAGAAAGGCCGGCACCAGCAACCTGCGTTCACGGACATCCAGGGCCGGCAACAGGTAATTCCCGAGGAAATAAAGCACAAGCGGGAGGGAAAGAAGGATGCCCGCACCCAACCCGATCTGCAGGGTGACGGTCATCGGGTCGGTGACCTGCAGGGCAAGAAGCGTGCCGGACGATGCCCCTCCCCCTTCCGTCTGGGCCTTCAGGAGGGGTTCCCGCAGGAACTCCATCACCTTGCCGATGCCGGAGACCCCGATGATCGCCCCTGCCCCGATGGCCCCGGCACAACGGAGAATCAGGCCGCGCAAATCCTCGAGGTGGTCCAGGAACGGCTTTTCGGTGTCCTTCACGGCAGGAGGCTCCTCCATCCGTTTTCGGTGATGACGTGGGGCAAACTCACGTCGTGCGGTTCCCGCGGGAGATTTTCCATTTCCTGGACCCCGAAAAAAAGCCCCACCACCCAGGCCTGCCGCGGACGTTGGGCAAGAACCCGATCGTAGTGCCCACCGCCACGGCCCAGCCGTGTTCCCGTCCGGTCAAAGGCACGGCCCGGCACGCAGAAACCGTCTATCGCCTCCAGCTTCACCATGGCATGCTTCCCCGGAAGCGGTTCCCAGAGGGTTTCCAGCGAAGGCAAGGGGCCGGGCTGGATTTCCCACCAGGTCAGGCCGTGGCGGATATCGGTTTTGGGAAGAGCCACGGTTTTTCCCTCCTCCCATGCCTTCCGGATCACGTGGCGGGTTTCCGGCTCGTCCGGAAGCGAAAGATAAAGTCCCACCGTTCTTGCCGACTGCCATTGCCGGGCCGCCCCCAGGGCTTCCGCAATCGCCAGGGAAGAATCCCGGCGGACCTCGCCGGCCAGCAGCGAAAGGCGCCGGCGGATTTCCTCGCGGGCGGAGGTTTTGGCCGATGTCCCCATGTCCCCGAAGCTAACGGATCCCCTGCCTCCAAGCCATCCTTGCGGGCGTTTGCGTCGACCCCGCCCTGTCCCCAAGATCAGGTCCTTGAAGGCCTCACCCTCACATCCCCGGAGGCAAAGACCCCACCGCTTCATCACGGAAGTTCTCCTGCCCGCCCTCTTCAGGCGGAAACGGGGACACCGCCACGGCATCCAACCGATTTTTCCCAAGCTGAAACACAGGGAAATTTGTCTGACCTGGATTGGCCATGCGTCCTTTCTGATCCAGAGCCCCGAAGCCAACATCCTTGTCGATCCCAACTGGGCGAATTGGCTGCTCGTCGTCCGCCGCCTTCGCCACGCCGGTCTGGCCCATCACCACCTGCCCAACATCGACTTGGTGCTCATCACCCACGCCCATTTCGATCACCTCAACCGGCGGAGTCTCCGCCAGATCGCCTCCAACCAGCCGATCGTTGTGCCGGCCGGGGTCGGCGACCTGGTGCACGGAATCGGTTTCGAGAAGGTGTATGAGATGAAATGGTGGGAACGACTGCGGTTTCCCGGCACCGCGGTCACTTTTGTCCCCGCCAAACATTGGGGCGCCCGCAAAGTCACCGACCTCCATCGGGGATACGGTGGTTATGTCCTCGATCTTGGCGGCCCCATCGTGTACCACGCCGGGGATTCCGCCTATTTTGATGGCTTCCGGGAAATCGGCCGCAAACTGAAACCGGAAATCTCCCTGCTTCCCATCGGGGCCTACCAAGGACCGAAGTTCGGCGAGAACCATATGAACCCCGAAGAGGCTTTCCGCGCTTTTCAGGACCTGCGCTCGCGCTTCATGGTCCCCATGCATTTTGGAACTTACCAGCTGAGCTACGAGCCGCTCCATGAGCCACCCCAACGCCTCATGCAAGCGGCGATGCGGGCGGGCCGCCTAGCGGACGTACGGTTCCTGATCGAGGGGATGCCGACCCTATTCTAAACCGCCACGCTCTGCCCAACCCGGACGGGCGACCGGCCGGGCAAAGGCCACCAGTTTGCCCCGATGGGTGATGAAGTTGAAGAAGTTCCGGGCGTTTCCCGAGGGGGCGTTGGGGTCGAAACTGTAAATGTCCACGCCCCCCCCGCGCTCCCCGTCCATCCTCTGGGAGGACCCCGCCACCATCGCCTGTCCGTCTTTTTTCCTTCCCAGATAAATCATCACGTGACTGATCGGCGGATCCCGCGGGACGTTGTAGGTCCACTCCCAGAAAAGAAGATCCCCGCTCCTCATTTCCCCGACCAACCGCTCCGGATCCACTTTCCCGTCCTCCCGCAGGGGCACCTTGCGGACCTTCCCGCGTTCCTTGAGGTAGACGTATTGGCTCGAGGCGGTCCGCGGGAGATTCAGCCCAAAAACCTTCCACACGATGAAGCGGATGGTGTTGGAGCAGTCCATCGTGATGACATAAGGATGGCCGGGAGGCTGCCACGACTGGCCGTACGCCAGATCCTGCCGGGAAAGCCAGCGGCAGGTTTCCACCAGCTTCTGATGCTGCTCCTCCGAAACCGCCGCACGAGCCGGATCGGCCGGGACCAGGGCGACAAGGAGGAAAAAGAAAATCCTCATACCGGAGAAGCATGCTTCCACCGGATCCGGTCTCTTACCCTGGGTGCCTTGGCGCCCCTTTCCATGGCGTGTTCTTCGCAAAATGCCGGAGCACGGCAAGCATTCCCCTTCGGCCACCCGGCCGGGGCAGGGCGCGCCGCCTAATCCAGAAGGCGGAAGAATTTTTCCGGGCGAGCCAGGTCGGCAAAAACGGCGTCGGCTCCGCAGGCCTGCAACTGTTCCGTGGGAAACGAGCCGGTGGCCACAGCGATGGCCTTGGCCCCGATGGCCCGGGCACAAGCCACGTCATGCGGGGTGTCGCCGATAATGTAAATCCTTTCCGGGGAAAACTCCTCGCCGTGACGGTCGCGTGCACGCCGTTTGGCATGGGGCCCGAGTTCGTTCCGCACTGGGGAATCATCCGCAAAGGCGCCGAACTCGAAAAAGTGGTTCACCCCGTAACGGGCAAGCTTCAGCCGCGCCCCTTTTTCGATGTTTCCCGTCAGCAGGCCCTGCACGAGATCGGGGCGCCGGTGCGCCTCTTCGAGGATTTCCAGAATCCCCGGATGAAGACCGCCCTGCCTTCTCGGCAACTCTTCCGCCAGCCGTTCCAAGTACACATCCAAAAACCGAACGATCTCCTCCTCCCCATGGGGAAGCCCCTCGCGCGCGAGCAGCTGTTCCACGATCCATTTGTCCGTCCGGCCGGCAATTTCCAGCCCCTGCAACCCGCGGGCAACGCCGTGAAGTTTCTCCATGGCGTGCCCAAGAGCGGTTTCCCCTGCCTTGCCGGTGTGGAGAATCGTCCCGTCGATGTCCCAGAGCAGGAGTTTCCGGGGTTGCCCGCGCCCCGGCTTCACATCCCCATCACGCTGTAGCCTGAATCCACATACAGCGTCTGCCCCGTCACACCCGCCCCGCCGTCGGAGGCCAGAAACACCCCCATCGCGCCCAACTCCTCCAGGGTGATGTTGCGCTTCAGCGGGGCGTGCTGTTCGTAGTGGCTGAGCATCGCGGAAAAGCCACTGATCCCGCGGGCTGCCAGCGTGTTGACCGGGCCGGCACTGATCGCATTCACGCGGACCTTTCGGGGCCCCAGGTCATACGCCAGATAACGCACGCTCGCCTCCAGGGCGGCCTTCGCCACCCCCATGACGTTATAGTGAGGCACCACTTTCTCCGCCCCGTAGTAGCTCATCGTCACCACACTGCCCCCGCCGGCCATCAGCGGCGCCGCCGCCCGGGTGACGGCCACCAGGGAGTAGGCGCTGATATCGTGCGCGACCCGGAAAGCCTCGCGGGAAGTGTCCAGAAAATTGCCCTCGAGGGCCTCTTTCGGCGCAAAGGCGACACTGTGGAGAAGCAGATCCACCCGGGGGGTTTTCGATTTCACAAAATCCATGAAGCGGACGATGTCCTCATCCCGGCTGACATCGCAGGGAGCCGCGGGAGTGTCGGAGCCAAAGGTCGCCGCCAATTCCTCGACATTCTCCTTCAGCCTTTCCCCTTGGTAGTTGAAAATCAGCTTCGCCCCGGCCTGGGCCCAGGCCTGGGCAATCCCCCAGGCGATGCTCCGCTTGTTGGCGACACCAAACACCACTCCAACCTTGCCTTCCAGAACCCTGCTCATCGGCCATCAAAGTGCCCTTGATGGCCCCTCGCTGTCACGCCCGGACTGTGGCGGAGCTTGTTCCTTGCCGAAAGGATTTGAAGCCGTGAGTGTTTCCCGATGCAGGAAGCCCCTCATTTTGGTTGGATCGCTTTCGGCCCGCTGGTGCTCGCGCTCCTGGCCACCGACCTGATCCTGTTCCACCGGGACCCCCGGCCGATCGACTTCCGGCGCTCCCTGCAGGGCACCGCCGGATGGGTGGCGCTGGCGGTGGCCTTCGGAGGCCTGGTGGCCTTCACCCTGGGAGCTAACTCCGCCATGGAATTTTTTGCGGGCTATGCCGTGGAGCTCTCTCTCAGCGTGGACAACGTCTTTGTCTTCGCCGTGCTGCTGCGTTACTTCGCCGTGCCCGAACGGTCGCAGTTTCCGGCGCTCTTCTGGGGAATTGTGGGGGCGCTGCTGCTGCGCGCTCTTTTTATTTTCGCTGGCATCGCCCTGATCAACCGCTTTCAGTGGCTGATTTTCTTCTTCGGAGCCCTGCTACTTTTCACCGGACTGAAACTCCTGCGCGAGGGCGAGGACAAGGTAAAACCGGAAAACAACCCCCTGGTGCGGTTGGCACGCCGCTTCCTCCCCCTGACCCCCGAGTTTCACGGCAGCCGCTTCTGGATCCGCCGGGACGGTCGCTGGCTCGGAACTCCCCTCCTGCTGGTTCTTCTGGCCATCGGCACCACCGATCTCGTCTTCGCCGTCGATTCCATCCCCGCCATCCTCGCCATCAGCCGGGATCCCTTTGTCGTGCTCACCTCCAACGCCTTTGCGGTCCTGGGATTGCGGTCGCTCTACTTCGCCATCGCCGGGCTGATCAAGCTGTTCCGCTACCTGAATCTCGGACTTGCCGTGATCCTGTCCTTCATCGGCCTAAAGATGATCGCCTCCCCCTGGATTCACCTCTCCATCCCCTGGACACTCGGCTTTGTCCTCACGGTCCTCGCCACCTGCATCCTGGCCTCCGTCTATAAACCGCACCCCGGAACCGGGAATTAGCCGCCCGACCTCTTTTCGGGAGCCTTCCCGATTTATTGAAAATTATTTAAAATGTTTTCCACCAGTAACTTGTGATTTTTTATTGTTTCGGATTAAGGTGCCTTGGTTGACCCCGGTATCAGGTTGGAATTAAAATCATCCCATGCCTCAGGTCATCGACTTGACCCGGGCGGTGGCCAAAAAGACCTTCCACAAGAAAACCCCCTTTCGGCTTGGTCTTTTCGGCACCCTCGTCGTCTCCAACCTCCTTTGGTTGGCCCTTTTTGGCGTGGCAGTCTTCTCCCTCATCGGGGTCACCCGCTTTTCCGCCGCCCTTTCCAAAAGCTATCTCGAGGAAAAGTGGAAATCCCTGCAGGACCGTCTCGCCCAGCGCCGGGAACTGGAGGAACGGGATCTTCAGATCGCCCGCCTGATCGCCTCCCAAAATTCCGCCACCACCGACGTGCTGGGTCTCGCCACCCGCATCTCCAAGATTCTCGAGTCCGCCAACGGACGCCAGCGCCGGTTCCTGGAGGCCGCCATCCCCGAAGCCATGATGATCCAGACCACCACGCAGATTCCCGCCTCCGCGGTGATTGCCATGGCCATTTTTGAGTCGGGATACGGAAACAGCGTTCTCGCCAAGGAATACAACAATTATTTCGGCATGAAGGCCTTCGGCAGCTGGACCGGGCCGCGGGCCATGAATATGCCCACCCGGGACAACGGGGTGGAAACCACCGCGGATTTCCGCGCCTACCCGGACCTGGCGGCGGGATTCAAGGGTTACGCCGATTTTCTGCTCGCCAACGAGCGCTATCACCGGCACTTGGGGGAGAAATCGGGGGTCAAGTTTGTCTCCAAACTTCTTTCCTCCGGCTACTGCCCGGACCCGCAATACCTCAGCCACATTCAGGCCATCGTGCAAAAGCACGAACTGGACCGGCTCGATGCGGCCCTCGAAACGATCGTCGAGAACAAGGAGTCCGTGGCGGCGGAAACCGTCGCGCCGGCGGCGCCCCCCTCCGGAACCCAGAACTGACCTAACGGTCCGCGCAGGAAAAAGCCGGCCCCGTGGACGGCTCCACCTCCAAAAGGAGAAACCTCCAGATGCCGGCGGGAGTTTTTTCCGCGCGAAAGCGGACCTTGGCTTGCCCTTTGGATCCAAAAACCCGGAAATCCATCCGTGCATTGCCCCGGTCGGGCAGATCGTCCAGTTCCCCCCCCACGGACCACCCCGTCCGAAGGGGCCTTCCCAGAATTTCCGCCACCCGCGGATCCGCGGAGATCCTTGCGAGGGCCTCGGTCATCACCGGGGTCCGCTTCAACATCCGGTAACTGACATCCATGGTGAGAAGCCCGAATCCAAAAATACCCGTGGCCACCCCCACCAAAGCCACCAGCACCCAGCGACGGGCCTGGTGTTCCCAAGCCATCAACTCCGCCTGTGTCATCAAACGCCCCGCCATGGGGGAACGATGACGGCAACCCCCCTGGCCGTCCATCCGGCTATCGCTTGCCGGCCGGAATACTTTTAAGCTGATCGTATGCTTTCCTTGGAAACCCTCGCCGCCCTGGCACGGGATCACGCCGAGGACCTGTCCTCTCGGGTCGCCGAGTTCTCGCTCCGGGGTGCTCCCTTTCGCGCCGCGGACCGCCCCCACCTGATGGGCGTGGTGAATTTCAGCGCCGAATCCTGGTACCGGGAGAGCGTTGTCCTTTCCACCACCGCCGCCATCGAGAGGGCCCGGAGGCTTAAGGCCGAGGGAGCCCATCTCATCGACCTCGGCGCCGAATCTACCCTGGATCATGCCGCCCGTGTGGATCCGGATTCCCAAAGCCGGATGCTCGTCCCGGTGATCCGAGCGCTGTCTCCGGAGGGTTTTCTTTTCTCCGCGGAAACCTACCAGCCCGCCACCGCACGGGCCTGTCTCGAAGCCGGAGCCGCCGTGCTCAACCTGACCGGGGCCCGTGCCTCCGGGGAAATCTACCGAATGGTTGCGGATCACAACGCCGGCATCATCCTCTGCTACGTGCAGGGCCCCCATGTCAGGGAAGCGGGGAATTTTGTCCGTTCCGCGGACCACGCCGCCACCCTCCGGGATCATTTCCAAAAAGAGATCGAAAGGGCCCTGGCCGCCGGTGTCCAGGCCATCTGGATCGATCCCGGTCTCGGCTTTTACTACCGCAACCTCCGGGACAGCGCCGACCGCATCCGTTACCAGGCCGAAACATTCCTCCATACCTTCCGGTTGAGAAGCCTCGGGTGGCCCGTCTGCCACGCCCTGCCCCACGCCTTCGAATTCTTCCAGGATGAGGTTCGTACCGCCGAATCCCTCTTTGCCGTGCTGGCCATCCTCGGAAAAACCGACCTTCTCCGCACGCACGAGGTCTCCAAGGTGCGCGCCGTTGTCCGCACGCTGGGAGTGCTCCCTTGAGACCAACCTCCCCACCTGTTGCCCTGATCACCGGAGCTTCCCGCGGACTCGGGGCTTTTCTCGCGCTGGAACTTTCCCGCGATGGCTACGCCGTGGTCCTGCACCACCGGAGCGGCCGGAGTGCGGCCCATCGCCTCGTCCAAACCATCCGCCGCGAGGGGGGCGTGGCGGAAACCTTTGCGGCCGACCTGACCGACCCGTCCCAGGTCGAAAATCTCTTCCGGAAAGTTCGCGGAAAATTCGGCCGCCTGGATGTCCTCATCAACAACGCGGGATCCTACCGTCCCGTTCCCTTGCTCCGCACCCGTGCGGAGGATTGGCACGAGGGCTTGGACAGCACCGCCACCGCGACTTTTCTGGCGATCCGCTCGGCCCTGCCCTTTTTTCCGAGGTCGGGAGGCCGGATCCTCAACCTCGGCGACTCCGCCTGCGAAAAACTTTCCGCCCGCAAGATGGCTCCGGGCTACCACGCGGGAAAAGTCGGCGTGCTTCTCCTCACCCGCTCCTTTGCCGCCCAGCTCATCCGCCGGAAAATCACCGTGAACTGCGTCTCCCCAGGCTACCTGGAAAACAGCATTGGCCTTCCTCCCGCCCGCTCCCTACCCGGCGGCCGGCCCGTCCGTTTTGCGGAAGTCCTTGCCGCCATCCGCTACCTCCTTTCCCCGGAAGCCGACGAGGTGACCGGAACCAATCTGGTGATTTCGGGCGGTTGGAATCTCTGAGACCTCAGGCGTCCTTTTTCCTTTTTTCCGGTGTTCAAAATCCGGAGTCGGCAATCGAGGTTATAGAAAACGCAACCCTTGCCTTAGTCCCTGGGCACCTCATTTCCCGCGACCACCTCCCACCCCAGGCTTCTCAATCTCGCGTTTCGCACCCGCTTGTTGCGGCGCGCCCTGCGCTTTCCCTCCGGCCAACTCCCGCCCGGCCGCCCCCTCCGCCTCGGCTCGTCCTCGCAGGCATTGAGGATTGTTCGCTTTTGCCGCAGGGCGATTCCCACCGCCCTCGCCGCATCCTTCCCGTGAATCAGGTTAAGCCACCGCTCCGGGCCCTCCGTTTCGGGTCTCAACTCGCGCCCCTTCCCATACAACCCGGCACAGCGCAGCACCGTCCCCCCCACACGCAAACAGGCCTGCTCGGCTTCCACCATCGCCATGGAACGGGGATCCTCCGCCGCCACCGGCGACCCTTCGTCCACCCAAGCCCCGCCATCCTCCGCATACACCGAGGTGGAAGACAGATACACAAAAGGGATCCCTTTTCCCCCGGCCCATGCCGCCGCCGCCACCGCCCCCTTCCGTTGCATCGCCTCAAAGTCTTCCTCGCTGCAGAACCGCGAGGGTGCCACCGCCCACACCAAACTTTCCACTCCGGCCGGAAGGCCATTCCAGAAATCCGGATTCAGGGCATCGGCCACCATGACCCGGGGAAAGTCAGCCCGCAAAAGGGTGGCGGACTCCGCAGAGCGGACCACGGGGATCACCTCCCAACCCCCGGCACACGCCTCACCAGCCACTTCCCGACCCAAAAAGCCGGCCCCCACCACAAGGAGGGTCGGACGGCCGAAACTCGCCATGGCGGCGTTTTTCCCCTAAGGAGAATGGTTAAGGACGAGTGGCGGAGTGGTTGAACGCGGCGGTCTTGAAAACCGCAGGCGCCGAAAGGCGCTCGTAGGTTCGAATCCTACCTCGTCCGTCCGTTTATCCGCGCAGATGATAATGGCCCGGGCCGATCTTGCGCAGGCCCCGCACCTTTTTCACGTTCTGGTAAAACCAGGTGTCGAGGCGCTGACGCTGGATGTTCATCCTGCCGGCGAGATCCTTGATCTTCAGGCCTGCCTTGCCGGCACGCTTCAACGACGCCAGCACCACTTTGCGCAAACCACCACGACGACCGAATTTCCGGCCCGTCGAACGTCTGCCCTTGGGGCGACCACGCCGTCCCTGGGACCGACCCCGGCCCGAGGCGATCCGGCGGGCCCGGCGGGCGACGAGGGAAGCACCGGCTCCCACCACCTTGGCAACGGAACGCTCCACTTGGCCGAGTTTCTTCTCGAGGCTTTCCTTTCGGCGCAGAAGTTTGACAATCCGCCCGAACTCATTAGCAGTCAGTTTTGTTAGATCCATAAGTTAGAAAAACTAACGAAAATTCTAAGCATTCACCAGAAAAAAATACCCCGCCGGGGGCAAGCCCCGACGGGGTATCTCAAGCTCGCTTTCCCCTGGTGACGGAGGGAACTCCGTCCAATGGGGAAGAAGGTCTTATTTGACGTGCTTGCTGGCGTACTTGGTCAGTTCAAACATGTTCGCGGAGCTCTTGCCACCGAAAAGGGGTTTGAGCAGCTCGTCCGCATGGATCATCCGCCTGTTCTTCTTGTCCTGCAGGCCCTTTTTCTTGATGTGCGCCCACAGTTTCTTGGTCAGCTCGGTCCGCGGAAGCGGCTTGCTTCCAACGATCGCGGCGAGGATGGCGTCCGGTTGGACGGGTTTCATGAATGCTGCATTGGGTTTTCTGGCCATGGTGTTTCTGTCTCCTTGGTTTGGGTTTCGTTGACGAATCAAAGAGCAAAATGCCCTCTAGCAGACGCCTGACAACTCTTTTTTCCGAGGGAAAACGGGTTTTTCACAGTGCCGTAAACAGTGCTCCGCCGCCGGGGAATCCGCCCGGCCCGGCGGATGGCCTCCTCGATCGCCTCCGGTTCCATTCCCTCCCCATGTCGTCCTCCGCTGGAACGGGTGATCGCCTCCTCATACAAAGTTCCCCCGAAATCATTGCACCCCCAGTCCAACGACTCCGCCGCCCCCTCCACCCCAAGCTTCACCCAGCTGGTCTGCAGGTTGGGAATGAGGTCGCCAAGCACCAACCGGGCCAGCGGATACAGGCGACGCGCACGCCTGCGGATGCGCTCCTCCAACCGAACCATCCCACCCGTTCGTTGGGCCAACATCCTGCCCAGCCGATTTTCATAAGGCACAAAGGCCAGCGGCACCAGCTCCGTGAACCCCCCGGTTTCCCCCTGCAGGCGGCGCAGGACCTCAAAGTGGGAACGAATATCCTCCCAGGTTTCCACATGCCCGAAAAGAATCGTGGCGCTGGAGCGAAGCCCGGCGAGATGGGCGGCGCGGACGATGCGTGTCCAACGCGCGACCGGCAGCTTGTTGCGCGAAATTTTTTTCCGGACCCGGTCCACCAGGATTTCCGCTGCGGTCCCGGGAATGCTTCCCACCCCGGCTGCGCGCAGCCGGGGAAGCATCACCTCCGGCTCCTCCCCCGCCTTTGCGCACAGGGAGTCGATCTCCATCGGCGAGAAGGCATGCAGATGCATCCACGGAAAATTTTTTCGCAACTCCCGGACCAGATCAAAATAGTAGGCGGGCGGCAGATCCGGATCGATGCCGCCCTGAAGGCAGACTTCCGTCACCCACGGAGTTTCTCCCACGCGGGCCACCACCCGGTCGATCGTGTCGGTGGTGGCCCCGGGGGTTCCCGGTCTCCGGCCAAAACCGCAGAAGGCGCACCCCACGTGGCAAATTCTTGTGAAGTTGGCGTTCCGGTTGACTACATAGGTCACCACATCCCCATGGTCTTTGCAGGCGGCCTGCCGCGCCGCCTCGGTCAGCTCCCCCAGGGGCAGTTTCCAAGGGTCCTTCACGCCAAGGCTCCTGCATGAAACTCCTCCGCCCGCCTGAGCCAGTCCCCGCTCAGCCAAGTCGCGTTGCGATGGGAGTCATAAACCGGAAGGCGTTCGGCCAGTTCGCGGCCCGCCTGACGGCAGGTGTCCGCGTAGGATCCGACGGTTTCCCATGGGCTCGCCGGGTTGACCTCGTCCCTGGCCCAGGAGATTCCGCCGAGATCATCGATCCCCGGAAGCAACACCCGCCACCGGGGCTCCAGGTTTGGCGGAATCTGAATCGCCACCCCCGGCGCCCATTGCCTCCAACGCCCCATCATCTCGCGGTACTCCCCCAGGGTCGGCTCCGGGCCCGCCGGCCAGCGGGATCCCGCGTTCGGCACGTAGCGCTGAATCAAAATCTCCTGCAGATGTCCGTACCGGCAATGCAGATCCGCCAAGGCAGCCAGGGAATCCAGCCGGCTGGCCTGGGACTCACCCCAACCGACAAGGATTCCGCTGGTGAACGGGATTCTCGCCCGACCCGCCGCCTCCAGGCCAGCTATCCGGCCCGCCGCCCGCTTTTCCGGCGCCACACGCGGTTCATCCTGGGTGCTTTCCAGCATCATCCCCATGGACACAAAATGCGGCCGGATCCGGAGAAGTTCCGCTTCGGTCATCCGGCCGAAGTTGCCATGGGGAAAAAGCCCGGCGGCGGCGCAGCGGTCGGCCACGCTGATGGCAAAGTCCCAGAAGTCGGCAAATCCCCGCCGGACCAGTTCTTCACGAATATGGGGAAGGCTGTCCGGCCGCTCCCCGGAAATCAGCAGGGCCTCCCGGGCGCCTCCCCCGACCGCATCCCGCAAAAGGCGCTCCATTTCATCCCCGCTCAGGAGACCCCGACGGTCCGCCCGGAACCCACAGTAGGCACAATGCCAGGGGCAGTCATGGGTCAGCACAAAAGTCAGGGAACGGGTGTAGGTAACCGGACCAACGGTGGCCCCAAAATCCTCGTAAACGTCTTTCAACGGCGGCTTCTCTTGCCTAAAAATCCCCGATGGCACTGACCGAGGCAAGACCCTTCCTGATCGGTGCCGCCGTGCTGCTGGGCGCCTGCCTTTGGATGGGCTGGTGGATCCCCTCGGGCCTGGCGGTCCTGCTCCTCGCGGCGTTACTTCTCTTCTTCCGTGATCCCCAACGGCAACCCCCGTCGGATCCCCTCGCCCTGGTCAGTCCCGCCGACGGCAAAGTCATCTGCGTCGACGAGGCCGAGGATCCCTGCTTCGGCCTTGGCAAGTTCCGCCGGATCGGGATTTTTCTTTCCGTGCTCGACGTGCACGTCAACCGTTCCCCCTGGGACGGGGTCGTGGAAAAAACCCATTACTCGGCGGGGGAATTTCTGGATGCGCGCCACCTGGAGGTGGATCTCCGCAACGAAAACCAGACTTGGCTTCTGCGCACTTCCCGCGGCCCCGTGCTCGTCCGGCAGATCGCCGGGCTGATCGCCCGCCGCATTGTCGCCTGGAAAAAACCCGGGGAGAAGGTCGGCCGCGGGGAACGGATCGGCATGATCCGTTTCGGATCCCGCACGGATCTTTATGTTCCCGCGGCCTGCTCCATCCGGGTGCAACCGGGCCAGCGGGTGAAGGGAGGCGAAACCGTCCTCGCGTCATGGCCCGAATAAAACAGCGTGAAAAGAATGCGGCGCCCAGAAGCGCCGCCTACCTGCTGCCCAGCCTGATGACGGCAGGAAACCTTTTCTGCGGCTTTATGGCCGTGCTGCAGATCATCCAGGGGAGTCTTCTGCAGGCCTCGGAAAACGTCGCCTGGATTCAGCCCTACGAAGCCAGCCTTCTCTGGATCCTCGGTGCCTTCATTTTTGACCTTCTCGACGGCCGGTTGGCCCGGCTCGGCGGCCACGAAAGCGCCTTTGGAAGGGAATTTGATTCCCTCGCCGATGTCATCTCCTTCGGAATCGCCCCGGCCCTGCTCGTCTTCAAGATCGTGCTTGCAGAACTGCCGGCCCGGATCGGCTGGATGATCGCTTTTATCTACCTGGTTTGCGGTGCCATGCGGCTTGCCCGATTCAACGCCATCACCGCCCAGCCCGGCCCCGCCGACCGCGCCAAGGATTTCACCGGCTTCCCCATCCCCGCCGCCGCGGGGCTGGTCGCCTCCGTCACCCTTCTCCTTCTCCAGTACTACGAGTCCGACCGCGTCATCGGGGACTGGAAATACCTTCTCGCCGGCCTCCTTCTCTTCCTCAGCTTCATGATGTTCAGCAAGGTGAGCTATCCGAGCTTCAAGGCCATCGACTGGCGGACCCAGCGGCCCATCCCCCGCATGCTCCTGATTGTCGCCCTGCTTGCCCTGGTCGTGCAGACCTACCGTTACTCCCTTGCCCTGCTTTTCACCGGGTATCTCCTCTACGGCTTCGTACGTCCGCACATCAGCCGGCGCTGGCGGCATGAATTGGAGGATGAGGAGATTTTACCCAGTTCCTCCCGGCGCCGCTCCGCACCCTGACCATCCGCGGGGCTACCCCCCTCCCGCTCGCTCGCAAAGGAAAATTCGGGACTAAGCCAGGCCGATCGCCCGCAGGAGTTGCACGAACTGGGGGGTCTCCAGCAGTACGTTGTAGGTGAAAACCAGGCCGGCAACCCCCAGCAACGACAGGATCGCCGCAATGCAGCGGATCACATACGAGATCTCCTCGGTTTCCACAGGTTCAGCCTAACCCTCTGGGCTTACTTGGAAATTCGAAAATAACCCGTCCAAAGGTCGTTTTCAGGACGTTGGTCGCCCCGCACCTCCGCGCCGGCGCCCGCGGAAATTCCGCCCTCCAGACGTGCCCGGGCAAGGTCAAAGGTCAGGGTCTCGGCCGCCGTCTGNNTTCACGGTTTCCGTGCCGCGATTCTGGACCCCGACCGTGATTTTTCCCAGGGTGCCCTCCTCCCTCAGGATCACACCCGCCACCGCGACATCCACGATCCCGCGCTGATTGCGCTCGAGGACCCGCTGAAGATTGACCACTCCCGCCCCGCTCTCATCGTCCCTTCCAGGGGCGCCGACATCGTCCGCGTAAGAGACAAGCAAGCGGGCCGCCTGGGCTCCCGTCAGGCCCGGTTCCCGGGACAACAGCGCCGCCATCGCCCCGCTCACCAGGGCGGTCGAGGCCGAGGTCCCGCTCACCTCGACATACTTCTGGCCCGGCCACGCCGCCACCACCGCATAGCCCGGGGCGACCACATCCACCTGCGGCCCCCGGTTGGAAAAGTAAAGGGACTGCCCGTTGGCATCCACCGATCCGACCGCCACCACCCCCTCGTAAGCAGCGGGGAAACTTACCCGGTTCACCGCGTCGTTGCCGGCCGCCGCCACCAGCACCACATTCCTGGCCAGGGCATAGGCAACCGCATCCCGCACCACCGGACTGTCCCCTTCCGATCCCAGGCTCATGTTGATCACCCGCACGCCCTGCTCCACCGCACGGACCAACGCTTCCGCCAGACCGAAGGAGCTTCCCTTGCCGTCCATGTCGAGCACCGGAAAGCCTGCGATCGTGGAGGCAGGGGCTGCGCCGCGGGCTGCCCCGGAGTTTCCGGAAATTAGGGAACGCATGGCCGTGCCGTGGCCGGCGTTTTCGCTGTTCGCCGTCTCCGTTCCCTCCAACGGTGTGTCCATCAGGCCCACGGTAATCCCGCCGCCCCAGGCATCACGGACGGCGTCGGCCCCGATCAGCTCAAGGGCTTTTTTCCCCACGGCCTGATAGATGGCATCGCCCCGTTCCTTCACCTCCAGGGGCACGGAAGGAACGCGGACGTAATAATTCCCGCTGATCGTGCCTCCATTGCCTTGGGCCGCGGCGGACAACCAGTCCCCATCCCGGACCCTCAGGGCGCGCAGCGCTTCCAACCGCCCCAACACCGTCCCGGGCGGGGCGGCGGCCAGAAACTTCTCATAGCCTTCCCGGGTGGAAAAACGGACCAGCTTTTCTCCGGGGATCTCCCTGCCTGCACCGGTCGCCAGGTCGGCCTCAACCCCGGAATCAACCTTCTTTCCCGGGGAAAAATCCCGCCGGGTGGCGGCCGCTTTATCCTCCTGCGCCCGCGGGAGAACGGAGCCGGGCGGGGCATCCGGAATGGTCACAGGGGCGCGCAGGAAAATTCCCGGATCGTACGTGAACCAGGCCAAAAGCATCAGAAGCAAACCGATGCCGGAAAGAACCCATCGCCGGTGCCCCATTCCCGGAGACTAGACGTGAATTTCTCCCGGGAAAACCCCTTGTCGAAAACCTCCGTGGAGACGATTCTTAAAGGCTGCTCGCCGGTGTGGCGGAACTGGCAGACGCGACGGACTCAAAATCCGTTGCCCGCAAGGGCGTGTGGGTTCGATCCCCTCCACCGGCAATT
>DFCD01000031.1 GCA_002366885.1 Verrucomicrobia bacterium UBA3063
AAGCGGACGATGTCGGCCGCGGACCTCCTCTACGGCGTCACCGCCCCGGAGCCGGGTTGTTCGCGGATGATGTCGGTCAAACTGACCAAGGAAGAAGAGACGCCGCTGTTCGCCCAGGCCGGGTCGTAGATCCGTGTCGGAAAAGCCGCAATCCCTCCGCCAGACCGCGGAACGGGTGGCCCGGAAGGCCGGGGAAAGCCTACGCGAGGCCAAGAACACCGCCCTCCAGGTCGACGCCGCGGAGCAACACGACATCAAGCTAGAGCTGGACCGGAGGATCCAGGAGCAAATCCGGCAGGAAATCCTGAAAGTCCACCCGGATCACGGGTTCCTGGGGGAGGAGGGTGGGGAAATGGCGCGACCAGGGCAGTACGAGTGGGTTGTCGATCCGATTGATGGAACGGTAAACCTGTTTTATGGGATCCCCCATTACGCCGTCTCCGTGGCCTGCCGTCTGGATGGGCGAACCTTGGCTGGTGCCATTTATGATTCCAACCGCGACGAGATGTTTTCCACCCATGCAGGAGGGGGCAGCACGTGCAACGGTGTTCCCATCCATGTGGCCAAACGGGTGGATCTGAAGGAGGCGATTCTTGCCCTGGGCTTTTCCAAGGGAAAAGCAACGATTCGGAAATGCCTCGAACTCTACCATCATTACGGAGACCGGGTTCGGAAACTTAGGGCCATGGGATCCGCAGCCCTGGACTTGGCTTACGTAGCTTCCGGACGCCTGGACGCCTACATTGAGCAGGGGGTCAGCATTTGGGACGTGGCCGCCGGAGCGTTGCTGGTGGAGGAGGCCGGGGGGCATGTCAGGATCAGCCCGGGTGAGCCACCCGGGAAAATCCATCTTGTGGCCAGCAACGGTCGTCTGCCTCTGGAATTTGTTTAATATGCACTTGGGCGGGGCGGGTTGCCCCTAAGGAGCCCCGTTCTATGCGTGAAAATCCAACCGTGCACGAGGCGACCAAGGGACTGGTCGCCCTACCCAAGTTTGGGCCAGCGACATTGAAGTTGGGGTCTCTTGCTGGCATTAAGGATACATGAGTAGTCCCGTCCGCGTTCGCTTTGCCCCATCCCCCACCGGAATGCTGCATATTGGCGGAGCCAGGACGGCCCTGTTTAACTGGCTGTATGCCCGCCACACAGGTGGGAAGTTCATCCTGCGGATCGAGGATACCGACCAGGCCCGGAACACGCAGGAGGCGGTGGATGTCATTTTCCGGGGAATGCGCTGGCTCGGTCTGGATTGGGATGAGGGTCCTGATGGCAAGGGAGGCACAAGCGGTGACCGCGGCCCGTATTTCCAGAGTCGGCGGACCGAGATTTATCGAAAATACCTGGAAAAGCTGAAGGCGACTGGCAAGGCCTACGAGGACGGCGGGGCGCTGAAGTTCAAGATGCCCAAGACGCCCGGCGTGGTGAGGGATCTGGTCTGCGGGGAGGTGACCTTCGACCGCACGATGGAGCCGGATTTGGTGGTGCAACGCAAGGACGGTAGTCCGGTCTTTCATTTTGTGAACGTGGTCGACGACCTGGAGATGGGTATCACCCACGTAATTCGCGGCGAGGACCACCTGACCAACACCCACAAGCACATCGCCCTCTACGAGGCCCTGGGCGCCGCGCCGCCGCAGTTCGCCCACATCCCGCTGATCCTGAACCGGGGCGGATCAAAAATGAGCAAGCGGGATGAAGGCGCTGCCCTCGGTTTTTACGAGGATGCCGGCTATCTTCCCGAGGCTGTCAGGAATTATCTCTGTCTCCTTGGGTGGTCTCCCGGGGAAAATCAGGAGATTTTGCCCATCGACAAGCTGATCCAGCGGTTTGATCTGCCCAACATCAACCGCAGCAACGCCCGTTTCGACGGGGACAAGTTGTTCTGGATGAACGGGGAGTACTGGCGTTCGCTCCGGGACACGGACTTCCAGAAGTTCACGGGCGAATATCTGCGGCGAACCCGCCCCAAGGTGGCTCAGACGGATCCTGCCTTGTTGGAGCGGCTCCTGCCGCTGATCCGCGAAAAGGTAAGGACGGGCCGGGAGTTGGCGGAGTGGCTTGATCCTTACCTGGCCGAGGATTATGACTACACCGAAGAAGCCAAAAGGAAGCAGTTGGCCGCCCCGGAAGTGGGCAACTGGCTCTCTGCCCTTGGTGTCGCCTTCGGTGCCATTCCCGGAGCCTGGGACGATGCGGCGGTTGAGGGGGCGTGTAAAAAAGTTGCGGATGAGGCGGGAGCAAAACCGGCCAAGGTCATTCATTTGGCACGGGCGGCGGTCTCCGGTCGAACCGTGGGGCCATCCCTGTTTGGACTACTGGCCGCGCTGGGGAAAGAGCGCGTTCTGGCACGGCTAGAACGGACCCGCAGGCAATGGACGGAAGGGAAGCTGGTGACGGCATGACCCTGGCCAACAGCATCACGCTTTTGCGGATTCTGTTGGTGCCGCTCTTTGCCTGGGCTTTGCTGTATCACAATGAAAGCCACGCGGAAGGCTACACCGGTTCCGCATGGCACTGGGCCGCGGTGACGATCTTTGCGGTGGCGGCGCTTTCGGACGGGGTGGACGGATGGGTGGCTCGCCACTGGGGGCAAAAAAGCCAGCTAGGCAGAA
>DFCD01000101.1 GCA_002366885.1 Verrucomicrobia bacterium UBA3063
CGCACGGACCACTACGCGGAGGTGCTCCGCGGTTGGATCAAGGAGTGGAAAATCACCGAAATCCACCTACTCGATCCCAACGAGTACGACACCCAGCACTCGCTCCCGGAACTCTCCCGAAATCTGGAGATCCCGATCCTGACCCACCGCAGTCCCCAGTTTCTCGTTTCGCGGGACGACTTTGCCGCCTGGGCCAAAGGCAAGAAGCACCTGCTGATGGAAAACCATTACCGGAGGCTCCGCGCGGAACGGAACATCCTGATGACGCCCCAAGGCAAACCGGAGGGCGGCGATTGGAATCTCGACGACCAGAACCGGCGCACCTTCCGGGAGTTCGCCAAGGAGAAACCCGCGATCTCCCCCCTCCCCTCGGCCGGCAAGGATCCCGTGGTTCGGGACGTGGCCACGAAAGTCGCCAAGCTTTTCCCAGATCACCCCGGCAAAGCGGCCGACCTTTGGATTCCCGCCACCCGAGAGGGTGCGCAGGGATGGCTCCACAACTTCATCCGGCTCCGCCTCGGTTCCTTCGGCCCCTGGGAAGACATCATGGTCGAGGGCGAGTCCGTGCTCTTCCACTCCGTCCTCTCCCCCTTTCTCAATCTCGGCCTGCTCACGCCTTTGGAATGCATTCAGGCGGCGGAAAAGGCGTACCGCGACGGCAAGGCCCCACTCAACTCCGTGGAGGGATTCATTCGGCAGATCCTTGGCTGGCGCGAATTCATCCACGGCCTCTACTGGCTGAAGATGCCGGAGTACAAAAAGGTGAACTTTCTCGGCGCGGAACGACCCCTGCCCCGCTGGGNNCGCCTGATGGTCCTGGGAAATTATTTTCTCCTTGGTGGCTACCAGCCTTCCGCCGTCCTTCGCTGGTACACGGAAATGTATCTCGACGCCTACGACTGGGTGATGGTGCCGAACGTACTCGGCATGATTTTATTTGCAGATGGCGGTTGGTTCGCCACCAAGCCCTACGCCGCGGGGGCCGCTTACCAGGAAAAGATGGGCAACCACTGCTCCTCCTGCCGTTTCCAACCGAAAAAGAAGGAAGGCCCGGACGCGTGCCCCTTCCACTCGCTTTATTGGAGCTTCTACGGCCGTCACGCCGCCAAGTTTCGCTCCAACCCCCGCATCGGCATGATGGTCGCCATGTGGGAGAAAAAGCCGGCTGCCGAGAAAAAAAGGATCCTCTCGGAAGCGGAAAGGTTCCTGAAGGCGCAGGCTTGACCGCTATTTCTTCAGCTGGCAGCAGCCGGGCTTTGCCCGGTTCCAGGGCATCTTCGCCAGCAACAATCCCATTCCGCACCAGTCGGTGATCCCGGCAAAAACCAGCCCCGCCCCGATGAAGCCGGAGAGCAGGTACCAGCGCGGATCCACCAGCCCCAAAAACAAACCAAGCAACACCATCGATCCGGCCCCGATCCGTACCTGCCGCTCGATCGAGATCATGCCCTTGCCCCGCACCACCGGCAGCCCGGCCGCCTCCCAGGCCTTGGTGCCCCCTTCCACCACCAGGCAATGGGGAACCCCTTCCGCATGAAAATTCTCCGCCGCCTTCCGCGCCCGGTTGCCGCTCGCACAGAGCAGAACCACGGGGTGGTGCTCGGAAATCCCCAGCTCCACCGCGATCTTTTTGGGCTGCAGGTCGTCCAAGGGAAAAAGCAGGGCTCCGGCCGCATGCACGGATAGAAACTCGGCTGGAGAACGCACGTCGACGAGGGCGAGCGGTTCCCCCCGTGAACGCCGTGCTTCGGCCTGAACCGCAGGGATCAGGGCAATCTCCATGAAAGGATTTTGAAGGAGTTCCCTTGGACGGGCAACCCGCGGGTCGATAAATTCAGGCGTGCTGCTTGCTTTCCACAAACCTTACGGCGTCCTTTCCCGATTCACTCCCGACGGATCCAACCACCGAACCCTCGCCGATTTCGGTTTCCCCAAAAATGTCTACCCGCTGGGCCGCCTTGATGCCGATTCGGAAGGACTGTTGCTGCTGAGCGACGAACCCGGCCTGAACACCCGGTTGCTGGATCCGGAGGCCGGACACCCGCGCACCTACTGGGCTCAGGTGGAAAGAATTCCCTCGGGCCCGGCCCTGCAAGAACTCGCCCGTGGCGTGGAGATCGCCGGACGCACCACCCTGCCCTGCCGGGCCTGGCGGCTCGACCCCCAGCCCAACCTCCCCCCACGGGATCCCCCGATCCGTTTCCGCAAAAACGTGCCTGACTGCTGGATCGGACTCGAGTTGACCGAGGGAAAAAACCGGCAGGTCCGCCGGATGACCGCCGCCATCGGTCACCCCACCTTGCGGCTCATCCGAATGCGTATCGGAGGATATGATATGGGCCATCTTGGCCCGGGAAAGTGGGTGCGCATTGTTCAGAAGGACTTGGATCACCAAGGCCGGCCAGCCACCACGATTTGAGAATTTGCATTTTCAAAGGTTTTATGGTTATTCATGTTAGTGCCATGACTGAATGCCTGAAAAGGCCGTCCGCTTCCATTGTCCGTTTTGGCGTCACGGGGATGCTTGGGGTTCTGCTTTTGGGGCCATCCATCAGCCTTTCCCAGATCGGCGCATCCAAATCGGCTTCTGCCGATCCCCGGGTCCGCAGGGCCCTCCAGCAGACTGACCTGAAGTACGATGTGGACAAGGATGGCGATTACAAACTTCACTTCACGACGGAGGACAACCGGACTCAGCTGGTGTTCATCGAGTCAAAAACCGAACAATGGGGCAACATGGAGATACGGGTGGTGCGGGCCGCGGCCTACATCGGAAAGGTAAAATTAACGCGCACCAAACTGGAATCTCTTTTGCGGGACACTGCCCGACGCAAGTCGGGGGCTTGGGAGTTGGTGGAAGCCGGCGACACCCAAATGGCTCAATTCACGGTTAAAATGTCGGCAGATTGCGACCCGGATGGTTTAAAAACAGTTGTTTGGGGCGTCGCCCGAACCGCAGACGCCATGGAAAAGGAACTGACCAATTCCGACGATTTGTAGCCCGAAAGGGCAAACGAGCGGCGGTCCTTCCCTGCTATCGGACCGCCCATCGGTCGCCCCACCCTGCGGCTAGTCAGGATCAAAGCTGGAAAGAATTCAGTCCTCGGGAGCGGAGACTCGCCCTGGGCGGGTGACCCCGCGCCGGCAGGCGTCGCTGCAGTACTTGACCTGTTCCCAGTCCCGCGACCACTTCTTTCTCCAGGTAAACGGCCGTCCGCAATGGGCGCAGATTCTGGCCGGAAGGTCCTGCTTGGCCACGGCCCGACCGGAGCGGCGCACGGTTATCGGACCGCCGCCCAGACCCGGTGGACATCGTCGTGGTCTTCCAGTCCCTGCAAAAAGGCGCCCACCTCGGCCCGCTGCTCTTCCTTGAGATCCGGATAATTTTTCGGCACATAGCCCAGCTCGCTCGTCACCACCGTCCAGCCGTTCTTTCTAAGCCAGTCCGTCACGCCATGGACGGCGGATCGCTCCGTCAAAAACCTCGCGCCGCACACCCCCTCGGGAATGTCATCGTTCTGGGCCGAGGTCAGTTCCTCCACCTCGTTGGCTCCGGCCTCGATGGCCGCCCCCTCGCGGTCCGTGTCCGCCTTGGGGTGATGCGCCTCGACGATGCCCACCTGATCAAAAAGGAACCGGTTGCTTCCGGAAGAACCCAGCGACCCCGCCTTGAAGAGCACCCGGATCTCGGGCGCCGTCCGGTTGTGGTTGTCGGTGTACACCTCCACGATTACCGGAACCTTGTGGGGCGCATAGCCCTCGAACACCATGTGCTCGAGCGAATCCTTGCCGGCCCCGGCCCCTGAGCCCTTTTCGATCGCCCGCTGGATCACATCCTTGGCCACGCTCTCTTTCCGGGCCCGGTCCAGCGCCGTAGCCAGCCGCGCATTCAGCGCAGGATCCGATCCCTGGCGGGCCGCGAGGGTGATCTCCCGAACATACTTGCTCGTCGCCTTCGACTTCTTGAGAGAGGCGACCTCCCGCTTTGCATGCAACCACTGACGTCCCATACCGTCACCCTAGGCAAGAACCCCTCACCGCTTCAACCTCGGCACGACCTCGTCCCGCCGCGCGGCTTTTTGCGAGCCCGCCCAAACCGCAAATCCGGC
>DFCD01000021.1 GCA_002366885.1 Verrucomicrobia bacterium UBA3063
TTCGGTCTTTCCTTGGGATGCCCGAGGCCAAGACCGTCCAACAGGAAGCAGATCGATTGTCGGGAAAAAAAGCAGAATAATATGTCAGCGTCCGGCCCGACATCCATCCCTCTGCTTGGGGATTTTTATGAGGTTGCTACAAGATATTGTATTCAGAGCGATCCTTTGGAAATTAAACCCTTGATTTAATAGAAGTTGGATTAAGGTATTAGATATGCGTCATCGATGGCTCCGGCTGGCCCTTCCGGCGTTCCTTGGGGTTGCGCTTTTGGCGGGTTGGTTCCTGCTTTGGCCGGAGCCTCCGCCTGATCCAGGTTCCACGGGCTCGGGGTCGTCTTCCGTTTCTGTGCCACCGGTCAAGTCGGGTACCAATCCGGGCAAGCTAAAGTTGTCCCCCAAACCCACCGCTCAAGGCGGTTCCTCCGCAAACAGTCCCACTATCAATATTCCCGGGCCGGGAGCCAGCGAAACGGAGGTGATGGGTTTCCGTAAAAAATTGGCCGAGGGCTTCCGGCCCGTGGATCCGCTAGCCTCCCGCAATCTTCCGGCCTCGGAGGAGTTTGTACTGGCCTGCGACGGTCCCCACACCCGCCTGCATGCCGCCCTCGACGAGGTTTATTTGCCGCAAGCCGAGGGTCCCCATGAAATCGTGGAGATTCCTCCGGCCCGCAACCTGCAGGAGTGGCAGGAGAAGGCCGCCCTACTTTCCCCGGCGGCGGAACTGGTTCTTTATTCGCCGGACAAGCCAAGAACCGAGGGCAATGCACGCATGCTCGGCAACAGTTTGATCCTGCAATCGGCCTCGGAAAAGGAGATCCGTATCCAGACGGAAACGAGGGGGTGGAAATTCGTCAAAGCCCTCGGGGAGGAGGGGCCCTACCTCGTCGAGGTCGAAAATCCGACCCAGGCTCTGGAGATACTCCGGACGACGGCCTTTGCCCCCTCGCTCCAAGTCGCAGGTGACTTCAGACGAATCCCTCGGAAAAGACAAGACCAACCACAACCCACCCTCTCCTTGACCGGATTCCGGCCTTTCCCTTTGCCAAAAGCTCCATCCCCGGCTTCGTCCTCCTCCAAATCTATGAAGCGATTTATTCCTAACGACACCTACTTCACCGACCAGTGGCATTTGCGGAACACGAACAATTCGTCAAATTCAGTTATCGGCCTTGATGTCAATGTGACCACGGCCTGGGACACGGTGAAAGGATCCAACGTGGTGGTGGGCATTGTGGATGATGGGGTGGAAATTACCCACCCGGATTTGCAGCCGAATATCGCTTCCGGTCTGCATTATAATTGGAATGGGGGAGACGTATCTGACCCATCGCCCCGGGGTCCCGGCGACAGCCACGGCACGCCAGTGGCTGGGCTGGTGGCAGCCCGGGGCAACAACAATCTCGGGGTGAGCGGCGTCGCTCCCTCCGCTCGGCTGGCTGGATTGAGATTGACGGCCGCCGCCCCGCGGGATTCGGATCAGATCGCGATGTTCAACTGGAAAGTGTCCGAGATCGCGGTGAAAAATAACAGCTGGGGGCTGGGCCAGGACAACGGGTTGGATTATTACGTCCTACCTGCCCCCGTGGCTAAATCCATGGTTGATGCCACCACCCAAGGGAGGAACGGTAAAGGCACGGTGCTGGTCTGGGCGAACGGCAACGGCAATGTCGACGGGGTTTATGAGTACTGGTATCCGACCTTCTGCTGGGACTGTTCCCAGTGGGATGAGCAGGCCAACTCCCCTTACGTCCTATCTGTGTCGGCTGTTAGCCGACGGGGTCGGGTTTCCGCCTATTCAGAATATGGCGCGAATATTTCGGTATGCTCCCCTTCCAGCTATGACGGTAGTTTGGACGGGCTGGTCACCACGGCGATCAACGGTGGCTACACGACCCAAGGAACGTTTACCGGGACATCCGGGGCGGCTCCTATTGTTTCGGGGATCATTGCCTTGATGCTGGAGGCCAACCCGGATCTTGGTTGGCGGGATGTGAAGGAAATCCTGATGAAATCCGCCCGCCGGGTGGACACCAGCGATTCCGGTTGGATCCAAAATAGAGCCGGCTTCAACTTCCATCCACTTTACGGGGCCGGGCTGGTGGACGCCACGGAGGCGGTGCGGTTGGCCTCGGAGTGGAACAACCTTGCGACGATGAAGTCTGTTTCCGATGAAAAGGACAGTCTTCGGCTTCTCCCCGGAGACGTGGATCCCGTGGGCGTCACGCAGGAATTCAGCCTCTCCTCCAACTTTCGGATGGAGAGTTTGGCCCTCAAGTGGACGGGAACAGGTTACGCCGTCCACGACCTCATCTTTTACATTACTTCCCCGGGTGGAACGACTGTGCGTATGAACGCGGTTCGTCGGTATGATTACTCCACCCTCGGTTACACCAATGTGGTTTTCACCACCCCGTTTTTTTGGGGCGAATCCTCCGCCGGCACCTGGAAGGTCAAGGTTACGGACGAGTACCTTTTCGGGGCCCAGAAAACCGTCTCCCAGCTTGGCCTCACCTGGTACGGCTCCTCCTCGCCGATCGCTCCCCCCAACGACCCGTTTGAAACGCCCAAGGAATTGCGGGGCAACAGCGGCAGTGAGACGGTCGACAACACCGGGGCCACGCGCCAGCTCGGCGAGCCCAACCACGCCGCGGGCCGGGGCGGGGGATCGCTATGGTGGCGGCTCCAACCCTCGATCAATGGACATTTGACCTTGGACACACTCGGTTCCACGGTGGGCGATACCCTGCTGGCCGTCTACACAGGCAGCACCTTGGGCGGCCTAACGGAGGTGGCCAGCAACGACGATATCAGCAGCACCAACCGATTGAGCCGGCTCTCCCGCCTGCCGGTGGAGGTGGGGAGCAATCTACTGATTGCGGTGGATGGCAAAAACC
Source organism: Verrucomicrobia bacterium UBA3063 (assembly GCA_002366885.1). Taxonomy (GTDB): domain Bacteria; phylum Verrucomicrobiota; class Verrucomicrobiia; order Methylacidiphilales; family Verrucolacustridaceae; genus Verrucolacustris. The sequence goes on from DFCD01000021.1 coordinate 2,895, forward strand.
GTGCCCGGGGCAATGTGAACCTGAACTTTGTCATTCAGCCCGGGGCTCTGTACGACAATTTTGCCGAACCGAAGATCGTCACCGGAACCAGCTGGACCGACGCCGGCCGCAACAACGGTGCCACCCCCGTCTATAGTGCGGAAAGTGGGGAAAGCTCCCACGCCGGGCAGGCCGCCTTCCGCTCGGTCTGGTACCGCTGGACTCCCGGGGTGACCGGCACGGCGGAGATCACCACCACCAACGAGAATTTTCCGACGGTGCTAGCGGTGTATCAGGGGAGTTCGGTCAACGCCTTGACCCCGATTGCGTCGAACGCTGGCACCTCCTCCCGCAACACCAGCCGAGTACAGTTCGGCGTCCGCCCGGGCCAGACCTACCACGTGGCGGTGGATGGTCGCAGCCGTCGGTCGGGAAGTTTCACGGTCCAGGGTTTCGTCCACGGGGCGCCGGCGGTGGGGGGAGTGAATCAAGCTCCCTCTGGCCCCACGAATCAGATTCCCACCAACGCGATCGCCCTGTCTGGAGCCTCAGTCAACGTCACCGGGAATAACCTCAGTGCGGCCGTGGGAGCCTCTGGCGGGCCCTCCGTCTGGTACAAGTGGACGGCGACGAAAAGCGGCCCTGTCACCCTCAGCACCTCCGGTTCCGGCTTTGATACGATACTGGCGGCCTACACTGAGGCGATGGTGAGCAAAGCCTCCAATGACAATGCGCGCTCCGGTGTGCGCTGGAGCCAGACCAGCTTCGTGGCGGACGCCGGCACCACCTACATGATTGAGGTTTCCGGCGCCCGGGGAAGCAGCGGGCGGTTTAAGCTTAATCTGAGGCAGTAGGGGATTTTTTCATCTGCCGGAAGGATGCCATGGACGCGGGGTCGGCCTCTTTTCCCACCCGCCAGACCCGTCCGCAGGGAATGATCTGATGATACAGGCAGAGGCCGTTGCCAAATTTATTATGAATCTAGTACCGAGATTTCGCGGATGAGGATATCCGGATTGCCATGGTTGGCACCGGCGGGTTTCTTTGCAGCCGGCTGGATCGCGACGGGGGCGGCACGGGGGGCCGTGGAAGGATTTTTTCAGTACGAAGAGGAAGGGGGCGGAGTCACGCTCACTGCCTACTTGGGGCAGGCCGGTCGTGCGGAGGTTCCGCGGACCCTGGGAGGAAGGCCGGTGGAGGCGATCGGCAAGGAGGCTTTTCGGGAAAAAGGGGCGGTCACCGCTGTCAGCCTGCCGGCGAGCGTCACCCGGATTGGGGAGCGGGCCTTCTGGGGGTGTGACAATCTCGACACCCTGGAGCTACCCCCGCGGTTGGAGGTGCTGGGCAAGGAGGCGTTTTCTTACTGTGGGAAATTGAGTCGGGTGGAGATTCCGTCCGGGCTCCAGGAAATCCCCGCCGGGGCCTTCCAGCAGTGCGACTCGCTCTACGAGGTCAACCTGCCCGAGGGAATTGCCACGATCGGCAAGTACGCCTTTGCCAACTGCGAAATGCTGGTGCGGGTGCGGTTGCCCGCCAGCTTGTCCACCCTGGGTGAGGCAGCCTTCCAGTATTGCGGCCAGATTGCCTCGCTCCAGCTTCCCGCGGGTCTCACCCGCGTGGGCAACTACGCTTTTTCCCACTGCACGGGTCTGCGGGAGATCACCCTTGGCTCCGGGCTGACCCACCTCGGGACCCATGCCTTCCTCAACTGCCGGAAATTGGCGGCTGTGGCCTTGCCGGCTGGCACGGCGGAGATCGGCAAGCATGTGTTCAAGGGGTGCGAAACCTTGGCCAGCGTGACCCTGCCTTCCGGATTGACCCGGATCCCCCAGCACGCCTTCTGGGGTTGCGATAGCCTGGAAAAGATTTCGTTGCCTGACACGATCACGGCGGTGGGAGAGGACGCCTTCCGCGATTGTCGGCGATTACGGCAGGTTTTTCTACCCCGCCGGTTGCGGGAGATCGGCCCGCGGGCCTTTCAAGGGTGCACGCGCCTGTTGGCACTGGCCGTGCCGGGCACGGTGGAGGAAATCGGGGAGGACGCGTTTGCCGAATGCGCGGAACTGAAAACCCTGGAGTTGCCGCTTGGCTTTTTGGAATTTTCGCCAAAACCGGCCCTAGCCGTGCCACGGGGGGTCCGAGTGGTGCCAGCGGGAAAAGGGGAGTGAAGATTAGGAAATCCGGATTTCGAAATTGAGAAAGCGGAAATTAATCCCGGCGGCCTTGAAAGCCACCCCACATCGGCCCGAGATAGCCGATCTTTCAGTAGAGAATCTTATTAAATTTCACAAGCTATTGACAAAATAGTAATTGCGACAAAGTTATATTTGATGTTCTCGTTGACGCACATAATTCCTTCATCTAGCAACACTTCACCAATGAAACGCAAGATGTGGTGGTTAAAGCGATATTCAACTCCCCATCTGTTTGCCCGTTATCTGATGCTTTTTTCTGCTCTTGGGGTCATTTTCCTTCCCACCTCCTATGTATGGGCGAATCCAGTTGGAGAGCAGGTGGTGGGCGGGGCAGCCACGTTCCAACGCGATGGAAACAAATTAACGGTGAATCAGGCCACCGATCGGCTCGCGGTGAACTGGCAGAGTTTCAATATCGGGGCGGGGGAGAGCACCCACTTTAATATGCCGAGTTCCACCTCCGCCGCCCTGAATCGGGTCATCGGTGGAAATCCCTCTTCGATTTATGGATCCCTATCGGCGAATGGCATTCTGTATCTGATCAATCCCAGCGGGATCTTGGTTGGCCCCGGGGGCA
>DFCD01000077.1:0-11612 GCA_002366885.1 Verrucomicrobia bacterium UBA3063
TACCAAAAGCGGAGGGAACTGGCCCTGGGGATCCTGCGGCGCGGCTTGCCTGAGGGTGTCCGGGTCGATGATCCGGGAGGCGGATACATGCTGTGGGTCAGGGGAGGAAAGGCCGGGAGGATTGAGGAGGTGCGCAGGAAGTGCCTGGAAAAGGGCGTGGCGGTGGTGGGGGGCGGCATTTTCTTCACGCAGACACCGAAGGAGGCCTGCTTCCGGCTGAACTGCGCCCGAGCCACCGTGGAGGATCTGGCCCGGGGGATGGAGATTTTCTGCGGAGTTCTTGGCGAAGGACGGTGAGGCTACCCGGCCGTCAGGAGATGGCCTGACCGCTTTCCACGTCGAAAAAATGAAGGCGGGAGGCATCCGGGAGAAAGCGCATTTTTCTTCCCTCCAGTTCCTTACCCTCGGAGCGGAAGGTCCGGCAGATGCATTTGTGACCGGCGGTGCGGCCGTAGACCAGGGTTTCCGCTCCCATCGGCTCCACCAGATCGACCTCCACCTCGAAGGATCCCGTGCCGCCCGCATCCGGGCTGATGTGTTCGGGGCGGATTCCGAGAACGACGGGTTTGTCCATGCGGGAGGCCAGGCCTGAAGTCGATCCGGAAGTAAGCGGAAGGACCCAGGAGGTGCGGCCTTCCGGCGTCTCCTCCGCAAACTCCAGTCCCGAGTGGGTGCGCCGCAGGCGTCCCTGGAAAAAATTCATGGGAGGGCTTCCCATGAAGCCGGCCACAAACCGGTTGGCGGGACGATGGTAGAGGTTCATGGGAGTGTCGTTCTGCTGGACCTTGCCGGAGGACATCACCACGATGCGGTCGGCCATGGTCATGGCCTCGGTCTGGTCGTGGGTGACGTAAATCATGGTGCTGCCGAGGGTGCGGTGCAGGCGGCTGATTTCCGCGCGCATCTCCACGCGCATCTTGGCGTCCAGGTTGGAGAGCGGTTCATCGAACAGGAAGGCCTTGGGTTCCCGCACCATCGCCCGGCCGAGGGCGACCCTTTGGCGCTGTCCGCCGGACAAGGCCTTGGGTTTGCGGACGAGGAGGTTGTCTGGCTCCAGCAGACCGAGGGTTTTGGCGGCGGCCTGGACGCGTTTCCGGATCTCCTCCTTGGGAAACCCCCGCAATTCGAGCCCGAAGGCCATGTTGCGTTCAACGGTCATGTGGGGATAGAGGGCGTAGTTCTGGAAAACCATGGCGATGTCCCGGTCCTTCGGGGGGGTATCGTTCACGCAGCGGTCCCCGATATGGATGGTCCCGGAACTGATGTCCTCCAGGCCGGCAATCATCCGGAGGGTGGTGGTTTTGCCGCAACCGGAGGGGCCGACCAAAACCACAAATTCCCCGGAGGCGATCTCCAGGGAAACGCGATCTACGGCGACCTTGGGATTCCGACCCCGCTCGCCGGGGTAAATTTTCGATAGATTTTCCAGAATGACCTTGGCCATGGTTACCTCATTTCAGACCGGTGGTGGCGATGCCGCGGATGAAAGTCCGCTGGGTGAAGAAAAAAAGAACCAAAACGGGGGCGACCACGAGCGTGGAGGCGGCCATCAGGTGGTGCCAAGGGGTGCCGCTGATGGTGCTTTGCAGGGCCTGCAGGGCCAAGGCGAGAGTGAAATGGCTTTCGCGGGCCAAGAAGATGAGGGGACCGAGAAAGTCGTTCCAGGTGGCGAGGAACTGAAACAGGGCCACGGTGAGAAGGGCGGGCTTGGCGAGGGGAAGGATCACCTGCCAGAAGATGCGGAATTCGCTGCACCCGTCGATCCGGGCGGCTTCGGAAAGGTCTCGCGGGAGGGTGAGGAAAAACTGGCGGAGGAGGAAGACGTTGAAGGCTCCGGCCAGAAAGGAAGGGACCCAGAGGGGCTTCATCGTGCCGATCCAGCCAAGGTCGCGGAACAGGGTGTAGAGAGGCACCATCACCACGGGAAAAGGGATCATCATGGTCATAAGCAGAAGGAAGAAGCAGGCATCCCGCCCCTTCCAATCGAGACGGGAGAAGCCGTAGGCCACCCAGGCGCTGGAGAGAACCGTCCCGACCACATTGAGGCCGGCCAAAAGAAGACTGTTGCCGGCAAAGGTCCAGAAAGGGCCCATCGCGCGCATGGCGTCGGGGTAGTTGTGCCACTGGAAGCTGGAGGGGATCCATTCCGGCGGCATTTTCATCGTCTCCTCGAGCGGCTTGAGGGAGGTGGAGACCATCCACAGAAAGGGGAGCAGAAAGAGAAAACCAAACGCCAGGAGCAGGGCGAAGGTTATGGCTTCCTGTGTGGGATGGCGGCGGTTCATGGTTCAGCGGCCCCCATAGTGAACCTTTTTCTCGCCCAATTTCACGGCCAGAAAACTCAGGACGACGATGACGAGGAAAAGGATCAGGGCCAGTGCGGAGGCGTAGCCCATGTTCCAGTAGTCAAAGGCATGCTGGTAAATGTAGGTCGCCAAAAAGAGGAGGGATCGGCCCGGACCGTCGGCGCCGCCGGTCAGGATGTAGGGCACGGCAAAGGTCTGCAAAGCGCCGATGATGCCCATGAGGACGTTGAAAAAAATCACGGGCGAGAGCATGGGAAGAGTCACATGGACAAAGCGCTGCCACGGCGTGGTGCCGTCCAGCTCCGCAGCCTCGTACAGCTCAACGGGGATCTCCTGCAACCCGGCGAGGTAGATGACCACGGCGTGCCCCGTGCCCCATAAGCCGGTCAGCACCAGGCCCCAGAGGGCCCAGTTCGGATCGTTGAGCCAATCCGGAGCCTGCAGGGACGTGCCGGCTACCGCGTTGATGGCCTGCAGGAAGGGGCGTACGGCCATGTTCACCAGTCCGACCGGACCGTTGAGCATCCACTGCCAGAGGATGGCCAGGGAGATGGCCGGGACGAGCGAGGGAAGGAAAAAGATGGTGCGGAAGAGGCCCTGGCCGGGAACCGGCTGGTTTAGGAGGACGGCCAAGCCGATGGAGAGGGCGGTTCCCAGGGGGATGGCGAAGAGGGCGAACAGCACGGTGTTGCTGAGGGCCTTCCAGAAAACCGGATCGCGGAAAAGATCGGCATAATTCTGGAAACCAAGGAAGACAGGAACGGACAGGGCGCTGTAGTCGCACAGGGAATACCAGACGGAGGCAAGGAAAGGGTAGAGGTTAAGAAAAAGGAACCCGACCACCCACGGCGCCACAAAGAGCATGGCGCGGGCGAAATTCCGTCTTTCGGCGCGGTTCATGATCCCACCTCCTTCCGCCATTCCGCCGTCCGTACGGGTGCCACCCGATTCCAGCGGTTCAGCTTGGCGTCGAGGGCCTTCTGCTGGCGGGCGGACATCTCCATCCGGGCCGCCTCGCCTTCCATGCGCCCGAGCAGAACCAGGTTGGTGTAGACGGAAAGGTCGTTTTCGAACTCCCGGAAGGTGGGTATGGTCAGCGCGGGCAGGGCGCGGGGGCTGGCCGCCAGCTCCTGGAAAGTGCGCAGGTAGGGATGTTCATGGCGGGCGAGGAAATCGGCGCTGACCTCCCGCAAGGGGCTGATCTTTTTCTGCTCCAGGCAGAGAGCCTCCATGTTCTCCCGGCGCTGGAGCCAGGCGATGAACTCCATCGATTCCCGGGGGTGTTTGGCCCCCGCGGGGATCACCAGGATGTCGGTTTCCGCCACGGTGAGGGGGGCGCCGGGATGCTCCACCGGCTCCGGGAAAGGGGCCACGCCGTAGCGGAATCCGGGGCGGGCGAATTTCTTGATGAACCCGTCCATCCAGACGCCTTGCATGATCATGGCAACCTTCCCGGTGAAGAAGGGGTTTTCCGGTGAGGCGAAGTTGCCGAAGGCCCCGCGCAGCTTGTACATCGCCGGCCCGTCGAACCTGCGTGGATAACTTTCCAGCCAGCCGAAAAACTTTCGGCAGGCGTCGTCGTCCATCCGCATCCGGTTGCCCCCATCCCAGACGGGGTGGCCAAACCAGGTGGGAAAGTCCCGCATCCACCAGGCGGGTTCCTGAGGCATGTGGCCGATGCGTTCCAGCGAGCCATCGGGATTTTTGCGGGTGATTTTCTCGTTGAACTCCTCGAGTTCCGCCAGGGTCCGGGGCGGGCGCTCCGGATCCAAGCCTGCCTCCCGGAAGGCATCCTTGTTCCAGTGCAGGGCGACCACGGAAGGGGTGGAGGGCAGGGACCAGAGAAATCCCCGGTAGTTGCAAAGCTTCCAGATGACCGGCAGGTAGTTCCCCTCGGAGATGCCAAACTCAGCTGCCAGGCGGTCGAGCGGCAAAAGGGCGTTGTTTTCGGAGTACGAGGGAAGGTTGACCGCCCACAGGCCGACCACGTCGGGCGGAACCCCCCCGGCCGTCGCCAACATCATCTTCTGGTCGATCCGGCTGACCGTGAGCATCCGCACGTGGATTTTGTCCTGGGATCGGTTAAAGGCCTCGACCCGCCGTGCAATCGCCTCCTTCTCGTGCCCCGTCCACTTTTCCCAGTATTCGAGAACCACCTTTCCCTTTTCGTCCCGATCCCCGCCACCCGCGCAACCCACCAGGGCGGCCAGCAGGCCGGCCAGCAGCACAGGCAGCGGCGACGCCGGGCGGGAAAGGGGAGTCAAACGCGTGACCGTGTTTTATTCGGTCTCGAGAGTAAGGGCGGCGATCCTTTCCTTGGCGGCCACCGAAGGCTGCCAGTACCAGCCACCGTTGTCCCAGCATTGCGCGTAGCCGTATTTTTCCACCACCATCTTGTAGGCGGCCAGGGCCTCGTCCTTCTTTTTCTCCGCCTCGGCCACTTTGCCCAGGATGAAAGTGCAGGTGCCGACATCGTTCAGTGCCCACTGCAACGTGGCCGTATCCTTGCTGGGGAGGACGGCGAGGGCTTTTTGCATCTCCTCCGCCTTGGCCCCATAAAGCGTCTGGCAGCGGGTGATGGCGATGCGGGCGGCCGCATAATCCTTACGGTCGAGCGCGCCCCAGGCCTCTGAGACCAGCGCGGAGGAAGTCGAATGCGGATCCTCCTTGTCCTGGGAGAAGGCGGGAAGGTGGGTCCCCACAAGGGCGGCAATGGTCAAAATGGTGATTTTAAATATCGACTTGGAGGAGGGAATCATGGGAGGAATCTGTATGGTTCGTGCCCGTCGTGTCAAGGAACCCCTTGCACTATTCGTCCTCTGTAACCTTATGATCATGAACTGCTTTTCCGAGCCTTCCCGGGTTTCCCTGCGGCAAAACACGCAGGGGGCCTGGGAGTTGATCCGCAACGGTGAAACCATGCGGGTTTTGGGTGTGGGCGGAACCAAGTTTCTGCCCTTGGCGAAGGAAATGGGCGCCAACTCGGTGCGCGTTTGGGACACGAAGCAGCTTCTGGAAAAATACGACGATGGGAAAACGGTGCTCGCGGAAATCGAGGAACTGGGCCTGACCTTTTGCGCCGGCATCTGGGTGGAACATGAGCGTCACGGTTTTTCCTACCTTGATCCCGCCCAGTTGCAGAAGCAGAGGGATCGGGTGCGGGCCGCAGTCCGGCTCTACAAGGATCACCCGAACCTGCTGGTCTGGGGTCTGGGCAACGAGATGGAAATCTTCCCGGGGAAACCTGAAGCCGTCCGGGTCTGGCGCGAGATGGAGGAGCTGGCGAAAATCGTCAAGGAGGAGGATCCCCATCACCCGGTGATGACCGCGATTGCCGGAGCCGATGTGCGCAAGATCCGCGAGGTGATGGAGCACTATCCGTCCGTGGATATTCTCGGGATCAATGCCTACAGCGGGGCAGGTGGTGCGGGGAGGACCCTGCAAAGCCTGGGATGGAAAAAGCCGTTCCTTTTGACGGAGTACGGCACCTCGGGGCACTGGGAAGTGCCCAAGACGCCCTGGGGTGCGCCGATCGAGCCCACCGCCAACGAAAAGGCCATCCAGTACTTTGCGACCCTGCAGAGCATCATGGAGAACGCCGAGGGCCTCTGCCTGGGCAGTTACGCCTTTCTTTGGGGCAGCAAACAGGAAACCACCTCCACCTGGTACGGGATGCTTTTGCCGGATGGCGAAAAACTTCCCTCGGTCGACGCGATGGTGCGGGCCTGGACGGGGAAGTGGCCAAAAAACCGCAGCCCCAGAATCGAGAGCCTGCAGTTTGAGAATTCCGTCAACCGGGCCAAGGCGGGGACCCGGCTCAAGGCCTCGGCGGTGATCTCGGACCGTAACGGCGATGGGATGACCTGTGAGTGGACGGTGGTGGCCGAGAGCAAGGATATCCGGCACGGCGGCGATGCCGAAAGCGTTCCACCATCCTTTCCGGAGGCAGTCCAGTCGGATGCCGGCCCCGAATGCCAGGTTACCTTCCCGGCCAAAGGGGCTTACCGGCTCTTCCTGGTGGTGCGGGACGGGAAGGGGGGCGCTTCCACCGCCAACCTGCCCTTTCTCTCGGAATAGGGATTCATCCCCGGTTTGCCTCCGCGCCTGCTCTTGACTTAGGATCTTCCGGTGAAACCCCGCGAAAGCTCCGATCTTCAGCGTGGAAAAAGCCGGGCCCACTATCTTTACCGCCAGATTGCCGAGCAAATCCGGGGGGAAATCCGGGAGGGCAAGCTTCTTCCTCTTTCCCGTTTGCCGTCCATGGACGACCTGGCCAAGCACCACAAGGTCAACAAGATCACCGTGCGCAAGGCACTGGCCGAATTGAGGGCGGAAGGGTTGATCTACAGCGTTCCGGCCCAGGGAACCTTTGTCGCGGACGGGTCCGGACAGTCGCCCCGCCGGAACCGCAGCAGCCTGACGTCGGTGGGGCTGGTCGGACACGTTCTTCGCAAGGAGTCCCTCGGGCCCTACCACCTGGAAATCCTCGCGGGCATCCAGACGGAACTCAGCCGCCAGCATGCCGCCTTGGTCATCCTGCCGGCAGGCGAACTGACGAAGGAGGAGGATTACTTCCAGCTGGTCAAACAGGCCCATGTCGATGCGGTCATTTATCTTGGGCCGATCGCCCAGCCCATCCTCAGCCATCTCATCCGGCAGGGCCCTCCCGCGGTGGTTGCGGACGCGCCCTCCGGGTCCGGCCACGCCGATGTCATCTGTTTTGACAACGCCGCGGGCGCCCGGGCGGCCGCCGAACATCTTTTTGAGCTCGGACACCGAAGGTTGGCGATCCTTTCCGGGGACGAACAGGTCGCCAGCCGGGAACGTGAGCAGGCTGCGGCGGACTACTGGATCTCGAGGGGAATTCCCGCCGAATCCATCCGACGAATCCACGGGGACTTCAGCCGCGCCTCGGGCATGCGGGCCGGGGAGCAGTTCCTCAAGGAAGGGACCCTGCCGACGGGAATTTTCTGCCTGAACGACGAAATGGCGGTCGGTTTGCTCACCGCCCTGCGGGCGGACGGCCGGTACCGGGTTCCCCAGGACATCTCCGTGATCGGTTTTGACGACATTTTCTGGGCGGGCAGTTCCTTGCCGGCGCTGACGACGGTCCGTCTGGACAAAGGACTGCTCGGCCGTTTGGCCGCCCAGCGGCTGATGGAGAGGCTTCAGGAGCCGTCCCTGCCCGGCACCTACATCCGGGTGGAGCCCCAGATTGTCCTCAGGAATTCCACCTCGGCGGGCCCCGCCAAGGTAGGGCCGGATCTCCTCTCCTCGTGACCGGTCCCCGCCGCATTTCCCCTTTCCCGAAAGATTTTTTGTGGGGTGCGGCGACCGCCGCCTACCAGATCGAGGGCGCCTCGAACGAGGACGGGCGAGGCCCTTCCGTTTGGGACCGTTTTTGCGCCACCCCCGGAAAAGTGTGGGAAGGTCACACCGGGCGCTCTGCCTGCGATCATTATCACCGCTACCGGGGGGACATACGGCTGATGGATGCGCTGGGGCTGCAGGCCTACCGTTTTTCCATCTCCTGGACGAGGATCCTGCCGGCCGGCCGCGGGAAGGTGAACCCCAAGGGCCTCGATTTCTATGACCGCCTGGTTGACGGCCTGCTGGAAGCCAAGGTCCGCCCCTTTTGCACCCTTTTTCATTGGGATTACCCCACCGTCCTGTTTGACCGGGGCGGCTGGCTGCACCGGGACAGCCCGTCCTGGTTTGCCGATTACACCTCCGTCGTCGCGGGGAGGCTGGGGGACCGGGTCCGGGACTGGATGACGTTTAACGAGCCCCAGTGCTTCATCGGTTTGGGCCACGGAACCGGTGGTCACGCTCCGGGTCTGAAGCGGCCCGTCCGGAAACTTTTGAAAATGGCGCGGAACGTGCAACTGGCCCACGGCTTGGGAGCCATGGTCCTGCGGTCGGAATGTCCGGGCGAGGTGAAGATTGGCTGGGCCCCCGTGGGGATGGTTTCCTATCCGGTCAGCACCAAGCCTACGGATATCCGGGCAGCCCGCCTGGCGACGGACTCCTGTCACCGGGACCATCTTTTCAACAACACCCTGTGGAGCGATCCTGTCATCCTTGGCCGGGTGGCTCCCGAGGCGCGCCGGGCCTACGGGAAACTTCTGCCCCGCTACTCGGATGCCGACCTGCGCATCATGGCCCAGCCGATGGATTTTTACGGCGTCAACATTTACCAAGGCACACCCGTCAAGGCGGGCAGGGGGGGCAAGGCGGAAACGATTCCCGTGGGCGAGGGAAATCCCCGGACCCTCTTTCACTGGAACATCACCCCTCCCAGCCTGCGCTGGGGGCCGAAATTCCTCCATGAAAGGTATCGGTTGCCCGTTTACATCACGGAGAACGGCATGAGCAACCCGGACTGGGTGGCGGAGGACGGCAAGGTGCACGACCCGCAAAGAATCGATTTCACGAGGCGATACCTGCGGGAGCTGAGAAAAGCCGTGGGGGAGGGGGTTCCGGTGAAGGGTTACTTTCACTGGTCGCTGATGGATAATTTTGAATGGGCGGAGGGCTACAAGCAGCGGTTTGGCCTGATCCACATTGATTACCAGACGGAGAAACGGACACCCAAGGATTCCTACTACTGGTACCGAGATCTGATCCGTAAGCGGGGGGCGGTTTAGCGTCCAGGATTGGGGAAAGGGGAGAGTCGGTCGCCCTACGGGTGGAAATAACAAAAAACCCGGGAGGATTGACCTCCCGGGTTTTTCACAGAAAGGAACTTACCCGAATCGTTTCTTCAGACTTTCCGGCGCATGCGGAAGGCCAGTAGCCCGGCCACGCCCAGACCCATCAGGGCGGCGGAGGAGGGTTCAGGGATCGCACTAATAACGGCAGAACCCTTGGTATCGGCATCCGTTCCCCACGCGTTAGGGCCATAGGTCTGGAAGCCAAACTGAACATGGCGTCCGATCGCAGATCCTACATTATAGTTAAGCGTGAAAGTTCCCGTGGTCGCATTGAGGACCTGATCGACAACATTAAAAGAACTGTAATCGGCGGCAAAATCTTTGATGAAGGCCTTGACGACATAATCCGAAGTTAAAGTGTAGGAATCCACCACCCCGGAAAAGGTTAAGGTCTGGTCGAGCAGGGTGTCGCTCAATGCGTCATTATAAAGGTTTGCCTCCATCTTTTTATTGCCTGGGTTTCCGAGTGCGCCACCCCCAATGTACCAGTAAGGATTGGGGTCACCGATATTGTTGGGCAGAAGAGTCACAGTGGAACCTCCGTTTGAGAAGTTCGCCCTGAGGTCGGGAATGCCCCAAGAACTGCCAAACTGAAAATTGCCGCCGAGGTCAACAACATTCATGAATCCCTTCGTAAGGGCATTGGAACTGACCGTGACCGTTATGGCGTTGCCTGTCTGGATAGCGAGTGCGACAACGGCCGCAGCAGCAAGACTTAACTTTTTTATATAGCTCATTTGTTTTTTCCTTTCTGTGGTTTGCTGTGTTTTTTCTACCTAGGTGTATCCTAATGCAAATTTGCTGAAAGTCAAATAAAAATATTTGCGAAAGGGACAAAAATAGTGGACTATCAGACCATGCATAAAGCGTTAAGAAGTAGTGCTTTCACTCTTGTGGAACTCCTTGTGGTTATAAGCATTTTAGGCCTTTTGGCCGGGTTGGCTGTGCCGGCAATCAACCGTGGTCTTGCCAATGCCAAGGCTGGTGCCTGCCTCTCCAACCTACGGCAGATCGGAATCGCCACTTTGGCCTATGCTGCCGAGAACCAAATGCGTCTCCCCGATGCGGGATCCGGGATGGATCCCGCTTGGGCCAAGAGTCTGACGAACTTCATTTCTGCGAAGGCGGACAAGAAAAACACCATCTTTGTCTGTCCAGGGGCTCTTAAACCGGTCCTCAATGCCGGCAACGACACCGAGATTGCCCTGACCTACGGGATGCACGGTGGGTTGATGCCCCGGGGAACCAACGGTCTCCAGCTCAATGCCATTGCCCGACCTTCCGAGGTGATTTTGTGCGCGGACATGTGCCAAAACCCGGGAAACAAGGGATGGTCCCCCAACTCGATCGAAAGCCCCTCGATTTTCGTCTCCCAGTCCGCCGGGCGCGGAGCGGTCGACCTTGAGCAGGCCATCAGCACGACCACGGATAATGACAATGGAAACAACCCCTGGATGCGGTATCGCCACAACGGGAAGGTGAATGTTGTCATGACGGACGGACACGCCGAAGCCATCGCCAAAGGGAAGGTGCTGAACAAGCACGTGATTTACGGCCAGTAAAAGCTGGCACAGTTGAAAGTTTGATTGGGCCGGCGAAGGCCTGTCTGCAGGCGGCGGGACAGACTGGTGTGGTAAAAAACCAACACCAGCGTGCGTTTGCCGCAAAACTTTGAATTAGAATATCGTTTTATACGCCCTCATCGAGGGCGCCCCACCGGAATGTTTTCAGTTTGAGCGCAGCTAGATTGCGTAAGTGGGCCCGGCCAATAGCCAGCCTTTCCAGGAGCGAAAACCAAGCCAAGCAGTCGCTGAAGGCGTCCTTTGCGAGGGCACGCCAACAAGGTTTTTGAGGACCGATGGGATCAGCTTGGGTTGGGGAGGTTGGATCCCCGGACCCGAGCGCTTCCTTGCAGATTCGGCTACGGGGTGCGGATGACCTTGAGGCGGATGAAGGATTTCGGCGTGGGAACCCCTCCGGATCCGACGCTCACCGAGAGGAGCTTTCGCTGGAATCCGGCCGCGGCTCCCGTGGTGTTGGCGAGGAAGCCCGCGGGAAGGTCCGCCCAATTGACGAGATCCGTGCTGTACTGCGCAGTGACCGCCAGGGTGCTGTCTGTCCGCTGGTCAAAGCTGTAGGAGAGGGTGGTGCCGCTGAGGGAAGGGGTGGAGGCAACGCCCCCCACCTGGGGACGGGAGGCCCCGAAGGCGTACCTGGCACCGACGGCGTCAAAGGTCTTTCCGGTCAGGCCGTTGTCGGCGAGCCATTGGTCGTATGCGGAGAGGGGGGTGTTGGTGACCTTGGCAATGGAGAAAGTGTCCACATAGACCGAGCCGTTATCCGTTCCCGCGTTCTGCGCGTATTCCACCCCCGCCTGGACGATGGTCGCGCCCGCCGGCATGGCCCCGGTCACGGAGTATTCGGTCCAGGCATTGGTGACCTGGTTGGCGGAATTGACCTCCGTGCTCTGTGCGCCGAGGTAATTGTAGGAACCGTCAAAGAATTTGAGTGTGAGGTAGGCCTTGGCGCCGCCGGTGAGGGGATCGATCGAGGCGGTATAGAACCGCGCCTTCAGCTGGACGGATTCCCCCGA
>DFCD01000077.1:11717-16375 GCA_002366885.1 Verrucomicrobia bacterium UBA3063
GACTGGTTGTAAATGGCCGCCCCGGTGGGAGCGAGCTCCTTGGTAACTCCATCCGTGGGAGACTGTAACCAAGACACGGGAGGAGATCCGCCGCCTAGGGTGGTGTCCAGCTCGAAGCCGGGATTGGCCATGGTGAGGGTGGGTGTCGGCGCACTGGTGGTGCCGGGGGAGAAGGTGAGGGAATCGATCTCCACGAGGTTGTTGTTGTCGTAATCGAATTCCGACTGGTTGATCAGGACAACGATGCGGAAGAAAGGTGCATCGGTTTTGAGCGTGCTGGTGGGGGTGAGGGTTCCGGTAGTGGAGGCGCCCGCGACCCATCCGTTGACGGCGCGCAGCAAGGAGTTGGACCCGGTGTTGGTCGAGAGGGCGGTGAGGTTGGTTCCCCCGGCGGTGACAAAAGATCCTCCTTCGTTCAGTTCCAGGGCAACGCGGTCATAGGTTCCGTCCGGGATGAAACTGGGTGCTCCCCCGGCAAGGTAGCCCGTATCGTCCAAGGGGCGTCCGAGCTGCAAAAATCCCGTGGCCGCCCCGCCGGGCGCATTGAGGGATTCCAGGCGGACCTCCACCTTGTTTTTCAGGCCGGCCGTGCCCGTGTAAACCCCGAAGGCGCGCAGGGAGACCTGGAAGGTGGTGTTGGTGAGGTCGATTAGGCCGGGGGTGGCGAACTCCCTCTGGATCCCCGTGTACCAGGAGGTTCCGGTCTGGACGACGTTGTTGTCCGAGGTGTCCACGGCAAGCCGCAGGGCGCCGTTGGTGACGGAAAGGGTGGAAGTGCCCAGCAGGGTGGTGGGACCGGCAAACTGGCTTGAGTAACCCAGGGTGGCGGGGTTTCCCGAGGTGAAGTTTTCCGTGGTGGGCCGTGCGGAGGAACCCACCGTGAAGGTGAAGGTCCGGTCGGCAGTCTCCTTGTCGTTGTTGGCGATGGTGACGGTGCCCGAAAAGGCGCCTGCGACCGACGGGGAGGCCTTGAGGGAGAGACTGCGGGAACTGCCGTAGGGGATGGTGATGGGGAGGGAACCCGGGGCGATGGTGAAGCCGCCGGTGGCGGAAACATTGCTCAGGACCAGGTCCTCGGCGCCGTTGTTGACGACCTGCAGCGAGTAGGAGGAGGTGAAGCCCACCAAGGCATCCGGAACCGTCAAGGTCGCGCCGTTGGTGACGGCGGAGCCGGCCAGGCTGACGGAGATCTGGGCCCCGACATTGGTGGAGGCCTGCTGTTTGAGAACGGCGTTGTCGAAGAGCAGGGTGGTCAGCGGGTTGGTGGCGTTGACTGCCCGCCCGAGTGGCTGGACGGTGACCCGGATCAATCCCCGGTTATTCTGGAGAAGGTTTAGAACCGCGGAGTTGGTGACCCTCATGGTGGCGGTGTAGGTGGCCCACCGGTCGGGGTTTTGTTTCATGTCCGGGAGGACGTCCTTGGCCACAAAGATATTGTCCCAAATGCCGTTGCCGTTGAGGTCGGTGAAGGCGCTGGCGGAGTCCGGTTGCCCGTCATAGTTGTTGTCGGTGAAGGGCTCGACGATTCTCATGGCCAGGTTGCAGGCCGAGGCGCTGAAGTTGGCATCCATCTTGCCGCGGATGCTGAGCGTGAAGAAATCGCCATCGGCCGCATTGTAGGAGGCCTCTTGATAAAAGCCGCCGTAGGCGGTGCCTTCCCATCCTGGCAGGGCGACCACCGGGGATGCATCCTCACCGGCGGCCCAGGCCTCGTCCGTGGGATTGGGAATGCGCGCGCCTTCGAAGAAAACCCAATAAGGATTGGCGGTTCCGTCCCCGGTGGGGATGGAGAAGGTGGGGTCAGCCAGGAGGTTGGTGGCGGCAGTGACCCAGAAGTTTTTGGCGCTCGCCGCCTGGATGGATCCCGAGGTCACGGTGATCTTGCCGGTGACCGCATTGCTGGGAACCGAGGCGGTGATGAGGCTGCCGTTGGTGACGGAAAGCAGGTTGTTGGCGTTGGTGTTGCCCGCAAAGCGCACCGTGGGATTGGTTCCGAAAAGGGAGCCGGTCAAGGTCACGCGGGTGCCGGGGACGCCGGCGAGAGGGGTGACGGAGGAGACGACCATGTCCGGGGCCGCCTGATCGAGGACGGTGAGCTTCACGTCATCGATTTCCACGCGGATATTGTTTTGGAATCCCCAACCATCCCCGGCGAATCCGGAAATTTCGGCGATGACGGTGAAGGACGGGTCGGTTTTCAAGGCCGCCGCCCCGGTGAGAAAATTGAAGTCTGTCCCAAAGGAGTTGGTGAGTTGGTCGAAGGATCCGCCGACGGTGGTCCATTCCGAATTGGTCAGGAAAAAGGGACGGAACTGAACCCTGCGGTAGCCTGAGGTGGGGATGTTGGGATTGTCCGAAAAGCCGATGATTTTGAGGATCACCACCGCACCGGCCGGGTTGGTCATGCCCCGGGCGCGCACACGGGCGGTAAGGGAAATTTTGGAGGGATCGGGCAACCCGGTGCCGAGCAAAGGAACGCCCAACCCGCCATTCGTGTACTGGGTCTGGATGGTGGCCAGATTTGCCCCGGCCCACCAACCACCCCAATTCGGCAAGCCTGTGCCCAAGTTGGCGGAGGTGGAGTTTGCTGTGAAAAGAAGGTATCCGTTGGTGGCGGGGTTGGTGGTGGAGAAGAGCGGGCTTGATTCGTTGGTGACCGAGGCGGAGAAAACCACGGCGGTGGCCTGATAGGTGGCTAAGCCCAACTGCAACGGGGTCTTGCCATCATTGAATTTGAAATCCACCAAGGTGTTCGTGGTGGCTGCAAAACCTGCCTGAACCAATCCAAGGAAAAGAGCGGTGAGGAGAGGGAAAGAGACGGAATACCGGGGTTTTAACATAGTATAGACCTAGCCTTCCTTTCGCCAAAATCAAGGGACCTATTTGCCATACTTCCTTTGATTGGGTTTACGCCTTTTTGTTCATTTTAATCGGATCCGGTAAAAGCCCCGGGGTCCGCTGATGGGGACATCGTAGTAGGTGGCAAACGGCGAAACGGTGTTGGTGGGGGGGGTGACGATCATGTCGGTGGAACTGGAGGGGGTGGCCGATGCGGGGGTCAGCTGGGAAAAGGTGTCGAGCACGTAGGAGGAGCCCGGCGTGGCCATCCAGGATAGGCGCAGGGTGTTGATCTGGGGTTGGCTGGTGCTGAGGGTGGTGACCGAGGATGCGGAAAATGGATCCGTTCCCCAGAGGAACTCATCGCCGGAAGGGACCCCATCACGGTCGGGATCGCCGGCGGCGGTGAAATCGGCGCCGCTCAGCCCGAGGGAGTCAGCGCGGGTCGCAAGGTAGTCGGCCTGGGAAAGCTCGCGGACGTCGGCATCGTCAAACACGAGCTCCCCGGCCGCGTAGGCCACCTGGTTGAGCAGGAGGGAGATCCTTGCCTTGGTGGATCCGGCGGGGGCGCGCAGATAGACTTGGGAGCGGGAGAAGGAGGAGGATTTGGGAAGAACGCTGTCTCCGGTGAGCAGGGTGGAGCCGGTGCCGTCGAAAAACTCCAGACGGAGAAGGCCCCGGCTGCTGCCGGAAACCAGGACGGAATTTTTGGACCAGACCTCGGCAATCCATTGCGTCCCGGCGTTGGTCACGGCGACTTCCTGGGTCCAGCCGGAGAGGGAGTCGAACGAGGTGCTGGGACCGCCCACCTTGAGGGCGAAACTTCCCGAACGCTGGCCCGTGTCGGCCAGGGTGAGGGAGTTGGTTGTTCCGTTGGTGCCGGTCCAGGAGCGGGCGGCGCCGGCCTCGACGGTTTCGGCTCCCCGGTTAAAGAGGCGGAAGCGACGGAGAAAATCCCAGGAAATGTCGGCGACCTGGGGGGTTCCGTTCGTCTGGTCCAGACGGAGGGTGGCCCGGGTGGCGGAGACCGGACTGGTCAAGGAGAGTTGCCAGGACTGGCTATTGGTGGAAACCAGCGCGGAACTGCTGCCCACGGCCGTATCGGCGTCGTTCTTCCAGGTCACCGTGGCGGAGACGGAACCGGTGGAGGTGGTGTTGGTCCCGGCAAAGCGGTAGGAGGCGTTGGGCTCCACGGAGACGGTCTGCTCAGCCCAACCGCCGGAGGAAAGCTGCAGGGCAGGGCCGGAGGCGAGGTTGGTGACGATGGCGGGCGAGGGGGTAGGGGTCTTCAAGACAAAGTCGTCCCAATAGACGCAGCCGTCGGCGGGCACGGAGTCGCGGTTGCCCGGTTGGATAAACTCCGTGCCGGCGCGCAAGGTGACGGTGCCGGATGGGGCGGTGACCACGGGGGTCTGGAACAGGGTCCAGGTTCCCCTGGGGGAGGAGGAGTTCATCTCGGCCGTGGAGGTGTACCTAGCGAGGACGTTGCTGTTGGCTCCGCCGGCGCGGAACTCGAGATAAAGCCGGCAGACGTTGCTGCCGCCGATTCCGTCAATGGCGCCGGTGTGGGCGTAGGCCTCGAACTGGTATGGAGTGCCGGTGGTGGCATTGGTCACCCGGTACATGCGGACGGTGCCGGCGCCCCCGTTGACCGCATAGCCGCCGTAGACCTTAAGCGAGGCGGGGGCGGTGCGGGGAACCACGGGTGTGCTGGAGCCGTAATAGACACTGCCGTTGGTGGCCAATTCGTAGCCGTCGGCGGTGGCGTTGGTTTGGGAGCGGATCCAGCCGTTGGTGCTGGCCACGGTGATGGCGTTGGA
>DFCD01000077.1:16406-17673 GCA_002366885.1 Verrucomicrobia bacterium UBA3063
GGGATGCCGGTGATGGTGACGGGAAGGGTGAGCGTCTGCGATCCCACCGAGTTGACGGCGGTGACAGTGAGGTTGAAGGTGCCGGATTGGGTGGGCGTGCCGCTGAGAACGAGCTCGGTCTTGCCGGTGGAGCCGGAAAATCCGGCCACGGGCTGGGCGGAGGTCTGGACGGAGGCGGTCAGGCCGGGGATCGACCCGCTGACGGTGAGGGTGTGCGGATAATTCAGGATCGGCACGACGCGGTTGGTGGTTTGGCCGTAGGCGAGTGTCACGGTCTCGCCGGAAAGGGCGGGACGCTGGGTCAGGACGGTGTTGCCGGCATCCGTCTGGTAGACCCGGATGTAATCCACCTCGTAGCGGGTGCTGGCGGATCCGGAGGTGTCGACGGTGCCGCCCATCGTCCCGCCCATGGCGTTATTGAGAAGGAAATGAAAATCATGACTGACGAAGGGGTTGTTGGGGCTTCCGGTGATGCTGGCGATTTCCTGGGTGTAAAAGTTGGTGCCGTCCACGAACCAGCGGATCTGGGAGGGGGTCCATTCCATCCGGTAAACATGGAAGGCGGTGGTGGAGTCGCTGACCGCAAGGTTGGAGTTGGGCGCGGATCCGACGGAGGCCTGCCAGTAATCCGGGGCGGGCGGGCTGCCCGGGGCGTTCCAATGGATGGTGCCGAGGATCGAGTTCCAACCGGTGACGCGGCCCATCTCCATGATGTCGATTTCGCCGCAACGGGGCCAACCGAGAGTGTCGATATTGTCGCCCATCATCCAGATGGCCGGCCAACTTCCCAGCAAAGGGGGTAATTTGGCGCGAACCTCGATCAAACCGTATTTGAAGCGGAATTTTCCCTTGCTGTTGATGCGCCCGGAGGTCCAGGCCCCCAGATTCTGGGTGGTGTTTTGGCGGCGCGACTCGATAACGAGCAACCCGTCCCCGGATTCCGAGGGATCCACCTCAAGACGGACGTTGTCGCGGTTGTCCCGGTACTGCTGGATTTCATTGTTGGCGGGATTGTCCACCACCTCGATGTTCCAGACCGAGCGATTCAGATCCCACCGGTTGTAATTGGCCGCATCCGTGGGATCTATCTGATCGAAATCCTCTTCCCAGACGAGCCGGTAGGTTTGCGAAAAGGCAGGATTTTCCAGCAGAAAGCAAAAAAGCAGACAGGCCAGCAGCGTGGCCGGCTTGCTCAACCGCCCCAAACCTGCGTGCGTAACCATCTGTAAGAGAACTTACTTAGGAAATCCCCGTTTGCAAGGGGATG
>DFCD01000077.1:17769-19572 GCA_002366885.1 Verrucomicrobia bacterium UBA3063
AAAAATCTGCGCCAAGGAGACGGAGGGGAGGCTGAAGGCGGCGGTGGCCTCGCCCGTCCGGACCTTTTTTTCGAGGGCGGCGGTGCCATGGACTCCGCCGACAAAGTCCAGCCGGGCATCGGTGCGCGGATCCTTCACGCCCAACGCCGGGCCGAGTAGCCGATCCTGTAGAGCGGAAGCGTCTAACTTGGCCACTGGATCAGCCTGGGGATCTGCATTCCAGGCCAGCTGATACCAGCGATTGTCGACAAAAAGACCGACCTTGCCGGTTTTATCGAGAGGCGCAGAGGAAAGCTCGGTCACCGCAAAGGCCTTTCGAGCGGCGGCGAGGAGTGACTCAGTGTTGAGTGGATCCAGTTTCAAAACCAGACGGTGATAAGGAAGGATCTTGAGTTCCGATGCTGGGAAAAAGACGGTGAGGATGCCCCGGGGCCCGGGCTTCTCCCCGGCAAGGCGGGCGGCGGCTGCGGCGCGGTGATGTCCGTCGGCGATGTAGGCCCGGGGCACCTTGGCAAATAGTTTCACCACCGGGTCCGGATCCGGCACCCGCCAGAAAGCGTGGCGGACACCCCGCTCATCGGTGACTTCCGCGATGGGTGCGCCGGACTTCTCGATCCGGTCCATCTCCGCGGTGAGCTCCGGCAGGTCGGGGTAGGCAGCAAGGACGGGGCCGGTGAGGGCACCGAGGTGGCGGATGAGGTTGACCCGGTCGTCTTCCTTGTCCGGGCGGGTGAACTCGTGTTTGCGGAACTGGCCGGAGGCGTAGTCCGCGAAATCGGCGAGGGCGGCGAAACCGCGCTGCCGGTGGCTCCCCTCGACCATGCGGACGAGGTAGAGGGACGGGCTTTTTTCGGCTAAAAACCTTTTCTGTTGGACGAGCCGGTCAAAATTCCGGGCGGCCCGCTGATACACCTCGGGGGAGTTGAAGGGGACGGAGTCGGGGAACTCCAGGTCGGCCCGATCGACGCGGAGGAGGGTGTCGGGATTGCCTTCCGCGAGGGTTCGGGATTCGGACCGCGAAACAATGTCGTAGGGGACGCAACTGACCCGGGGGGCCATGGCCGGATCCACGATGAGCGCCTCGAAGGGATGAATCCTGACCATGACGGCGGCTAGCGTGGCGGGCGGACAGGAACTTGTCGACACGGGCATTCCTTGGATTGTCCGAAAGGGTTTTTGCCGGCTAGGGTGGAACCGTGCACGGGGATTTCCTTCACCGATTCGGAAAGGTCTTTGTGGCGGCGGCTTTGGCGGGTTTTTTTCTTCCCTGGGTGCGCGTTTCGCCCGACTCCCTGAAAGGGAACACCATGGAGGTGGTGAGAAATCTGGCCAAGGGCGGACAAAATCTCGGGTCCACTTTTCTTTGGATGCGCGGGGAGGAATGGCAGGAAGTATGGGGGGATCCGGTGGACGGCTTTTCCGGATTTCAGCTCGCCTTCGGGGCAAAATCGGGAACCCCGCGTGCCAAGGCCCAGCAGGAACTGGCTTCGGTGGCCTTGGATGGCCGGGACAAGCGCCCCTTGCTGATCTGGCTTCTCCTTGTGCCTGTGCTTTCTCTTTTGGGCTGGGCGGGATTGACCCTCCCGCAGGTGCCCAGGGCCTTTCTTGTGCTGACGGCGGCGGGGTTGGGAGCCTTGTATGGTATTTTGCGCTGGAGAATCGCCGAGGCCTATACGGACAGGCTTTTGGCCCAGTTGGAACTGGGCCCGGGCTGGTGGATCACGGTGTACGGGATGCTGGGGTTGGCGGTGGTGTGTTTGGTGCTGGGAATCCGGGGGCGCGTTAGGGATTAAGTGGAAAGAT
>DFCD01000130.1 GCA_002366885.1 Verrucomicrobia bacterium UBA3063
CGTGGTCCAAGACCTGCGTCGTTTTTTCGTGTAAAATTTGAAAATGTTTAAGTCTTATGGGCAGACCGATAAATCACGACATGCAGAGGGCGATCCGCAAGAGCGGTCAATCCAGGGCAACAGCTTACCGCAAGCGCGGACGCGTAAAGGCCCAGCCGTTTGTGAAGGCAGAGGGCGGAGGGCTGGACGTTGAAATCAAAAGACTTGAGGAGCTGGCGGCCAGCCTAGGCGAAAGCGCCAAAGACGGCACTCGGGATGACCGATCTGAGCTGATTACTAACTACACGAAGGTCGTGGAGGCCCTTAGGCGCATGAAGGGAGACCGGCCAGAGATCGACCAAGCCGAGGGAACAATGGTTCCAGTGGACGAGGCCAATAAAATCCTGGCGGCAAGAGACAACGCACTGATCCCGCTGCTTAAGGGGATGGCCAAAAGATTGGCACCGATTTGCGGAAACCGGCCGCCGGCAGAGGTCGAGGCCGAGATTGAGGCGGAGGTGGGGCAGGTTATGCGGCAGGTCGAGGCCACGCTGTGACTAAGGCCCAGCAGGAGCTGCGCAGGATGGCGCGTGCCAGGTGGCACTACGAAAAGCCGCCCAGCGTCATTGAGTGGGCCGAGAAAAATATCTATTTGGACGGACGCCTCACCGCCCGACCCGGCCTTTATGCGACCACCTACACCCCTTACGTGCGCGGGGTGCTGGAGGCACTGGCGGATCCAGGCGTCCACACCGTCACCCTTTGCTGGGGGAGCCAGACCGGGAAGACCCTTACTCTGGCGGTCTGGCTGGCCTACCGGATTGCCAACGACCCGGCGCCGGCTCTGCTTGTCATGCCAAACGCAGATCTGGCTCGCAGCTACAGCGAGACGCGACTGACCCCAATATTTGAAAAGTGTAAGCCGGTGCGAGCCGTATTCCCGCGGGACAGCGACGACTACAAGAATCTGGAGATGCAATTTTTGACCATGACTTTGTCGCTGGTCGGCAGCAATAGCCCGGCCAACCTTTCCAGCCGCCCCATTTGCGTGGCCGTGCTGGACGAATTGGATTCCTTTGCGCCTGCCGACGACAAAAACGCCAGCGCCTACAGCCTGGCGCTGGAGCGCACCAAGTCCTTTCCGCAGCGTAAGCACGTCCTGACCAGCACGCCCACACTGGCCACCGGAGACATCTGGCAAAATTATTTGGCCGGAACGCAAGAGCTCTACAACGTACCGTGCCACGCCTGCGGCCACATGCAGCCGATGGAGTTTGCGCAGATGCGGTGGGATCAAGAGGCAAGGCTGGCCGACGGAAAGTGGGATCTTCGCCGCGTGTCCGAGTCGGCAAAATACGAATGCGAAAAATGCCAGGCGTCATGGACGGAAAGCCATCGTCGAAAAGCCATTGAGCAGGGCAAGTGGGTGGCTTCTAACCCCAACGCCGAGACAGGCCGGCGCTCCATGCGTTTGCCAAGCTGGTACAGTCCGACCGTCACGTTTGCCGATGTCTGCAAAAAATTCCTGACGGAAAAACACTACCTGCACGGCCTGCAGGGGTGGGTTAACGGGTGGGCCGCCCAGCCTTGGGACGACCAGTTCGACGACGACGCCAGTGTCGAGATCCCGGCCGGGGCTTTTGCCAAGCGGCAGGAGTGGCCGGTCGAGCACCTAAAACTTGCGGCGATCGACCGCCAGATCGACGGTTACTGGTTCGCCATCCGTGCCTTTGCCAAGGATGGAACCAGCCGCCTGTGGGACGAGGGGCAAGCGCGGACGATTGAGGACGTGGCGCACCACCTGGAAGCACAAGGCGTCCGGCCAGAGCACGTTTGCATGGATTCAGGTTATGAGACTCAGGATTCCTACCGTATCTGTGCGCGTTACAAATGGACGGCAATCAAGGGCGAGGAGCGCGCCAACTACTGGATCGAGACGCCGCGCGGACGCATGAAATCCATACACAGCGCGCCACAGCCAACCGATGCCGGTTGCATGCTGATTCTTCTAAGTTCTCCGGGGTGCCAAGACCTGCTGGCATGGCTGCGGAGAGGGCAGGGTCCTCTTTGGGAAATCGCGCACGACGTCAGCCCTCAATACCGCGAGCACATGAACAGCCATAAAAAAGTACACCGGATTAACCGCAAAACCGGGCGAGACCTTTACGAGTGGATCCGGATTAAGCAGCGGCAGGACCATCTATACGATTGCGAAACCTATCTGGCCGGATGGGCCGTGTACGGAAAGATTATCGCTCCAACAGGAGCCATGGAGCCTAGTTCCGACCCTGCCAGCGAAAAGTAGACAAAAGACTCTCCCGCTCCTCGGCCGTCAGTTCTTGGCGCTCCAGCATTTTGACCAGGACAAACAAGATCTGCTTCTGAATAAAAAGGATCTCCTGCCTTTTCGCCTCCTCTGCCTCCGCAGTAGCTTTCACCATATCCCGGCCGCGTTTCCAGATAATTCCAGCATACACAAGCAAAAGCACGGGCAGCGCAAATGACCCTATCGCTACCCAATCCATATAATTAAATTACCCCCTCCGTTGACACTGTCCAGCTCCTTCGATGGCCGCCTATACCCGCGAACTAGCGCGGGCTGTTGCCCTGAACGAGCTCAAGCAAGCCTCCGGGGTCACGGCCTCGGCCATTGTTGCCCTTGAATCCATGCGCGATTCCGCCATGTCCGGCGTCGATTCCGGACGCGCCGTGGTGGGCAGCTCCGCCGGCGGCCAGTCCGCCAGCTTCCAGATCGACATGAAACCCACCGAACGCGTCACCCTGTTCCAGGCCGCCATCGATTTCCTGCAGAGCAACCGCGTCAGCCGCACCGTCGGCTCCTTCACCAATATCTATGACGCCTAAACCCGTCTCTTTGGTGCAGCGCATCGGCGCCGGCGTGAAGGCGTTTGCCGCCGGCTACGGCTCCGGCATTGCCACGTTCCAGCCCTACGAGGGCGCCGGCTTCTCCCGCAAGCGGCCCATCATCTACGGCGCCCACGCCCGGGACTCCCGCATCGACCTTACCGAATCCACCCGGACCGAGCTCCTTAAACTCGCCCGCCACATGTACCGCAACATCGGCCTCGTCAAGGGCGCCGTCGATTCCATCGCCGCCTACTCCATCGGCCCGGGCCTGCGCCCGCAGTACCGCGGAGCCGACCAAGAGTTTGGCAAACTGGCCGAGGCATACTGGCGCGACGTCATCGCCCCAGCCCCCGAGGTCACCGGCCGCATGACCTGGACCGATCTCCTCATGGCCCTGTCCCGATCCATCGATGTGGACGGGGACGTCTTCGTCGTCATGACCGATTCCGGAAAACTGCAGGTCGTCGAGGGCCACCGCGTCTGCGAGGGGGACGACTACGGCACCACCGACG
>DFCD01000119.1:0-15103 GCA_002366885.1 Verrucomicrobia bacterium UBA3063
GAGACCAAGGGGGTGACCTACTGCGCCACCTGCGACGGGGCCCTGCCGATGTTCCGCAACCAGCCGCTTGTCGTGGTGGGGGGAGGGGATTCGGCCTGTGAGGAGGCGACTTTTCTGACCCGGTTTGCCTCGACGGTGTACCTGGTGCACCGGCGGGACCAGCTGCGCGCCTCGAGGATCATGGCGGAGCGCGCGCTGGGAAATGCCAAGATCAAGCCGGTGTGGAACTCGGTGGTGGAGTCGGTGGAGGGCTTGGCCCAGGGCAAGGTGACCGGGGTGAAACTCAAGGACACCGCCACGGGGAAAAGCTCCGTGCTTCCCTGTGCGGGTGTGTTTGTGGCGATCGGTCACGTTCCCAACACAAAAATTTTCGCGGGAAAATTGAGGATGGATGAGGCTGGCTACCTGCAGTTGGGTCCGGGCAGTCGCACGAATGTCGAGGGTGTCTTCGGGGCGGGAGACTGTGCGGACAGGGTGTACCGTCAGGCAATCACCGCGGCGGGGATGGGGTGCATGGCCGCGATCGATGCCGAACGATATCTCGCCGGTTGATGCGTCCCGTTGTGGGGAGGTCGACAGGGACAGGTTTTGCGGATGACCCGCGTGTGCGAAGAGGTTCTCCTACTCCCGATAAAATCCCTGCCAAAGGAAAGGGCAATTAGGGTAGCGTTTCCGGCAATGGCACAGGCATGGAACGGGCAGGGCTCTTTGCGACCATGAAGAATCCTTCCCAAGACAAGGGGACAATCGTGCCCGGAGGCGGAGGGGGTTCCGCCGGTTGGCGAAGGATTCCCCATGGATTGGAGATGGGCCTGGAGGCGGTTCCTGGGGAAGTCGTGCAGGTGACGGTTCTGCGCGCCGAGGTGGTGCGGATCAGGATCTCCAAAAACGGGGTTTGGGAGGAGAACCCCTCGCACGCGGTGCTGCCGGAACGGTCCCTTCCGGAAGCCACGCCCATCGAGATCCGGGAGCAACCGGACCGGGTGGAGTTGGTCACCGGGGCGGTCACCGTTTCCCTGTACCGCGATCCTTTTCACGTGGAAATCCGGCGCGCCGACGGCACCCCCGTTTTGGCGAGCCCCCGCGATGCGCAGGGGCGACCCTGGTTCTACCGGGTCCGGGGGGACGGGTTCGAGGTGGGGAGGCGGATCGGCGGGCGGGACGGAATCCACGGATTGGGGGAGAAAACCGGGTCGTTCAACAAGAACGGGCGCAACTGGACCTTCTGGAACACCGACGTCCTCAATCCCAACGTGGCGGGCGGGTACCGGGAAATTCCCCATCCGGATCCCTCGAAGGATCCGACCAGCACGGAGTTTGATCCCTATTACGTCTCCATCCCCTTTTTCCTGCACCGCAGGGCGGAGAACGGCGAGGTGGCCGGGTTCTTTTTGGATAATCCCGGCCGTTCCCACCTTGATTTTCGCCGGGCGGAGGAAACGGTTTTTCATTTCGAGGGCGGCCAATACACCGAGTACGTCTTTGTCGGTCCCCGCGCGCCCGAGATCCTGCGGGGCTACACGGGGCTGACCGGGCGGATGCCGCTGCCCCCGCTGTGGGCCCTCGGAAATCACCAGTGCCGTTGGCACGACTACCGTCAGGACCAGGTGGAGGCCCTGGCATCCCGCTACCGCCGGGAGAAGCTGCCCTGCGACGTTCTCTGGATCGACATTGATTACATGAACGGATTCCGTGTCTTCACATGGGACCGGGAAAAATTCCCGGATCCGGCGCGCCTGATGGAAAATCTGGCCAAGGAAAAATTCAAGCTCATCACCATCATTGACCCGGGGGTCAAGGAGGAGCCCGGCTACCCGGTGTATGACGATGCCTTGCGGAACCGGTTGGTGTGTCTGGACGCCCAGGGCCGTCCTTATGTGGGCCAGGTTTGGCCGGGCCGGACGGTCTTTCCCGATTTCACGCTGCCGGAGGCCAGGGCGTGGTGGGGGCGGCTGAACGCCGAGCATGTCCGTTCCGGAATCGCCGGCATCTGGAACGACATGAACGAGCCGGCCACGGGCGATGTGCCGGCCGAGGGGATGCTCTTCGGGAACGGCCGGTTTTCCCACGCCCGTTTTCACAACGAATACGCCCTGCTCATGGCGATGGGGACGGTGGAGGGGTTGCGCGCCGCGATGCCGGATCGCCGCACCTTCGTGCTTTCCCGGGCCGGTTCTCCCGGCATCCAGCGTTACGCCGCCAACTGGCTGGGGGATAACTGCTCCCGCTGGAGTCATCTGGGCCTGGCGGTGAGGATGGCGCTGGGGATGGGGCTCTCCGGCCAGCCGTTTGTCGGTGCAGATGTCGGCGGTTTCATGGAGGCCTGTTCGGAGGAGCTGCTGGTCCGATGGTACCAATATGCCGCCTGGACCCCGTTTTGCCGGAACCACAACGCCACGGGTCAGCCCGACCAATATCCCTGGAGTTTTGGGGAAGCGGCCCTCGGCTTGATTCGGCGCGCTTTGCAGGACCGTTACCGGCTGATGCCCTATCTCTATGCCCAATTCGTCCTCGCCTCGGAAACCGGAATGCCGGTCCAGCGTCCGCTGGGCCTGGAGTTCCCGGACTTGGCGGCCGCCTGGGAAACGGAAGACGAGTTTTTCCTGGGGGCCCACATGCTGGTGGCCCCGGTTCTGGAAAAGGGGGCCACGCAGCGATCCGTTTATCTGCCTCCCGGGGACTGGTACCGGTGGCAGGATGGTTCCCGGGAAAGTTCCCCGGGCGGGCAGTTCTCCGTTCCCGTCACCATGGATTCCATTCCTGTCTGGGTGCGGGGCGGGGCGGTGATCCCGTGCTGGGCCGAGCCCCCGCTCTCGACCCTGGGTTACCAGCCCGAGGTGATTTCCCTCCACGTTTATCTTCCCGGAAAAGACGGCAGGACGGAGTCGTTCCTTTATGAGGATGACGGGATCACCGACGATCCCTCCGGCCAGAGCCAACTGCGCACAACGTTGGTGCTGACCCGCCAGGAGGATGCTGTGACTCTTGAGGGCCGGGTTCAGGGGCGGCCTTTTCCGGGGTTCCGGCGTCAGGCTTTCCGTTTGATCCTGCACACTCCTGCCGGGGAAAAATGGGGTTGGGGTGCGGATGCCTCCCGCCCAGCCCAGGGTTGGGATTTCCCCAACCGGGGCGAGAGTTGGCAGATCGCGGCGAGGAGGCTGGGTTAAGGAAAAAGGAAATCGACCGCCCGCCAGCTAGGGCGCGTATTCGAGAATCAGGGTGGCGTGGACGCAAAAAGGCGGGAGCTTCAAGGAAAGCCGGCCGGCCTTTGTTTTCCAGGTGACCGGTGCGGGATCGGCGTAGCCGGTGCCATCGGGCGAGGTGAAAAAAATCCTGGCGGGTTCGACACCTCCGGGAAGGGGAATTTCCAGGGCTCCGCTTTCCAGCGGTTTGGGCCAGGGAAGATCGGCGCTCCAACGCCGGTCCGGACCCAGGCGGAGGATCTGAACGGCGAGGGTTTGGTGCCCGGGAGAGGCAAAGGTGCGGGTCAGGCCGTCGGCAAAGGGGATCGGAAGGGGAACATGGACCACCTCCGGGCCGTGCGTGATGCCGTAGAGCATGGCGTCGTGACGATGGTAGGCCTCGAGCAGTTCGTGATTGCCCGCACGCAGGGGGGTGTGGTCCGGATAGAAAAGGCTGTTGAGGCCGTGCATGGTGTGGCTTTTTTCATCCGGCTCGCCCACCACCATCAGGGAGCCGGCCCCGGTCATGGTGGCGCCGAGGATCCGCGCCAGCGTCCCGGGGGGCCAGGAGGCTTGTTTGGGCTGCATGT
Organism: Verrucomicrobia bacterium UBA3063; assembly: GCA_002366885.1. GTDB lineage: Bacteria > Verrucomicrobiota > Verrucomicrobiia > Methylacidiphilales > Verrucolacustridaceae > Verrucolacustris. The sequence goes on from DFCD01000119.1 coordinate 3,773, forward strand.
CCGCGGGGTAAAGCTTGAGGATGACCCGCTGGTTCCCGGGCTCCCGCTGGCGCAGGCAAATTTCGACAAGTTCCTCCAGCTCGTCGGTGTAAAAACGCCAGATCTCGAGGAACTGGAAGTCGGTGACATCCTTCATCCGCTCGGCGCCGAATTCGTTGACGCTGTTGAAGGAGACGAGTCCGTGGGGTTTGACCTCCCGGGTGACGCGCCGGACCTGCCCGACGAAGTCGTGCAGCACGTCGACCAGCTTGTCGCCGTTCCGGCGGCTGTCCTTCGCGTAAAAGCGGGCGTCGGGGTTGTCGCCGTAGGAATCGATCTCGAAGCCGTCGAAGGAAAACTGGTCGCCGGGGTCGTTGTCCAGCGCCCGCCGGAAATCCGCGAGGATGTGGGTGTGCCAAGGGGAGTCGCCCGCGACATTCATCAGCCAGAACCATTTGGGTTTTTTCTGCCGGTCCGCCTCCGCTTCCGTCATGATCTCCCCGTTGAAGATTTTGGGTTCCCCTTTTTCGTCCGTCATCGGATGGGGGTGACGGCGGTAGACGCTCTCCGAGGCGGCGTAGGCGGCGACGTAGGCGAGGGAGAGGATGCCGCGCTCCCCGGCGGCCCGCATTTTTTCCCGGGCGACATCGGCGGAGATGGGGATCCCGAAAGGTTCAAATTTATACTCTTTTTCTTCCGGGGCGTAATGACCGTGGCCGGGGAAGTAGTCGTAAAACTCGACGGCGTTGATACGCAACCGGGCGAGCAGGTCGGCTTTGCCGGCGTAGTCGTGATCCCCGGGGCGGTAATCGGAAAAGAAACCGTAGCGCAGGTCGTCCACGACCCGGGTCAGGGTGGAAACGACGGTTTCTCCGAGGGCCCGGGGATCCTCCGGCGAGCCCCAAACCAGGCGGGCACGAAGCGCTCCCTCCTCCTTCCGGGGGGGCAGAGGTAGGGAAAGGGGGTTGCCGTCCCACTCGACGGTTTGGCTCAGGACTTTTTTTCCGGTCGGTTCCTCGACCAAGAGTTGCAGGGGGGCAGCGTCCCGTGTCAGGCCGGGCGGGGCGGAAATCCTCAGGACATGGGCCTTGCCGACGGGGACCCAGACTTTTTCCGTCCGCACGGACAGCCGGGGAACGGCATCCGGGGGGATCGTGGGGTAATTCCCGGTGTTGCTGGCCGGCCACTTTCGTTGACGGGACGAAGGGGAGGGACGGAAGACGGAGTGGTTTTCCCCGTCGGTTTCCTTCCCGTGCGGATCCGTCAACCACTGGAAGTCCCCCGCAGCCGTCTTGACCACGTAGGTGTAGCGGATTTCCCCCGGGTGCAGGTTTTCCTCGCGGTACCAAAGGTTTTCCCCGGAAGGCCGCATGGCAAAACGGGGGTTGGACACCCGGCCCTGGTTGTTTTGGGCCCAACCGTTGAAGTTTCCGGCGAGATAGACCGCCTTCCCCCCGGGTTCGCTGGCAAAGCGGAAAAGAATGGTGTCCCCTTTTTGCACGGGGGGACCCGGTTGGAGGGCCTCGTCCGGAACGATGGGTTTTTGCTGCCGAAGGGATTCCAGTTCCTTCCAGACAAGGTTCCATCCGCCGGGGGCCGGGGAAGGGTTTTTTTTCGGGTCGACGGATGGCGTGCGTGCGGAGCTTTCCGCATGGCAGGCGAGGGAGATCGTTGCCAGAAACGCCAGCACGGGAAGCAGGCGGGGAAAGCGCTGCGGAAACGGGGAAAAAGATGGTGGCGGGGCGGGGTAAGGTTTCCGAAAAGTCATCGAAAAGATGGTTTAATCCTAGGTTCCCCGGACGATGAAGCCAAGGTCTCGACGGCGGAGGTGGTCTTGTTTCCGGGAGGGACCGGGCGGAATCTCTCCTCCCCAAGCCTCTTTTCCGGCAAGACCAAAGCTGGTAGGATCTTCTTGGCCTTCCCAACCCACCAGGAGATACCCCACCATGAGAAAACCCGTCCGCATCCTTTACTCCGCGCTCTGGCTTGTCGCCTTTTTTCTGCCGGTCCTGCTCCGGGGAGCCACCCCCGGAACCGATACGCCCGATTCCCCGGAGTATGTCGGGGGCAAGTGGGAGAGCGGGCTCAACGGGGGTAAGGGGTTTTTGGGTTGGAACCTTGTCACCACCGGACCGAACTGCGGATTCCGCATCGGCGACTCGACCCCCTCGGGGATGGCGGTGAACACCGATCGGGGAAACGCCTTCGGCCTCTACACCCACGGCAAGGGAAACACCGTGGACGCCTACCGGTCCTTCGATTCCCCCCTGGAATCCGGGCAGTCCTTTCAGGTGGAAATGGCCGTCAACTGGCGTAACGGCCAGAAGGGGATCGACCTGCGGCGGGTGGGGGACAACGAGGTTATCTTCAATTTCAATGTCGGGGCGGATGACTATGTGGTGCACCATGCCGCCTCCGGCAACGGATCGCTCGGCAAGGAGTATGCCTCCAAGACCGTTTTCACCGTGCGTTTCACCCAAAAGGACGCCCTGGGAGGCGTCTGGAAAATCACCCGAAGCGGCGGTGTTTCCTCGGTGGCCGAGGGCACCTACCAGGGGATCGCCGGCGGGGTGAAGTTTTACGTGATGGACACCGATTCCGGAGTGGAGAACGAGTTGTGGTTCAACCGCCTGACCGTCTCCGCAAAGCAGAAATAGATTTTTTTTGCGGGCGGTTCCGCAGGTGCGCGCGGGGCGGGAAGTTTGCGAGGGTTAGCGCTGGGCGCCGGGGGATGGCGGCAGCTGGGGATCTCCCGAGGGCGGAGGAGGAAGTTGCTGAAGGAGGAGGTTGACCTCCGGGAGAAAGGCGCTGCCGCTGTTTTCCGCGAGGGCATCCTTGAGGACCTGACGGGCGGCTTCCGGGCGTTTTTCCTCGATAAGGATGCGGGCGAGCCCGACGGCGGCGGCGGTGTGGAAGGGGTCCCGGGGGCGTTCGGTGACGATTCTTAAATAAAGGGATTGGGCAGAGGCGCCGTTTCCGGCCAAGGCCAGCTGATTGGCTTCGCCCATCCGGGCGGATGAGAGGAGCGGGTGCTTGGGGAACTGGCGCACAAAAACCTCATAAAGTTCGGCGGCTTTGCGGTGATCCTTCTTGGATGCCGCTTCCTCGGCGGCATTGAGGATGGCGAGGGCGGTGGCCGGTTGGCCGGGGTAATCGCGGATCAGCTTTTCCCAGGTTTCCGGGCCCGGCTTTTCCGCAAGCAGGCGGGATGCCTCGTTCCTGGAATTCTCGGATTTGGATGCCGACCACAAAAGGATGCCGAGCCCTGCGGCCAGGGCCATGGCAACTGGCACCAAAACCTTGGCCGAAAGCCAGCCAGGGGGCTCGGAGGGAAGAATGCGGGGTTCTTCCGCAGGAATCGCTTGGGAATCAGGCATGGCGGTTAGGGATACTGCTAGGAGAGCCTTCTTTCGGCAAGCTGGCATCCACCCGGGCAGGGTTGGACAGGTAAAACGGGGTTTCGGGGTCCAATTTTCGGCAAAAAAAGCATTTGACCGCTGTGGTGGTTGGTGGGTAAAAATGGGTAATTGAGGTGAATAATGTTTATTTATGGATAACAACGACATAGGAAAATGAAAGAAGCTTACACGGACAGATTTGAGTTCTCCCTGGACGACAAGGGTCGCGTTTCCGTGCCCGCCGAGTGGAGGGGAGAGGCTTTTGAAAAAAGATTTCTCGTCATGCCCTCGGAGGAGGGATGCCTTCGCGTTTACCCCGCCTCCTTTTTGGGGAGGCAACTGGAAAAACTATCGGCGGAGGGGGCTACCTCGACGGATGTCCGGAGGAGAAGCCTCGAGAAATTGGCCAGCGTGATGCAGTCGGTCGAGCCCGACCAGCAGGGGCGAGTCATGATCCGGGAAAAGTTCCGTCAGCACGCCGGCCTGAACCGCCAAGCCGTCCTTGTCGGTCGCCTCGACCATTTCGACATTTGGGAACCGCGGCGCTGGCAGAAGGTCGCGCCGCCGGCGCTCACTTTCGAGCAGTTGGCCAAGGAGGCCGGCCTATGATGATTCAGGTGGCGGCCACCCTGTCCGGGGGCTCCGCACGTCCCTGGCGCGTCCTGCCCGCCTCTGTTTTGTCCCCTTTCCATCCCCAAGCCTCCGAACGCCGGCGGAGGTTCCGCCGGGAGGTGGCGCGGCGATGGGATCTCCTTCATCTGGAGGAGGAAAGGAAACCAACCGGCCGCCGCGGCTGAATCCGACGGGCGGGCCCGGGCGGCGCGCACGACGGATTTGGCGTGCGCGTCCCTGGAGAAAAACAACATGGACTGGAAACAGATGATGCGAAGCAAGCTGGCCTTCGGATTTTCCTGCCGGAGGGACGAAACAGGGCGGGTGGAGGGTCACGGAATCGTCAAACTTCCCAAACGAAACCCCTATGAGCTGATCGGCCTGCGTCGCCCGGTGCGTCGCGAGGTGCTCCGGCTCCGCCCGGCCGCCTGAACGGGTGGAACACCTCCCCGTCCTCCTTTCCGAGATCATGGAGATGCTCCAGCCCGCCCCCGGACGCACGGTGATCGACGCGACCTTTGGTCGCGGCGGCCACACCCGCGCCCTGCTGGGACGGGGGGCCCGGGTGATCGCGCTGGATGTGGATCCGGAGGCTCAGGCCGAGGCGGAAACACTGTCCCGCGAGGCCGGCGCCGAAAAATTCCGCTTCGTCCGGAAAAACTTCGGCCACCTCGAAGAAATCGCCGCAGAGGAGGGGCCCGTCGACGGTTTGCTCCTCGACCTCGGCCTCTCCTCCCCGCAACTGGACCGCGGGGAACGCGGTTTCAGCTTCCAGCAGGCCGGCCCTCTCGACATGCGCATGGATCCGTCCCGGGGTGAATCCGCCGCGGAACTGGTCAACCGCCTGTCCGAGCCCGAACTGCGGCAACTGCTCCGCGACGGCGGCGAGGACCGTGATCCCGGCCGGATTGCCCGCGCCATTGTCCGCTCCCGCCCGCTCCGCACCACCCTCGACCTTGCCCAAGCCGTCCTCCGCGCCACCCGGGCTCCCCGGCCTGGGGCCAAACATCCCGCCACCCGAACCTTTCTCGCCATCCGCCGTGCGGTGAACCGGGAAGGGGAGATGCTCGAGAAGGCTTTGGCTGTCGTTCCCCGGGTCCTCAAGCCGGGCGGCCGTCTGGCGGTGCTGACCTACCAGTCCCTCGAGGATCGGGTCGTGAAAAACTGGATCCGGGATCATGCCGAGGAGGAAAAACGCCAGCCGGGCATGGCCTTCGGGCAACCGAACCCGCAGCGTTGGGTCCGATCCCTCGGAGAGGCGGTGCCTTCCGAGACCGAGGTGGCCGCCAACCCCCGTGCCCGCAGCGCGCGGCTTCGTGGGGCCGAGCGGACCGGGGAGGCGTTCCGATGAGCCGCAACCAGATCCGCCGCACCAACCGCGTCGGCGACACGCGTCTCGTTCTCATGCTGCTGGGAGCCGGCGTTCTCACCATGCTGGCCGTGATTTTTGCCCTGCTTCACGTCACCAACATCCGGGCCGCCACCGAACTCAAAAAAATGGAATCGGCCCATGCCCGGCTGGATGATCTCGTCAAATCCGCCCGCCTCCAGGCGGAGAAGCTGCGCTCCCCGCGCCACCTCTCCGAACGCTCTGCGGCCATGAACCTGGGGCTGGTCAGCGTCAGTCAACTCGAGGTGGTTGAGGCACCCCCCCGGCGGTTGTCCCCGACCACCGACCTTGCCCGTGAGGCCAGCCGATGAATCCGCGGCGAAGGATCGTTTTTGTCACCGTGGCCCTGGCGGCCGCCTTCACGGCTGTTTCCGTCCGCCTGGTCTGCATCCAGCTGGTGAAACAACAGGAATACCGGGAAAAAGCCATCCGCAACCACACCAGCGCCGAGCCCATCCCGGCACAGCGGGGATCGATTCTCGATGCCGGCGGCCGGGTGCTCGCCCAAAGCGTGCCGAGCATTGAGGTCCGTCTGGATGGCAAAATCCTGTCCGAACGGCCGCAGGAACTTCCCCGGCTTGCCTCCCTCCTGGGCGTTTCCGCCGAGTGGCTCAAGGGGCAAAGCGATGCCGAGAACCGTTACAAAAAGATCCTCGAGGGGGTTGGCGCCGAGCTGGAGGGGAAATTGCGTGAGGCCGGACTCCGCTCCATCCGCATGGAAAGGAAAACCGTCCGGGATTATCCCAACGGTCTGGAGACCGCGCAAATTCTCGGCTTCGTCAACATGCGCGACCAGGAGGTCGGCTCCGGCCGGACGGTCAGCTTCGAGGTAGGCGAGACGGGGGTGGAAAGGTCCATGGACCGGTATCTCAAGGGGGTTCCCGGGGAGCGTCGCGTCATCCGGGACGCCCGCCGCCGGGAAATCCCCTACTTCCGCCTTTCCGACCGGCCTGCCCGCGACGGCTACCACGTGGTCCTGACCATCGACCAAAGCATCCAGCACATCGTCGAGTGCGAGGCCGACCGGTTGGTCGAGAAGTATCAGCCCGAGAACCTTCACATCGTGGTTCTCCGGCCCGCCACCGGGGAAATTCTTGCGATGGCCAGCCGGCCTTCCTTCGATCCGAACCACCGCGAGACCTGCCAGCCCGAGGCCACCAAAGCGCGGGCGATCACGGATGCCTATGAGCCCGGCTCCACCTTCAAGCTGGTCACCCTAGCCGCGGGTCTGAACGAGAACCTCGCCGATCTGAACACCACCTTCTTTTGCGAAAACGGCCAGATGATCATGGCAGGGAGGATCCTTAAGGACCACGAGGCCTACGGCCTCCTTCCGCTCCGCGAGGTGGTCGCGAAATCCAGCAACATCGGCATGGCCAAGCTGGCCGCGCTGCTGGGTGAGGAGAAGCTGTACGCCTATGCCCGGGTTTTCGGTTTCGGGGATCGCGCCCAAAAGGGCGAGGGTGCCTTGCCGGGGGAAACTGCCGGGCTCCTGCACCCGCTAAAAAAATGGAACAAGGTTTCGATGACGCGGGTTCCCATGGGTTATGAGGTTGCTGTGACCAATCTTCAGATGGTCATGGCCTACGCCGCCGTGGCCAACGGGGGAAAAAGAATGGAACCGCGCCTGATCAAGGCGGTGGTGGACCGCGAGAACCGCATGGTCCTGCAGTTTCTTCCCAAGGTTGTCTGTCAGGTGGTCCGGCCCGAGGTCGCCAGGCAGGTGATGGAAGCGCTGAGGGGTGTGGTTTCGGATGAAGGTACGGCGGCGGAGGCGCAGGTTCCCGGGTTCGAGGTCGCGGGGAAAACCGGGACGGCCAAGAAGTACACGCCCGAGGGTTACGTCAAAAAATACCGCTCCTCCTTCATTGGGATTCTTCCGGCGGAAAACCCGGAGTTCCTCGTCTCCATCCTCGTGGATGACCCCAAGGGGAAAAAATATTACGGCGGCCAGGTCGCCGGTCCGGCCTTCCGGGAAATTGCCACCCATGTGGCCGAACAACTCAATCTCAACCGCACCACGGTGGTTGCCCGCAAGGAGACGCGATGAAGCTCACCGAGGTGATGGACGGCGTGCCGGTCCGCTCCTGGGAGGGATCGCGGCAGGCCGAAGTCTCCTCGCTCGCCTATGATGCCCGCCGCGTCTCGCCCGGTTCCGTGTTCTGTACCTGGAAAGGCCACCAACGGGACGGTCACGCCTTTGTCCCCGACGCGCTTCAGCGCGGCGCCGTTGCCGTCGTCGCGGAAAGGCGCCTTGCCGATCTGCCCGTGCCGAACATCCGCGTGGAAAGCGGACGCCGCGCCCTCGGGCGGATGGCCGCGAATTTCTACGGACATCCCTCGCGGCATCTTCAGGTCGTCGGCATCACCGGCACCAACGGAAAGACCTCCACCTCGATGCTTCTGCAGTCCCTGCTCGAAGCCGGCGGAATCCGTTGTGGACTGCTCGGCACGGTGGCGAACGACACCGGTCACGGGCGCATGCCTGCCAGCCACACCACCCCCGAGGCCCTGGATCTGCAGCAGCTTCTGGCGGAGATGAGGAAAAACGGCTGCCGGGCCGCCTCCCTGGAGGTCAGTTCCCACGCACTCGACCAGGGACGAACCGAGGGAGTGGATTTTGCCGGCGCCGTCTTTACCAATCTCGGTCGCGACCATCTTGATTACCACCGGACGATGGAGGCCTATGAGCAGGCCAAGTCGGTTCTTTTCCGCGGACTCCGTCCCGGCGCGTTTGCCGCGGTCAATCTCGACGACCCGTGCGGCGTGCGGATGGCTGCGGCCTGCTGCCCTGGCGCCCGGATTCTCCGGTACGGGTTGGAGAAGGGGGATGTCCGTGTCGCCGACCTCAAGATGGGCATCCAGGGATCCTCCTTCCGCCTGGTCACACCGGAGGGGGAATTTCCCGCCACGCTTCCCTGGCTCGGGCGCTTTAATGTTTCCAACGCCCTGGCCGCCGCCTCGGCCGCCCTGCTTGCCGGGGTGCCCGGCGAAAAGATCGCCGCCACCCTCGGTCGGGCCCCCTCGGTGCCCGGCCGGATGGAGGCGGTGCCAGGCTCCGGCGAGATCACCGTGCTGGTGGATTACGCCCACACCGCGGATGCCATCGAGGCCGCCCTTGCCACGCTTCGTCCCATCACCCGGGGGTCCCTTTGGATCGTTGTCGGTGCGGGTGGCGACCGCGACAGGGGCAAGCGTCCCAAGATGGCCGCCGCCGCCGCCAGGCTGGCGGACCGCGTGATCCTTACTTCCGATAACCCCCGCAGCGAGGAGCCCGCGGAAATCCTTCGGGAAATGGCCGCCGGTCTGCCCAAGGGTGCGGCAGCCCAGAAGATCGAGAACCGGGCAGAGGCGATCCGCACGGCGGTCCGGTCTGCCGGCCCCGGGGATGTCGTCCTGGTCGCGGGCAAGGGGCATGAGGAAACCCAGGAGATCCGCGGCGAAAAGATTCCTTTTTCCGACCGGCGCGAGGTGGAGAAGGCCCTGGCGGAAAGGAGTCGCGCGTGAAGCCGCTCTCCCTTTCCACCCTTGCGGAACTGGCCGGCGCTAAAATCGTCCGCGGTTCCGGCGAGCGGGTGGCCTTCGGAGTCGCCATCGACAGCCGCACGGTCAAACCCGGTGAACTTTTCGTCGCCATCAAGGGTCCGAAACACGACGGGCACGACCACGTGGCCGGTGCCGCCACCCGGGGCGCCCTGGCGGCGGTGGTTTCCCGCGAGGAGGTCGGGCAGGTGCCGACCGGCTTCGCTCTTCTTCTCGTCAAGGACACCCAGACCGCGCTGCAGCAGATGGCCCGCGGCTACCGCCGGCTGCTGTCCGTGCGGGTGGCCTCCGTCACCGGCAGCTCCGGCAAGAGCAGCACCAAGGAGATGCTGGCGGCGGTGCTCGGCGCCCTTGGTCCGGTTCATCGCACGCCCGGAAATCTCAACAATCACTTTGGGGTGCCCCTGACGCTTCTCGGGATCGGCGAGCAGGACCGCTGGGCGGTGGTGGAAATTGCCATGAATGCCCCCGGCGAAATCGGACCGCTCGCCGAACTGGCCGGCCCCGAAATCGGTCTCGTCACCAATATCGGCTGGGCCCATGTGGAGGGAACCGGATCCAGGGAAGCCACCTCCCGGGAAAAAGGCGCGCTCTACCGGGCCCTGCCGCCGACGGGGCTGGCGGTTTCCAATGCGGATGATCCTTTCGAGAAAAAAACCCTGGATGGTTGCCGTGCCCGCGTGGTGCGCGTGGGCACGGGGGAAAAAGTTGATTACCGCCTCGGTTCCATCCGGACCGATGGGGCGGATACCAGTTTTTCCCTGGAGGGGCCGAAGGGTCGCGCCGAGGTGAATCTTCCCGTGCCGGGACCGCACATGGCCATGAACGCGGCGATGGCCATGGCCGCCGGAATCGAGTTGGGAGTTGAACCGAAGGCCGCCGCGGAGGCCCTGAAAAAAATCCAACTTCCCGGCGGTAGGGTTCGGCTGGAAAAACACGGCCAGGGTTGGCTGCTCGACGACACCTACAACGCGAATCCGGACAGCCTCGCGGCCGCTTTGGCCACGCTGGAAAACCTTCCCGGCAAGGGCAGGGCGGTGGCTCTCCTCGGGGCGATGGCCGAGCTCGGATCTTTCAGCCGGATGCTGCACGAGGAGTCGGGATCCGCCGTGGCTCGCAGCCGGACCGGGCTCTGCTTGGCGGTGGGAGCGGATTCGAAATTCCTGATCGAAGCCGCCCGCAAGTCCCGGAAGGGCGAGTGGGCCCGCTGGTTCGCCAGTCGGGAAGAGCTTCTCCAGGCGTACCGGCGCGAAGCGAAATCCGACGACCGGATTTTGGTCAAGGGTAGCCGCTCCCAGCAGATGGATCTCGTCGCCGCCGAACTGAGAAAAGAGAGCTGAGCCGTGCTGTACTACCTCCATCTCCTCAGCAACTGGTTCGGCCCGCTCAACGTTTTCCAATACGTCACCTTCCGCACGGTGGGTGCCGCCATCACTTCCTTCCTTTTCTGTCTCTGGATCGGGCCGCATGTCATCGAGGCGCTCCGCCGCCTCAAGCTCGGCCAACCGCTCCGGAAAAAAGAGGAAGTCCACAAGCTGGCCGACCTTCACGAGAGCAAGGCCGGAACCCCCACGATGGGCGGCGTCCTCATTCTTTTCTCCCTCGCCCTGGCCTCGGTCCTTTGGGGAAGATCCACCAACCCCTACTTGTGGATCGCCCTGGGCAGCACGCTGGCCCTTGGCACGCTCGGGTTTTGCGACGACTACGCCAAGATCCGCAAGAAATCCTCCGGCGGCCTGAGCGGCTGGAAAAAGATTCTCGTGCAGGGGATGGTCGCAGCCGGGGTGGTTGGCTCCCTTCTGCTGCTCCCCAAGGCCCGCGAGGCGGCCCTGACCCTGCAGATTCCCTTCCTCCGCGAGGACTTTTTCCTGGTGCATCTGCCCGTCTGGGGGGCGGTGCTCCTTTTTGTCTTCATCATCGTGGGCAGTTCCAATGCCGTGAACCTAACCGACGGTCTCGACGGTCTTGCCTCCGGTTGCCTCCTCACCGTCACCCTCGTCCTCGGCCTCTTTGCCTACCTTTCCAGCCATGCGGTTCTTGCCGCCTACCTCTTTCTGCCGAAGGTTCCCGGAGGCGAGGAACTGGTGATCTTTTGCGCGGCGCTTTTTGGTTCCTGCCTCGGCTTTCTCTGGTTCAACTGCCATCCCGCCAAGGTCTTCATGGGGGACACCGGCTCGTTGGCGCTCGGCGGGGCGGTGGCGGTGGTGGCGATCTGCATCAACCAGGAGCTTCTCCTCGCCATCGTCGGCGGGGTTTTTGTGATGGAGGCCGTTTCCGTGATCCTGCAGGTCGCCTCCTTCAAACTGACCGGCCGTCGCATCTTCGCGATGTCGCCGATCCACCACCATTTTGAGCTCCGCGGCTGGAGTGAAACCGCCGTGGTCGTCCGCTTCTGGATTCTCAGCGTGG
>DFCD01000119.1:15155-20069 GCA_002366885.1 Verrucomicrobia bacterium UBA3063
ATTTCATGGACCGGAACCAAGACGGTGGTGCTGGGGTTGGGGCGCAGCGGTCAGGCCGCGGCGGAGTGGCTCTTTGCCCAAAAGGCGGAGGTGACCGTGTTTGACGAATCGAAGAGCACGGTAGTGAAGGACCTGGCCCGCCGCTGGGAGGCCCGCGGCGTCCGCGCCGTCACCGGTGCGGTCCAACTGCCCGATGCCCGCTTCGAACGCGCCATCCTCAGCCCCGGGATTGACCCCAAGCGCCCGGTCGTCCTCCAGCTCCGCTCCGCCCGGGTACCGATGTTCGGGGAGCTCGAGCTTGGTGCGCGCGCCTGCCTCTGCCCGATCCTCGCCGTTACCGGGACCAACGGCAAAAGCACCACCACGGAGCTGATCGCCGCCGTTTTTCAGGTGGCAGGGAAAAAGGCCGTGGCGTGCGGCAATCTGGGCCAACCCCTCTGCGAGGTGGCCCCGGTCAGCGGCGGGCTCGACTACGCCGTCGCCGAGGTCAGCTCCTTCCAGCTGGAGGCCATCGAAACCTTCCGCCCCCGGGTGGCCGTTTACCTCAACCTCACGCCCGATCATCTCGATCGCTATGCCGGTCTGGAGGAGTATGCGGCCGCCAAGAACCGGATTTTTGAAAACCAGACCACCGAGGACGTCGCCGTTGTCCAAAAAGGCCTTGTCCTTCCGGAAAGGCGTTCCCGGACGGTGACCTTTTCCGCCACGGAAAACTCGGCCGACTACACCCTCCGCGACGGCTGGCTCTGCGCCGGGGCGGACCGGGTGATCCGGCAGGAGGAAACAAGGCTCCGGGGGCCGCACAATGCGGAAAACCTATTGGCCGCCCTGGCGGTGGCCGATGCCGAGGGGATTTCCCGCGATGCGGTGAGGAAGGCGTTCACCGCCTACCGTCCCTTGCCGCACCGCTGCGAACTGGTGGCGGTCCGGGCCGGCGTCACCTGGATCAATGATTCCAAGGCCACGAATCCCGATGCGATGGAGCGGGCCGTGCTCGGGATGTCCGCGCCGGTGATCCTGATCGCCGGCGGAAAGGACAAGGGATTCGATTTCGCGCCATCCCTGCCATCCCTGCGTGGGCGCGTCCGCGCCGCGTTGCTCATCGGAGAGACGGCGGAAAAGATCGAGAAGGCGTGGCGGGACGGGGTGCCCTGCCGCCGCATGGGCACGCTGGCCGAGGCGGTGAAGAAGGCCGCGGTCCTGGCAAATCCGGGCGAGACGGTCCTGCTCAGCCCCGGTTGCAGCAGCTACGACCAGTTCAGAAATTTCGAGGAAAGAGGGGAGACATACCGGCAGTGCGTCAAAACACTGCCCCAGGAGGAAACAAAACCATGAGCGATGAACTGCTCGAATACTCGGCCAGAAAACAAAGCACGACGGTGATGGACGATGCCGCGTCCGACGCCCCGGCGAAGAAGGGGGGCCTGAACCGGCTCTCCACCATCTTCCTGGTGGTCCTCGGTCTGCATGTCGTCGTGATCGTCGGCATCAGCGCCTACCACCTGCTCCGCGGCAACCCGGAGACGGGCATCTCCCAGATGGAGACAACACCCGCCCCCGCCGTGGAAGCCCCCAAGACACCGGAGGCGGCCCCGGCGGTCGCCAGCAGCATGCCCAGTCCCGATGACAAGGTGTGGCAGACCCAGGCTCCGGCCGAGGTTTCCGCCCCGGTGGCTTCGGCTGCGATGCCGGTGGAAGCTCCCGTTGCCGTGATGGCCCCGGCGGCGGCAGCGGAACGGACCCATGTTGTCGCCAAGGGCGACACGCTCGCCAAGATCGCCAAGGCCAACGGGGTCACCTCCGCCGCCCTGGCGAAGGCGAACGGCATCGACGGCACCAAGATCAAGATCGGCCAAAAGCTGAAGATCCCCGAGGTCGCCGGCGCCGGCAACGAGGTCAAATCCCCCGTCTCGGCTCCCGCCAAGGCGGTGGCGGTTGCGGCCGCCCGGCAGGAGTCCAGCCCGGCCGGGACCTACACGGTCGCCGCCGGGGACACCCTGGCGAAGATCGCCAAAAAGTTCGGCACCAGGGCCGAGACCATCGCCAAACTCAACTCGATCAGTGATCCCAAAAAACTGAAAATCGGGCAGAAGATCCAGGTTCCCGGCGAGGCTTCCGCCAAGGCGGAGGCGCCTGCGGCCACGCCCTCGGCGCCGGCCCCGGCGCAGGACATGGCGATGTTGCCCAAGAACTCGTCGAACTGAAGATGGGAAGGAACGCCGCGTACACCCTGATCGCCTGCGTGGCGGGTCTGGTCGGCCTTGGCCTGATCATGCTCGCCAGCGTGGGTGCCTTCTCCCCCGAAAACCGGGGCCAACCCCTTTTCTTCCTCCAAAGGCAGGGGCTCTGGCTGGCGGTGGGTGTGGGGGTGTGCGCGGCGCTCAGCCGCCTGGATCCAAAGGTTCTCGTCTCCCGGGGCCTTTGGATCCTCGCCGGCGCGGTCTTGCTGGTCGTGCTGTCCCTGGTTCCCGGCATCGGCAAGACGGTGAAGGGTTCGGCCAGGTGGATCCACCTTGGACCCTTCGTCCTTCAACCGGGCGAATTCCTCAAATTGGCCACGGTGATCTTCTGCGCCATGTGGGTCCAGCAAAAGAAGGACCGGATGTCCAGTCCCTGGCACGGCCTGATCCTGCCCATGCTCATTCTGGTTTTGCCGGTGCTTCTGCTCATCCGGCAGCCTGATCTGGGATCGGCGATGTTTGTATTTGCCGTGGCCGCGGTCGTTCTTTTCGTGGGGGGGGCTCCGTTACTGCCTCTGGGGATTTTCGGGATGGTCGCCGTGGTCGGCCTGATCGCGCTGGCCATGACCATGCCGGAACGCATGGGACGCCTGATTGCCTTTCTTGATCCGGAGGCCCACCAGAGCGGGGAGGGATACCAGGTTACCCAGGCGCTCATCGCCCTGGGGTCGGGGGGAACTCAGGGGGTCGGCCTCGGGCGCAGCGTGCAAAAAATGGTCTACCTTCCTGAGGCCCATACGGATTTTATATTTCCGATTGTCGGGGAGGAACTCGGTCTTCCCGCCACGCTCGCGGTGGTGGCGGTTTTCCTTCTTTTCACCGTGATGGGCGCCTACATCGCCTGCCACGCCCGGGATACCACCGGAATGGTGCTGGGTGCCGGCGCAACCTCCTTGGTCGGCCTGCAGGCTTTCGCCAACTTCGGGGTCACCACGGGTATTCTGCCCCCCAAGGGTGTTGGGCTTCCTTTCATCAGCTACGGCGGGTCCAACCTCGTTCTCTGCCTGGCCGCCGTCGGCATCCTCCTTTCCCTCCACCGTCAGGCCCAGTACCGCGAGGAGGCGCGAAGTCGCCGCCTCGTCGGAGGACGGCGGTGATTTTTCCGATGGGACGCCTCGCCATCGCCTGCGGCGGCACGGGAGGACACTTGTTCCCCGGACTCGCCGTGGCTGAGGCCGTCCGCCGACGTGGCCACGAGGTTCGCTTCCTCATTTCCACCAAGCCGGTCGACCGCCGCGCCCTCGCCGGGGCCGGCGAGTCCCCGAACGGCGTGGAGATTCCCGCGATCGGCTGGACCGGGCTGTTTGGCGCCTTGGCTTTCCTCCTCCGCCTCGTGAAGGCCGTGCGCAAAGCGGGGAAAGAATTGGCTAACTTCCAGGCCGATGCCCTCCTTGGCATGGGGGGATTCGTTTCCGCCGCCTCGGTCGCCGCTGCCCGCCGGGCGGGGATCCCGTATTTTCTTCATGAGTCCAACGCCATTCCCGGTCGCGCCACCAAATTCCTCTCCGCCGGCGCGAGAAAGATGTTCGTCGGATTCGAGGAGTGCGGTTGTTATCTTCCCGGGGTCAGGGTGGAGGTCGCTGGCACGCCCGTCCGCGGCCGTCTCGGGAAAATCTCCAAGCAGGAGGCATTGAAAAAGCTCGGCCTTCATCCCCAACGCCACCTCGTGGCCGTACTCGGTGGTAGCCAGGGCGCGAAAGGGATCAACCAGGCGATGCTCCGGGGCCTGCCCGCCCTGAAATCCCTTTCCTCCGCGATCCAGATCCTCCATCTCGCCGGCGAGGCCCATGCGCAGAAGGTTCGCCAGGGCTACGAACACTCCGGTTTTCACGCCGTGGTCCTCGGATTCTGCGACGACATGGATGCGGTCTATGCGGCCTCCGATCTGGTCGTCTCCCGGGCCGGGGCCGGCACGCTGGCGGAACTGGCCGCCTGCGGAGTCCCCGCCATCCTCATTCCGTTTCCCGCAGCGGTGGATGATCACCAGACCGCCAACGCGCATGCCTATGCCGACGACGGAGCGGCCGAAATTGTGGCCGAAAGGAACCTCGTGGGCACCGAGCTTGGGCAGCGGATCGCCCGCCTCCTGGGGGACAGCGTCCGGCAGGAGCACATGCGCCGGGCCGCCCGCCAGAATTTCACCGCAGATGCCGCTGAAAAAATCGCCGAGGAGATTGCCCATGTCCTTTGAGGCAGGCAGCTGGACGAAAGGAAGGCGGCGGATCCACCTCGTCGGGATCGCCGGTTCCGGGATGAGTCCCCTCGCGGATATTTTCGTCGACCTCGGCCATGAAGTGACCGGATCTGATCTCAAGGAAGCGCCGGAACGTCTTCGTGACCGTGGCGTCCTCATGATGATCGGTCATCGTGCCGGGAACATTGGCAAGGCGGAGGTGGTGATCGCCTCTGCCGCCGTGCCGGATTCCAACCCGGAGTGGGCCGAGGCAGGGAAGAGGGGAATTCCGCGCTTCCGCAGGAACGAGGTGCTCGCCCACCTCGCCACCCAAAAGAAACTTCTCTCCGTGCTGGGTTCCCACGGCAAGACCACCACCTCCACGATGTTGGCCCATATCTGGAAGGAGGCCGGCGAGGACCCCTGCTTCTATCTCGGCGGCTACGCGCCATCGCTCGGCGCTTCCGGTGCCTGGAAGTCCGGCGCCTGGCTCGTGGCCGA
>DFCD01000119.1:20150-21570 GCA_002366885.1 Verrucomicrobia bacterium UBA3063
GTGGATGAAAGCGAGGGCGCGCCCGCCCAAATCAAGCCCACTGCCGCCATTTTGCTGAATGCCGACCACGAACACGCCGACCGTTATAAGGATGAGAACGCGGTGGTGGAGGCGTACCGGAGGGTTCTGGGACAGGTCAGCGGGCCCCTCGTGGTGGTGGCCAAGGAAGAAAAGGCGGCCATGGAGGCGGCCAACGCCCGTACCGGCAAAAAAACCTTTGGCTGGGAAAACAGCGGTGCCGATTACATCGGCGTGTGGAAGGGGGAGGACAAGGACGGAGTCCGCTTCACCGCAAAAAAGGGGAAGGAGGATCTCGGAGAGTTCCGGGTGGCCGCCCCGGGCCGCCATAACGCCGGCAACGCCCTCGGCGCGCTCGCCCTGGCCCGTGAGGCCGGGTTGGACTTGGAAAAGATCCGCAAGGGTCTGGCCGCATTTCGACGGGCGGACCGCCGGTTTGAGATTCTTCTTTCCACGCCGGAGCTGGAAATCGTGGACGATTACGCCCATCACCCCCGCGAGGTGACGGCGACGATCGAGTCTGCCAAGGCCCGTGGCCGGAGGCGAGTCGTCGCCGTCTTCCAACCGCACCGGCACACCCGCCTATCCACCTTCCTGGATGGCTTTGTCGAAGCGCTGGCCGGGGCCGATGTGGTCGTGGTGCTTCCCGTTTATGCGGCCGGGGAAAACGCGATCGAAGGTTCCGGCTCGGCGGTTCTCGCCGCCCGGTTGGCGGAACGGAAAGTGCCGGTGGAGCTTGCCGGTTCGATGCCCGAGGCGCGTTCGATCCTCGGAAGAATCTGGCAGGAGGGAGATTTCTTTCTCGTCATGGGGGCGGGCGATTCCACCCAGCTCGCCCACCGCCTCGCCACGGAGGCTCCGCTCTTTCTGGAAATCCGGAGGTTGGTGGCCGGGCAGGGGGATGTCCGCTGGTACGAGCCGATGCAAAAGCACACCACCATCCGGATCGGCGGTCCCGCCCAGGTCTGGTTCGAGCCCGATTCCGAATCCGCCCTTGCCAAGGTGGTGAAGCATTGCACGGAAAGGAATGTTTCCCTCACGGTGATCGGTCGCGGCAGCAACCTGCTGGTGCGCGATGGTGGCTTGCCGGGCGTCAGCGTGAATCTCGGCAAGCCGGGGCTCAGTAAGATTGAGGTGGTCCAAGGAAAGGTCCGTGCCGGGGCCGGGGCCCGCCTCAAGCAGATCGTGGCCGCCGCCAAGGCGGCGGGGATCGGCGGTCTGGAGTTCATGGAGGGGATCCCGGGAGCACTCGGCGGGGCGATGCGGATGAACGCCGGGGCGATGGACTCGTGGACGTTTGAGGTGGTCGAAGCGGTCCGCGTGATGGATCGCCACGGCAACGTCAAGGAGGTCCCCGCGGACGAGTTTGAGGTGAAATACCGCAAGGTTCCCCGGTTGGAGA
>DFCD01000103.1 GCA_002366885.1 Verrucomicrobia bacterium UBA3063
CTGGAGATCTGGAACAGTCACGGGGACCGGGTCACCCGGTTGCCGAAGGGGTTTCAGTCCGTTGCCACCACCGAAAACAGCCCGTATGCCGTCGTCCGCAGGGAAAACATCTACGGACTCCAGTTTCACCCCGAGGTTTCGCACACTCCCCGTGGCAAGGAGATGCTTGCCAACTTCCTGCGAAAAATCTGCGGATGTGAGGGAACCTGGACGATGGGCTCTTTTGTCCGCCGCACAATCCATGAGATTCGCGAGCAGGTCGGGCCGCATCGGGTCATCCTTGGGCTGAGCGGCGGGGTCGACTCCTCCGTTGCGGCCGCCCTCCTTGCCAAGGCGATCGGGCGCCAGCTCTACTGCATCTTTGTGGACAATGGTCTTCTTCGGAAAGGGGAGACGGAGAGCGTCCGCCGCATTTTCGGCCGCCACAGGAATATCCACCTCACGGTGGTCGACGCACGGAGCCAGTTCTTGGGGCGGCTGAAGGGCGTGGCCGACCCCGAGCGGAAGCGGAAAATCATCGGGCGCGAGTTTATCAAGGTGTTCGAGAGGGCCGCCCAGCGCGTAGGCAAGGGCGCCCGTTTCCTCGGGCAGGGCACCCTCTATCCCGATGTCATTGAGAGCGTGCCGATCGCGGGGAACCCGGCTGCGCTCATCAAGAGCCATCACAATGTGGGCGGCCTGCCCAAGAGGATGAAACTCGGGTTGGTCGAGCCGCTCCGCCAGTTGTTCAAGGACGAGGTGCGCGAGGTGGGACGGGTGCTCGGCCTTCCCAGGGAAATGGTCTGGCGGCAGCCGTTCCCCGGGCCGGGTTTGGCGGTGCGCTGTCTCGGCGCGATCAACGAGAAGAAGTTGTCGATCCTGCGGGAGGCCGATGCGATCGTGGTGGAAGAGATGAAACAGGCGGGCTGGTACTACCGGATCTGGCAGAGTTTCGCCGTTCTGCTCCCTTGCCGGAGCGTGGGCGTGATGGGGGATGAGCGCACCTACGACAACGCCATCGCCATCCGGGCGGTGGAGAGCAGGGACGGCATGACGGCCGACTGGGTGCGCCTACCCGGCGACCTGCTCGGACGCATCTCCAACCGCATCTGCAACGAGGTGAAGGGAATCAACCGGGTCGTGCTCGACATCAGTTCCAAGCCCCCGGCGACGATTGAGTGGGAGTAGGATGAGGCTTCTCGACAGCCGCCGGCCAAGGGATTTCACCAGGGTTTTGGGTCTGCTGACCCGTCGGCCTGCACCCGAGGCCAAGGTTCGGGGGGCGGTGGAAAGGATCCTGCGCGAGGTGGAAAAGGGAGGAGATGCCGCGCTCATCCGTATCAACAACCGTTTTTCCAAAAAGAAGATTTCCAGAACCACCTTGCAGGTGAAGGGGAAGTTTCCTGCACCTCCCGCCGCGGTGCGGGCGGCGCTGGCGGCGGCGGCGGCCAATATCGGCGACTTTGCCAAGGCCACCCGGCCGACAGATTGGTCGCACCGGAACCGGCAGGGGGCCCGCGTGGGGGAAAGTTTTCCGCCGCTGGGACGGGTGGGCGTTTATGTGCCAGGGGGGACGGCCCCCTTGGTTTCCACGGCTTTGATGACGGTAGTGCTGGCCCGCGTGGCCGGGGTGAAGGAGATCGTGGCCTGCACGCCCGGACCGGTGAATCCCGTGCTGGGCTGGGCGCTGCAGAAGGCCGGTGCCACGGAAATTTACCAGGTGGGCGGTGCCCAGGCGGTGGCGGCGATGGCCTACGGCACCGAGACGATCCGTCCGGTGGAAAAGATCTGTGGGCCGGGAAGTGCCTGGGTGGTGGAGGCAAAGCGGCAGCTGTTTGGCCGGGTGGGGATCGATCTTCTGCCCGGTCCCAGCGAGATCGCGGTGGTCGCGGATGAGAGCGCGCGGGCCGACTGGGTGGCGGCGGATCTGGTGGCGCAGGCGGAGCACGGTCCGGGGAGCCAGATTTTCCTGCTCACCCCATCTTTCCTCTTCCTGGGCAAGGTACTGGCCGAGGTGCTGAACCAGAGCGGGGAAAAACCTCGGGCCGAATATCTCCGGGGCGTTCTATCGAAAGGCGCGACTTTGGTGCGGACCAAGGATTTGAAGCAGGCGGTGGAACTGGCTGAGGCGATCGCGCCAGAGCACCTTGCCCTGCAGTGCCGGGGAGCCAAGGCGCTGGCCAAGAAGATTCGCTGCGCGGGTGCGGTCTTTATCGGGAACCACTCGGCGGTGGCGTTGGGAGACTATCTTTCGGGGCCGAGCCACACCCTGCCGACGGGCGGGGCGGGGCGGGCCTTTGCGGGCCTTCGGGTGGAGGACTTTGTGAAGCGGGTGAGTGTGGTGGAGTACGGTGCCGCCGCGGTCAGAAAATCGGCCAGGATCGTCGGGTTGTTGGCCCGGTTGGAGCGGCTCGACGCCCACGCCGATTCCGTCGACACTCGGCTGTCATGAGCAAGGGCAAACGGCAGGCCAGAAGGTTCCGCAAAACGAGCGAGACGGAAATCACCGTCACCCTGGGACTGGACGGGCGGGGTACGGCCAAGGTGAAGACGGGAATCCCCTTCTTCGACCACATGCTGAACCTGTTTGCCCGGCACGGGCTTTTCGACCTGGAGGTGAAGGCCAAGGGGGATCTCGATGTCGACCTGCACCACACGGTGGAGGATGTGGGGATCGTGCTGGGCCAGGCGCTGACGTCGGCGCTGGGGAAAAAGGAGGGAATCCGCAGGTACGGGACGGCCCATGTGCCCATGGATGAGACCTTGGCCCGTGTTTCGGTGGATCTGAGCGGAAGGCCTTATCTGGAACTACGCGGGTTGAGCCAGCGCGGGAAGGTGGGGAATTTTCCCGCCCAGCTGGTGGAGGAGTTTTTTCGGGCGCTCTCCGTGCAGGGAGGAATGAACCTGCATGCCGAGGTGCTGTACGGCCGGGATGTTCACCACCAGATCGAGGCCCTTTTCAAGGCTTTGGCCCGCGCTTTGGAGGAGGCGGTCAGGCGTGATGGCAGGGTCAGGGGTGTTCCCAGCACCAAGGGAAGGATTTGACGGCCTGACCGGTATTTCCCCGCGATCGGAGGAAAAGACTCAACGGTGATCGGTGTCGGAGAAAACGGGAATTGGCTCCCCGTCCGGCATCCAGTCGTTTCCGGGGCCGCCCCCGCGTATCAGGTGGATCTGGAAAGTGCCGTAGCGGAATTTCAGGTGGGCGAGGAGGGGTAGGCGACGTTCGTCATCGGTCATCCACAGATCCAGCCAGCCTTGGTGCCGTCGGGAGGCCCCCACCGGTTCACAGCGGAGCTGGATCAACCGGCGGGGTTCCCGGTCCCCCAGTTCGATCTCCCCGATCTCGGTGCAGGTCATCCTGCCGAAGAGGGGTTCCTTGTTTTCCAGGATGTTCCAGACGATGGATTCCCCTTTTTTCCACGGGTGGTAACGAAGGTGGTAAAGCATGGAACCAAAATCCTCACAGGGACCCTCGGGAAGGTCGAAGTTCTCCTCCGGTTTGCCCGGTCCTGGCCAGAAGCGGCCGAGTTTGACGGAATATTCGGGGATAGTTTTTCGCGTCCGCAGGTTGCCACCCTCGCTGCGGTCCTGGCGGTACTCGAGGGAGCGCCAGGGTTTGACCTGGGTCAGGGAGACGAAACGGCTACGGATGGGGTAGAAAGCCTCGATCGGACCCCGGGAACGGAGATAGAGGTCGAACCTCTGGACGCCTTCCTTCCCGTGTTCGGCGGTGGCGGTGAAAGTGCCCTCGGCAGCATGGACGATGCCCCACTCGATCAGATAGGTGAGTTTTTCGCCTTCCGGCCAGGGCAGGGTTTGGGCTGGACAGGAAAAAATTCCCCCAAAAAACAAAAGAAGAAACACCCGCATAAGAACAAAATGAGCCAAGGAACTTCTTTTTCCACCAAAATAGGCAGGGCAGGGGCCGATGATCCTGCCGCTTTGAAAATTCAAAGAGAGGTCCTGGCAAGGAAGGCACTCCACATTCAGGGCTCTCACCAGAATTTAGGTACGGCGATCCACCCTGGGGCGGGTCCTGCCGGGTCTGAGGCTATTTGGAGGCGGTTTGCCAGACGCCATTCCAGTCCTTGGGGGGCGGGGT
>DFCD01000133.1:0-401 GCA_002366885.1 Verrucomicrobia bacterium UBA3063
ACGAGCTTGTGGGCCGTGAGATGCCGATTTTTTCCGAGAAGATTTTCGAGCGGGGCGAGGAGGGCTGTGAGGCTCGGCCCATGCACGGGAGAGGAGTGGGAGGAAAGAGCGATCATTTTTTAACCGGCGACAGCCTTGCGGGCCTCCTCGGCGAGGGCGGTGGAGAGGTAACGCTCCCCGGTACTGCAGCCGATGGTGACGATCAGCTTTCCTTTATTCTCCGGCCGCCTGGCCACTTCCAGCGCCACGTGGACATTGGCGCCGGTGGAGATACCGCCCAGCAAGCCTTCTTCCTTTGCCAGCCGACGTGCCATATGGATGGCGTCCTCGTTGCTGACGGTGATGACCTCGTCGACAATGTCGAGATGGAGGTTGTCCGGCACGAAGCCGGCGCCGGTCCC
>DFCD01000133.1:413-2659 GCA_002366885.1 Verrucomicrobia bacterium UBA3063
ACGGGGGAGTCCTTGGGTTCCACCGCGATGGCTTGGAAGGATTTTTTACGGGGCTTGATGACCTCGGCCACGCCGGTGATTGTACCGCCAGTACCGACGGCGGAAACCAGGATGTCGACCTTGCCTTCCGGATCTTTCCAAATCTCCTCCCCGGTGGTCTTGCGGTGGATGTCCGGGTTGGCGGGATTTTTGAACTGCTGGGGAATCCAGGAATCCGGGATGTCCTTGGCGAGGGCCTCGGCCCGGGCGATGGCCCCCTTCATCCCCTCGGCGGCTGGGGTAAGGACGAGGTTCGCCCCCAGCAGGGCGAGGAGGGTACGCCGCTCGAGACTCATGCTCTCCGGCATGGTGAGAATCATTTTGTGGCCACGGGCGGCGGCGACAAAGGCGAGGGCGATCCCTGTATTGCCGGAGGTGGGTTCGATGATGGTGGTTTTCGGGGTGATACGCCCTTCCTTGGCGGCGGCGGTTATCATCGCCGCGCCGATCCGGTCTTTGACGCTGCCGAGCGGATTGAAAAACTCCGCCTTCACCGCCACGGTAGCCGGCAACCCGGCGGACACCCGCCGCAACTGGATCAGCGGGGTCCGGCCGATGGTGTCGAGAATGTCGTGATGGATTGGCATAACGGCTAGGGACGTATTGTTTAGCGCTTGATGAAGATCTCGTCGTAGATGCCGCCGTCGTCGAAGAACTTTTTCTGAGCTTCAGCCCAGCCGCCGAAGTGATTGATGTCCACAAGCTCGAGGCTGGGGAACTGGTCGGCGTATTTGGCCAGCACCTTTTTATCGCTGGGCCGGAAGTAGTTCTTGGCGGCCAGCTCCTGGGCTTCCGGGGTGTACCAGAACTTCAGGTAGGCCTCGGCGAGATCCTCGTTTCCGTTTTTGATGGCGTTCTTCTTCACCACCGCCACGGGGGGCTCTGCGAGGATACTGGAGGGCGGAATGATGATTTCGGTCTGTCCGGGAAACTCGGACTCAATCAGTCGCGCTTCGTTTTCCCAGGCCAAGTAAACGTCGCCGATTTTCCGTTTCACAAAGGTGATAGTGGAACCCGTGGCCCCGGTATCCAGGACTGGGGCGTTACTGTAAAGCTGCTTGATGTACTCCTTGATCTTCGTCTGGTCCCCTTTGAACTCCTTCTCCGCCCAGCGCCAGGCCGCGAGGAAGTTCCATCGGGCGCCGCCGGAGGTCTTGGGGTTGGGTGTGACGACCTGCACGCCCTCCCGGGCGAGGTCGCCCCAGTCCTTAATGTTCTTCGGGTTGCCGGGGCGGACCACAAAGATGATGGTGGACTGGTAGGGGGTACTGTTGTGAGGCAGGAACGTCTGCCAATCCTTAGGTACCGATTTACCCCGGGTGACGATATTGTTGATGTCGCCGGCAAGGGCGAGGGTGACCACGTCGGCGGGTACGCCGTCGATCACCGAGCGGGCCTGTTTGCCCGAGCCTCCGTGGGACTGGTTGATCTTTACGTCTTCCCCGGTCTTTTTCTTCCAGTAAGCCCGGAAGAGCTCGTTGTACTGTTCGTACAGCTTGCGGGTGGGGTCATAGGAGACGTTGAGGAGTTCCCGCCCGGCCTGGGCGGTGAGGGCCAGGGCACAGAGCCCAGCCAGCAAGGTCAGTTTGGGTTTCATGATGTTTTTCCTTTTGGTTTGAATTGGGGTTAAAAGAACAGCTGTAGCCTTGCCGTAAAGGCGATCTCATCGTTGGAGATTGAATTGCCCTGGCCGGGGGCGTTATTTCCGGTCCCACCCGCAGAGCCACCGGAAGAAGCAGGTCCAAAATTACTGGAGTAGTACCAGGGCGTATAGATGACATTGAAATAAGCCCGGATGTTTGGATTCAGGTACCAGTTCAGGCCCAAACCGTACGAATTAAATCCTCTTACGTTGCTCGTCGCATTACCACTCGCAAAAGTGTTGGAACCTCCGGGAGTCGGTTGGCGGAAAAGGTCGCTATCCAGCTGCAATTGGTCAGCCCGAAACGCGACCTGCCACAAACCCACGGCATCGGGATCGTCCGATTGGAAGAAGTCAAAATTGTTCTTCGGAACCAGACTATCGAAGCTGTTGTCCTCTCCGGTGATGTTGTACGAGAGAGTGGCTTGCCAAGCCCAGCTGGTATCACGAATTTGACGCTGCTGGGTCGCATCCCCGGTGTTCAGGGTTAACCCTTGGCTTTGAACGATATACTCTGCCTGAATTCCCCAAGGGCCGTAATAGTAGAAGGCCTGGGGATTGATGC
>DFCD01000163.1 GCA_002366885.1 Verrucomicrobia bacterium UBA3063
CCCTTGCCCCCCCGAAGAATTGAGAGCCGGAGCAGGAAATTCCTCGGGCGCAGAATGCAGGTAATCTGGGAAGGCAGAAAACAGCATATTGTCAAAATAGGTAATCACCCGGTGGTTCCGGGGCCTGCGGCGCTGGCTGGGGTCTGGCTTATGCCGTCGCATCCTGGCCAAGGTCACGTAACTGATTCTGGGTAACAAGAAAAAAGGAAGCCACCAGGCCAAAGACTGATGAACTTGTTAAACAACGGGAAAGAATTCTGCAGGCAACCGCAGCAAGGCTGGATTATTGACAAAACAGAAAATGCCTAGATCGTGCCAAGATGTTGACTCACCACCGGGACACAAGGCTTCGTCGCAGGCAGGAGGCAGAGGAGTTCCGGCGCATTTTTCAGCCTCTTTCCATTTTTTTTGGTGCTTTGGGATTGCTTCTTTTTCTCTGGACGGTCATGGGGGTGGCCGAGGGGCAGTCTCTTCGAAGGGATTTGGCAGGGGCAGGGGTAACTTTGATGGCAATTCCCGTGGCGGTTCTTGTTTTTCGTTGGAGCCGCGGACATTTCCGGAAAGACCTGCACCGCTAACCGGCCGGGGGGCAGGTTCAGGGAAGATTGTCGGGATTCGGGCTGGTGTTGTCCCAATTAAAGCGCATCACGCCGTATTTGTGGGAATCGGTCAACATTCCAAAGGCAACATCCACGGTGTTGAAGGAGTCCAAGGTTTCTGAATTCGTCCAGCTCCCGCGATAGCGCCAGAGATGCGGGCTAAGTTCCTCGTCCGGCCCCCGTCCCAGATAGGCACGCACTTCCGCCTTGGACATGCCGTCCGTGTCCGCCTCGAATTTTTTCACTTCCTTGGCTGGTTCGGCCCAGAGCGTGACGGCTAACACCAAGGCGGGTAAGATTAGTGTGTGGATGCGCACCTAGGTAATTTAGGTTCGGCGCGGCTTCTCGTCCAGACCTGCCTTGTCTTTTTCCCGTTGGTCCCGGCCACAGGCTGGGGACAAGTTCCCGGTGACGAACAGTCCATCGTTCCGGAACGGGAACAGAGGGAAGAGGCCATGGCGGAGCGGTTTGGCCCTCCGCCGGAGGCCCCCCTCCGCTTGACCGGCTATGTCGATGGCACTTATCTCTACAACTTCGGACCCGGCACGGCGTCCAACCCGCTGGATTTTCCTTCCGACACGATTCCCAAGGGCGATTTCAATCTAAGCGCGCTGTGGTTGCGCTTGGAGCAGCCCCTGACCCGGGAGAGCCGTCAGGCCCATGCGGGGTTTCAACTGGGCATGATGGTCGGAGAGGACGCCACCTATTACAACGCGGCTGGAGCGGCCACCTCCCCGGTTGGTCCCAACGGCAATGCCCTCTATATCGGGGAGGCTTTCGCCAAGGTCTGGGTGCCGGAAGTCGCGATGGAAGCCTGGGTGGGTAAATTCCAGGCGGTGATCGGATACGAAACGATCTGGCGCCCGGACAATCCCTGCATCACCTTCGGAATCTCCGATGCCTTCATGCCGCAGGACAACGTGGGGATTCTTGCCATTTTTTCCCCGGATCCGCTGTTGGACATCGCCGCGGGGATCGGAAACTGCTCCGGGGAAAGCAACGATCGGGGGTCCTTCGGCCAGGGGGATGAGTACTCGGTTTTTGGTTACGGAAAAATCAGTAGCCCCGGTGGAAATGCCTCGTTGCAGCCTGGTTTTTATACGACTCCTTGGGGAACCCACGGAGCCAATGCCCGGGTTTCCCTTGACCAGGATTTTTATTATGCCCTCAACCTGATCGGCGAGTGGTCGCCGGCCTTGGCGGAGGATCGGTGGAGCCTTGCCTTCAATGTGACCGGGGGATCGGGAACCGGCGACTCCGGCGTGGAAGCTCCCACTTCTTATGTCACCACCGGGCTGTATTCCGGCTGGACCCTGCTGGATCCGGTCACCCTGACCGGGCGGGCGGAATACGTGCACACCAGCAACTTTGTGTTGCCGCAGACCACCCGGCTGAGCGGCGGGGACTATTACGCCTATACCCTGACCCTGGCGGTGAAGATCACCGAGGAACTGGTGTGGCGGGGGGAAGGGCGTTTTGCTTGGGGGGCGGGGACGACCCAGTCAGCCAATTCGAGCGTGGACTATCTCGAGGAACCGCTGAGTCCTCCGGCCTCAAATTCACTCTGGACGCTGGCGACCGAAATATACTACCGCTTCTGAGCGGCGGCCCAAATTTTCACCCGATCCAGCACCTCGGACACCGGGATTTTTCCCATCCGTCCGGGCCGGTGGGTGAAGGTCATTTGCGGGGCCTCGCCGGAATCATGAAATGCGTCCACGAGAAGACGCCGATCCTGGCGCCAGGGGCCAACGCGGGCGGGGCTGTTGTAGCCGTAGAGACCGATGACGGGTTTGCCAAGCGCGCCGGCAAGGTGGAGGGGGCCGGTGTCGGGGGAAATCACCAAGTCACAGGCATCGAGGATGGAGACCAGGTGGCGAAGGCCGGAGCCTAGGGCGTTCACCGGAGGATGCCGGCACTCGGCGCCCATCCTTTTGCCAAGGGCGGTCTCGCGAGGTGTCTTTGCCCCGACCAGGATGGTGGCGAGGCCGAATTCGCGGTGCAGGTGGTCATTCAGTTCGACCCAGCGCTCCGGAATCCAGTCTTTCCTCGGGTTGCTGGTGCCGGCCACCAGGGCCACGCGGGGGCGGGGGATGGAATCGAAGAAATTCGCCTGCCAAGGCCGTTCCGAGGGCCAGGGGCCCAGGTTCCATTCGACCGGCTCCCGCGGAATTTGAAGGTAATCGAGAAACTCGAGGAAATGCTCCTGGACATGGTTGACAGGGCGCTTGGGAAGATGGTGATTGTTGACGATCCAGTTGAATTCCCGGGCGCGGGCGGGGTCGAGTCCGACCTTGGCGGGGGCCCGACAAAATGCGGTAAGAAGGGAAGCCTTGAAGTAGCATTGAAGATCCAGCACGACATCAAAGGTGCGATCCCGCAGTTGCAGGGCGGTCTGGATAAAGGCGGCAAGACCGGCTTTGCGGCGGAACAAGAGGATCTCGTCGATGGCAGGGTGGCCCTGGAGGAGGGAAGCCCCCGCATCCTGAAGCAGCCAGGTGATTTTCCCCTTGGGGTGGGCCCGTTTGATGGCGTTGACCACCGGAAGGGCGTGGACCACATCGCCGACCGCGCTGAGGAGGACGATGCAAACCCGGGGGTTCGAGGGGAGGTTCATGATCTCGGGAAAAGTTCTTTCCAGATCCGGGTCACCTCGGCTTCGCTGCAGCCCAGGTCGCCGAGGCGGGACCGTTTGAACAGCGAACGGAGGAGCCGGTTTCGGTTGGCTCTGTCCGTTGAGGGGAGGGAGGGCTCCCCCAGGGAGATCGCATCCACATCGAGAAGATGGGCGATCCAGCCATGCGGGCCTGGGGAAAGGAGGATGTTCCGTGCGTTCAGATCGGGGTGGCGCACCCCGCATCGTCCGAGTTGTCCGAGGAGCTTGCGAACGGCCAGGAGGATTTTGCTTCTTTGACCGGGGGCGGGCCTTCGGGCAAGACATTCCACCAGATCAAGGCTCTCGGGGACCAGGCGGGTGACAACCTCGATCCGGCAGAAAGGACCCGCGGGATAAAAAATCACGGCCTCAATGCGCGGTGTGGGAATTTTCCTCCCGAGGAGGCTCTCCCCGGCCCGGATTTCCCGCAAAACCCTGGACGGCCCGCGGTAGAGATCCCCGGCAAAACGGCCCCACCATCCCCCGTGGGCGCAGGTCCGCACCACGAGGATTCCCTCCCGCGGGAAAGGGGCGGCAAAGACCGGTTGGCGTCCGTGGAAACGGCGGGATTGGGGATGACGCCGCGCCACCTCCGATAAACGAAGCTCCCGTCCTGCCTTGTTCCAGGCGTCCAGGAGCGGCCTTTCCATTTTCGGGCGGAGCCATGCCCAAGCGCGGGGGAGCCGGCGGGCCACAAAACCGGCCGGCGGGCAATCAAACTTCATGGAGCAAAAGGGGCGAGGATCAACTCGGGGGCAGGATCGGTTCCCGCCTCGAGCCTGGAAAGAAGGGAGGGGGTGATCTTTCCGGAATATTTCGAAAAGAGACCGCGAAAATAGGCGGTCGTTCCGGCCGCCTGGTCGGGACCGATTCCGGAAGTGCGGGTGGCCCTCCGAAGAGCCTCATCGGTACCGACGCCCATTTCCCGAAGACGGACCATTGCGGCGAGAGCCTGCCGGGTGAGGACGGGGCCGCGCGGACCGGAAAGGGTTTCCGCGGAAAGTGCCCGGGAGAGGATCAGGGTTTGTTCCTCGGTCCGGCGGAGTTGGCGGGCCTGCTCGGCGGTGTCCTGAAGACGGCGCTGGGCCGAGGCATCGATGTTGGCCTGGGAAGGCACGACCTGCGCCCAAACCGGACAGGCCAGGAAAACGGTTTTGGCCAGCAGGAGGAGCGGCCAATATCGGCTAGGGCTTAATTTGGATAATTTGGTAAAGGACATTCAGGCCGTCCAGTTGGTTCACCCCCGTGTTCTGGGTGATGTCGAGCCGCTGGGATGGCACCATGCTGGTAATGATGGCGGCGTTGCCCTTGCGGGCCTGGACGGCCAAGGCGATGCGTTTTTGGGCCTCCGGCAGGGTGACGCGCATCAGGGTTTCATTGCCGATGGTGGTGTAGGCATTGGTGGGGGTGCCGCGCTTCCATATTTTTATGCCCTGCACCTCGACCACCTCCTCCTTGGGGGAAGCCGGGGCGTTGGTATCCCCGCCCAACAAAGGGGAAAGACCAAGACAGAGCAGACAAAGGGTGATCTTGACGAGGTAAGGTTTTCTCATCTCCCCATTTCTAGGGATACCAGGAGGAGAATCGAGTCGTGATTTTTTTGGGATTCGGCATTCTGAAGGAATGAGAACAACCAAAACACTCCGTTTAAAAACCGATCCCACGACAAAAATCCTCCTGGCCCTGGTGGCGGGAGGGCTTTGGTGGCACGCTTTTCAGCCCTGGGTCGGCAGCCAGGCGCATGCGGATGGCCCCACCAAGGTGGATGTGGTCTC
>DFCD01000148.1:0-3627 GCA_002366885.1 Verrucomicrobia bacterium UBA3063
TCACGGTCAACTCCTCCTTGGGGGGATCCGGAGTAAATCTCCTTTCCCCCTTTCCGGTGGGGCTTTCGACCAACAACACCGGCTTAACCCCCGCCGCCTCCACGCAGCAGGGAGTCACCGCCCAGTTGAATCAGATCCAGGGTGTCGGACTCCTTCCCAACAACACCCTGCAGTCCTTCCTGCAGCAGGGGGTTTTGGCCGGAACCAATCAGACCAGCTCCTTTGCGCTGAACACCATGGAACTGGGTGGCACCATCCTCAACGGCATGCAGTTCCGGACGCTGATCACGGCGGTTTCACAAAAGAGCAGCGCCAACGTCCTCGCCAATCCCTCGATTGTCCTACAACGGGGCCAGGAAGGTGTGGTGGAGGTCACGCAGGCATTCCGCTATGTCCAGGAGTACAATGATCCGCAGTCCTCCATCCGTACCATCACTCCGGCGGGCGGAGGCGCCATTACCGGTACGGTGCCCGGACCGGAGACGGTGATCGGATCCTTCCCCTCGCAAATCAGTGATGAGGTTCCCATCGGGGTGAAGCTCGGCGTCCGGCCGGATATCACCGGCAACAACACCCGCGTCCAGATGGAGCTGAAGCCGAGCTTTGTTGATTTCGAGGGGTTCATCAATTACGGCACGGTGATCAACTCGGCCTACTCCTTGGCCTACTTTGACACTCCGGTGACGATCCTCACCAACAACATCCAGCAGCCTGTCTTTGTGCGTCGCGACCTGAACATTCCCGCCGTGGAGGTGAGTGACGGCCACACCCTGATGCTGGGCGGACTTTTGCGTGAGGATATCCAGAAGATTGACGAGAAGGTTCCGCTGATCGGCGATTTACCGCTGGTGGGACGGGCTTTCCAGGGAAAAACCGAACAGGCGATCAAGAAGAACACCCTCATCTTTGTCACCCCCCGCATCCTGCAGGTGGACGGCCAGCCTCTCAATCCCACCGCCGGTTCTGCGGAAACTGCCTCCGCGGCCGTCTCCCCCTGACCGGGGTTGCCTCTTTTATTTCCGGATCAGGCGGTATTCGAAATCACCCGGAAGATCGCGGGTGTTTCCCGCCGACCATCCGGAAAGGTTGGCCACGCTGTAGCCCAGCCCTCCAAAGAGAAAATAAAAGACGGAGCTGGCCGTGTCCGCTTTTTCCGATTTGGCGTACCAAAGGCGGGGCCGGAGGGTTTCCGGGGAGTGCACCGGGAGATCGATCCCTCCGCGGCGTTCCTCGTCGTTGATGCGTATTTTTTCCAGGGATTCGTAGCGGATCCAGACGGGTTTGTTGGTCTCCCCGGGGAAACCGGGGGGAATTTCCTGTTTTACCACAGGGCGGCGCTCCCGGCGGACGGTTTGCACCGATTCCATCGAGGGGGAATCG
Organism: Verrucomicrobia bacterium UBA3063; assembly: GCA_002366885.1. GTDB lineage: Bacteria > Verrucomicrobiota > Verrucomicrobiia > Methylacidiphilales > Verrucolacustridaceae > Verrucolacustris. Next base: position 1,381 of record DFCD01000148.1, read on the forward strand.
ATGGGAATCCGGAGAATCTGACGGTAGGTGCCTGCGGGCAGGAAGACCTTTTCCCGGGTGTCCAAGGTCTCCAGTTCCAGGTCGGCGGCCAGGTTCAGATTGGAGTTTTCCGGGGTCAGTGGAGGCAGGGTCTCTTTTTTTTCGGAGTCTTCTTCCGGCTTCGCATGGGGTGCGGGGTTGGTTTCCGGGGAAGGTTGCGGTTTTTCCGGGGAAACCACCTCCCCGGGGGGTTCGGGATTTGTCGGGGAGGAGGACGCTTCCTGGGCCACGGCTGCGGGGAGCGGGACGGGGGCGTCGGCGGCCGGAAGCGGGCAGCAAAACGCCGCGCCCAAAAAACCCGCAAAGCAGAACGGGCGGGTCATGAAACCAGGCCGATGCGCCGCAGCCAGATGCCGGCGCGGGGATGTTCCTCGCTCCATCCCTGAAGTTCCCAAAGCCATCCCACCTTTTCCGCAAAAAAATAGAGGCCGGCCAGCCCAAAGGCGAAGATGGGAAGCGTGCCTGCCAAAAAGGGTGGAATACGGTTTCCCTGGCCCAGGGCCACGGAAAGCCGGGTGAAGACGAGAAAGGAAAAAAGCACAAAGACACTGCTGAAGACGGTGGCGGCAACATTACGACGCGCATCGGTCATGCCGAAAGCGATGCCGAAGAGGCAGAGCAGGGGGCAGGCCAGAGGGTACATGAGGCGATGCCAGTGTTCGGTGGCGTAAGGTGCGCGGAGTCTTTGGTTGAGGCGGGCATGGTCCCCGGCCAGGCGCGCCACCTCGGGCCAGGGAAGGACATCCGGAGGCACCAGCTTTGCCGCAAGCATGGCCGGGGGTTCCGTAAGCTCCGGCGCCACCAGTTCCGGCAGGATCGGACCGGCGGTTTCCACTCCCGTCTCCGTACCATATTCCACCCGGCGGGCATTCTGCAGGTGCCAGACCCCGTTCCGGTATTGGCCGGAGGCTGCAAAAATTTTGTAGCGATCCCTGCCTTCCGGTTCCGTGCGGATGAGGATTTCGGCGTCCTGGAGGGTTTGGGCCCGCAGATCGAGCCGGCCGATGTACCAAAGGGTGCCCTCGGTTTTTCCGGGCATCCGGGGAGACCGGTAGACCAACTGGGAGAAGCTGTTTTCCTCAATCCCCTCCTTTTTGATTTGCCGCTTCACCTTCTCCCGGTTCGCCTGGGCTGTGGGGGAGAGGGAGAAGGAAAAGAAGTAAAGCAGGAGGGACAGGCCGGCGCTGCAAATCAGGAAAGGGCGGGCCAAAATCATCGGACTCATGCCGGCGGCGAGCAGGGCGACCGATTCCCGATGCCGGGAGAAGTAAGCCAGCACGTAAAGAGTGGCGAAGAGGATCCCGACGGGGAGGATTGACTGGGCAAGATCGGGGAGCTGAACCAGAAAATACTTGGCCAAGAGCCAGGGGGTCGGCCCCTTCTCCATCAGCCGGCCGATCTTGTCGAAAACATCAAAGGTCAACCAAAGGGTGAACAGGGCGGTGATGACAAAACCGAGGGGGACCAGGACCGACCTCCAAAGATATTTTTCGACGATTTTCATCATCCGTGGGAAACTAGCGGGAACGCCTCATGAATCTCGCCCACGATCTTTCCGCCTTGGAGGAGACCGTCAAGCGGTGTCACGCACTGGTTCCGGCGGTGGAGTCAGCCGGCCGGGCCATCGCCGAGCGGATCCGCTCGGGATCCAAACTTCTTGCCTGTGGCAACGGGGGCAGCGCGGCCGATGCCATGCACCTGGCGGAGGAAATGACCGGGCGTTACCGCTCCAACCGGAAGGCCCTGCCTGCCTTGGCCCTAACCGCGGACGGCACGGCGTTGACCTGCATCGGCAATGACTGGTCTTTTGAGGATGTCTTTTCCCGGCAACTCGAGGCCTTTGGGCAACCGGGGGATGTTCTGGTTGTTTTCAGCACGAGCGGGAAATCTCCGAATATTTTGAAAGCCCTTCGGGTCGCAAAAGAGCGCAAATTGTTGCGGATAGGTGCCTTAGGAAAGGGCGGCGGGCCTGCCCGGGAATTGTGTGACCATGCCATCGTAGTTCCCAGTGAGGATACCTCGCGAATTCAGGAGATCCACGGGTGGATTATCCATGCGTGGTTGGAATGCGTGGAAGCGATTGCCGTCGGAAAAGCCTGAGCCTGCGGACTTTATTCTTGGAAAAACGGACCGCCACGGGTAGGGTTTGAAGTTCGCCTGCGGGGCTTGCGCCGGATGCCGAGACACCCGAAGGACAACCAAAGGAGA
>DFCD01000148.1:3659-8595 GCA_002366885.1 Verrucomicrobia bacterium UBA3063
TATTTTCGCGTGGTGGTGACGGACAAGTTGAATCCGCGTGACGGGCGATTTCTGGAGCTTGTGGGCACCTATGATCCCATGGGCAAGCAGGAAGGCATGAAGCTGAAGCTGGACCGGATTGACCATTGGATCGGCAAAGGGGCCAAGGCCAGCGAGACGGTGGCGGGCTTCATCCGCAAGGCCCGTCGCTCCGCCAAGTCGTAAACCTCCCGGTGAGCCCCGGACTTCCATGCGATATTTTCTCGAAATGGTTCTGGGGCGTATCGTCACCCATCCCGAAGAGGTGGATGTCGAGGAAACCTCCGACGACCGCGGGATTCTTTTCCGCATCCGCGTAAATCCGGAAGATCTGGGCCGGATCATCGGCCGCAACGGTCGGACCATCGAGGCGATCCGTTCCCTCCTCAACGCCGCCAGCCGCGACAACCGGCGGGTGTTTGTCGAAGTGGAGGACGGGGAGTTGACGGCATGACCATCGATCTGCTGACCCTGTTTCCCGCGATGGCCCAGGCGGTGATGGCCGAGAGCATCCTTGGCCGGGCCCAGCGGGCCGGCTTGGTGAAAATCCGCGTCCACCAGCTCCGTGACTACGCCCGCGACCGTCATAAGACCGTGGACGACCGACCCTTCGGCGGCGGCCCGGGCATGGTGATGAAGGCCGAACCCCTGGTGGATGCCATTGAGCACCTTCGCGGAGAAGGGGCGGACCGCGCCCACGTTGTTTATCTGACCCCGGAGGGGAAAAAACTGACCCAGGGACACGTGCGATCCCTGGTCTCGCGGCACCAGCGGCTGCTGCTGGTCAGCGGGCATTACGAGGGAATCGATGAGCGGGTGCGCGAGGGGTGGATCGACGAGGAGATTTCCGTGGGCGACTACGTGCTGAGCAACGGAACCTTGCCGGCGTTGACCCTGATTGACGCGTTGGTCCGGCTGATTCCGGGCGTGCTGGGGAACGAGGAGTCCGCCGGGACGGACTCTTTTGAGGCGGGCCTGCTGGAAGGCCCGCAGTATACCCGACCGGAAGATTTCCGTGGGAGGAAAGTCCCCGAGGTCCTGCTTTCCGGGCATCACGCCGAGATCGGGGCCTGGCGCAGGGAGCAGGCGTTGGCCCGGACCCGGGCACGGCGCGGAGATTTACTTGGAACGACAAAGACGGCAGAAAAGACGATACTCAAGGAGGAGTCCGTATGAGCGCGAAGGTCATCGAAACCATCGAAAAGGAGCAGTTAAAGGAAGGCCGGTCCGGTTTCCGGGTCGGCGACAAGGTGCGGGTTTTCACCCGGGTCAAGGAGGGCGACAAGGAGCGGACCCAGCTCTTCGCCGGCACGGTGATCGCCCGCAAGGGACGCGGCCTGAACGAGCAGTTCACCGTGCGCCGGATCAGTTATGGGGAAGGCGTGGAGCGCATTTTCCCGCTTCATTCCCCCCGCATCGAGAAGATCGAGGTGGACAGCCGCGGGGCACCCCGCCGGGCCAAGCTTTTCTACCTGCGCAAGCGGGCCGACATGTCCGTCAGGGAAGCGGAGACGGCCAAGCGGAGCTGAGCCATTCCCCCGGACTGGACAGCCGAGCGGGCCAAGGCCGGCGGCGCGGTCGTCACGGGGGTGGATGAGGCGGGCCGGGGCGCCTTGGCCGGTCCGGTGGTGGCGGCAGCCTACCGTTTCCACCAAAGCGGCACGCGGATCCCCGGGCTGGATGATTCCAAGAAACTGACCCCGAAAAAGAGAGAGGAAATTTATCTCCGTTTGACGGGGGGGGAGGCGGGAGTTTGGGCGGTGGGAGAAGCCTCGGTGGAGGAGATCGCCGAAAGGAACATTCTGGTGGCCAGTCAACTGGCCATGCGCAGGGCTCTGGATGCGCTTCCGCTGGAAGAAGGGGTGATCCTGGTGGACGGTTTGCCGGCACGCCATTTGGGGAGGGAACACGTGGCGGTTGTGGATGGGGACGGCATCTGTCCCTCGATTGCGGCGGCCTCGGTGATCGCGAAGTTTTCCAGGGACCGAATCCTTTTCGAGTTTTCCAAGTTATATCCCTCCTATGGATGGGACCGGAACCGCGGGTATGGGACGGTGGCGCACCTTCGTGCCCTTGCCGATCACGGGCCTTGTCCGCTCCATCGCCGGGCTTTTTTACCCGTGGGATCGCCGTGCCTGCCCGGCATGGGAGAATCCCGGAGACGCCGGTAGGCACGGGGAAAAGGTGGCCGCCCGGTTTCTCGGCCGGGCCGGGCTAAAAATTCTTGTCCGCAACTACCGCCATCGGGGCGGGGAGGTCGATCTGGTGGCCCGCCACGGGCGGGAACTGGTCATGGTAGAGGTGAAGTCCCGCCATCCCCGGGCCCGGGTGGCTCCGGAGGCGTCGGTTACCTGGGGAAAGCAGAGAAAAATTATCGGTGCGGCCAACGCCTACCTGCGGGAGTTGCGCTGCCGACCTCCGCCCGTGCGGTTCGATATCGTGGAGGTATGGCAGGCAACCGGGGAAATCCCGCGTTGCCGTTGGATCCGTCACGCCTACCGGCTCGAGGATGCCGGCGTGGGGTGGAGCCGATGAACTCCTTTGTGCGCACCTGGTCCGCCACCGTCCTCGGCGTGGAGGCGTGTCCGGTCTCCGTGGAGGTGGATGCGGGCGGCTCCAAGGAAAACTTTGTGGTGGTGGGCCTGCCCGACGCGGCGGTGAAGGAGTCGCGCCAACGGGTGCGGGCCGCGATTTACAACAATGGCTTCGCCTGTCCTGAGGGCTTCATCACGGCCAGCCTCGCCCCGGCGGATCTGAAAAAAACCGGACCCTGTTTTGACCTGCCGATTGCCCTCGGGCTGCTGGCCTGCGGCGGGTTTGTTTGCCGCGAGCGGTTGGCGGAGTGGATGATCGTGGGGGAGTTGGGCCTGAACGGAGAGGTCCGGCCGGTGCGGGGAACCTTGGCGGTGGCCCTGCTGGCCCGGCAGAGGAGGGTCCGCGGCTTGATGGTCCCGGCGATGAATGCCTCTGAGGCCTCCGTGGTGGAGGGGATCCGGGTGGTACCGGTGCGGGATTTGCGGGAGGCGGCCGGGGTGGTGGAGGGAAAATTTCCCCCGCCCGTGGCGATGGCCAACGGAACGAATGGACATCACCCGCGGGAGCCCGGGCCCGATTTTTCCGAGGTAAAAGGACAGGAGGCGGTGAAGCGGGCGCTCGAGATCGCGGCGGCGGGAAACCATAATGCGCTGATGATTGGCCCGCCGGGCTCGGGAAAGAGCATGCTGGCCAAACGGATTCCCGGGATTTTGCCGAAGATGTCGCTGGAAGAATCTTTGGAAACCACCCGGATTCACAGCGTGGCGGGACTGCTGAAAACGGATGACTCCCTCGTCAAGCAACGGCCGTTCCGCAGTCCCCATCACACGATTTCCGATATCGGCCTGATCGGCGGTTCGGCCAACCCGAATCCGGGAGAGGTGAGTTTGGCCCACAACGGGGTTCTTTTTCTGGATGAGTTGCCGGAATTCCGGCGGTCGGCCCTCGAGGTTTTGCGGCAACCGCTGGAGGACGGCCAGGTGACGATTTCGCGGGCGGCCGGAAGTCTGACCTTCCCGGCGCGGTTCATGTTTGTTGGGGCGATGAATCCGAATCCGCGGGGAACGATGGAGGCGAGGGGGCCGGGCAAGGCTTCCAAGAAATATCTTAGCCGGATCAGTGGACCGTTGTTGGACCGGATCGATCTGCATCTGGAAGTGCCGGCGTTGAAACATGAGGAGCTGCTTTCGGCGGAGCCGGGGGAAAGTTCGGCGACGATCCGCACGAGGGTGGAGAAAGCCAGGGAGCTTCAAGGGTGCAGACTGGGGCGCGGCACGGGACTTTTCCATAACGCCCAGATGGGCCCCAGGGAACTGCGGAAGTTTGTTCCTTTGGATGCGGAGGCCAAGGCCTTGCTGTCGCATGCGATGACGGATCTGGGGCTCAGTGCCCGCGCTTTGGACCGGATTTTGAAGGTGGCCCGGACGATCGCGGACCTGGCGGCAAGTGAATCCGTGGAACCGGATCACCTAGCCGAGGCCATCCAGTACCGGACGTTGGACCGGCAGCTCTGGGGATAAGCTAGCGGGGCAGGCCTTGGACCTTGAGGCCTGGCTTGAGCCCGCGACTGGCGAACCAGTCGCGATTTGTTTCAATCGCATAGGCCACCTTTTCGGATTTGCTGTCCACGGGGGTCTCTTCAAAAGGAACCAAGGGATGGATTTCCAGGATGAACCCCTCGGAATCCAGAAAGGCAAGATCCAGCGGAAGGGAGGTGTTTCGCATCCAGAAGGAAGCCTTTTTGGGGCGGGGAAAAACAAAAAGCATCCCGCGTTCGGCAGGCAGGAAATCCCGGTTCATCAGGCCTTGGGCCTGCTCCCCGGGTGTGACGGCGACTTCCACAAGAAGCTTTTCCTCGCCGATTTTCAGGGTGGTCTCCCCTCCGGCCAGGCAAGTGGCCGCGATCAGGGCCAGCGCCAGTGTGAGTAGGGATGTTTTTTTCAATAGCGGGGCAGGGAAGGATCCACTTCCTCCGACCAGGCATCGATGCCGCCCTTGAGGTTCAGGAGTTTTTTATATCCCTGTTGCTGCAGGAAGAGCAGGGCTTTGGCGCTGCGGATGCCGGCTTTGCAGTGCAGGACGATCTCCTGGTCGGCGGGAATTTCCTGCCAGCGCTTCGGCACATCGCCCAGCGGGATCAGGGTGGAACCGGGAATGCGGGAGATCTGGAACTCATGGGGTTCCCGCACATCGATGAGCACAAACGGCTTTCTCGAATCGATCTTCTTTTTGAGGTCCTGACAGGTGATTTCCGGAACCTGGGGGGTCTCCTGATGAACCGGGCCCTCGCGGGCAGGGGCGCCGCAGAACTGCTCGTAATCGATCAGGCCGGTGATGGTTCTTTTCTTCCCGCACATGGGGCATTCCGGATTTTTGCGGAGCT
>DFCD01000153.1 GCA_002366885.1 Verrucomicrobia bacterium UBA3063
GCCGAACCCGGCAAACGCCCCCGCAGCACCATGGCCCCCGTCATCGTCATGGAAAAAGGCAAACCCTGCATCGTCCTCGGCTCTCCCGCCTCGGATCGGATCCCCACCGGCGTCTACCAGGTGCTCAGCAACCTGATCGACTTCGGCATGGACCCGGTGGCCGCGATTGATCAGCCCCGCTTTCACCTGAACCGCGCCAAGAGCCCGTCCGAACCCAAAAACGCCCTCGATCTGGAGGAGGGATTCGACGCGGTCCTTGCCGAGGAACTGAAAAAAAACTGGCAGACCAGCTTCAAGCAGAGAAACCAGTACTATTTCGGCAGCGTCAACGTGGTCCGCATCCTGCCGGATGGCAAGCGGGAGGGTTTCGCCGACGAGCGCCGCACCAATGTGGCCGCCGGCGAGTGACCCTTTCGCCGTGCGCCTCCTTTTTCCAGTCCTGATGGCCGCCGCCCTTGCCTCCGCCCGCGCCACCGAGGGATACGTCGCCTCCGTCCAGCCACTCGCCACCCGGGCCGGACTGGATGCCCTCCAAGCCGGCGGCAACGCCATCGATGCCGCTGCCGCCGTGGCCCTCACCCTCGGCGTGGTCGACGGCCACAACTCGGGAATCGGCGGCGGATGCTTCTTCCTCGCCCGGTTGGCAGACGGGACGTTCGTGGCCATGGACGGCCGGGAAACCGCCCCAGCCAAAGCCACGCGGGACATGTATCTCCGTGAGGGAAAACCCGTGGACGAGCTGAGCAAAACCGGCCCCCTCGCCTCCGCCACGCCGGGTGCCCTCGCCGTCTATGCGGAAGCGGTGCGTCGACACGGAAAACTCCCCTTCGCCAGGGCGCTCGATGCGGGCACACGCCACGCGGAAGAGGGATTTGCGATCGACCGCGTCTACGCCAGGAAGCTGGCGGGGCAGGCCACCAACCTCGCCCTTTTTCCCTCCTCGAAGGCGATTTTCCTCAAACCGGACGGCTCCCCTTACCTCGAGGGCGAAAAAATCGTCCAAAAGGATCTGGCGCAGAGTTACCGGACGATCGCCAGGGAGGGGACGGACTGGTTTTACCGGGGCGCCTTTGCCAAAACCGTGGAGAAATACATGAAATCGAGCGGCGGCATTCTCAACGCCGAGGACTTCCGGGAGTACAAACCCAAGGAGCGCAGCCCGCTCCTCACCGGCTACCGCGGCTGGACGATCGTGGGATTTCCCCCTCCCAGTTCCGGCGGCATCCACGTGGCCGAGATGCTCAACATCCTCGAGGCGATGGAAGGCAGGATGCCCAAACCGGGCACGCCGGAGTTTCTTCACCGGATGACGGAAGTGATGAAACTGGCCTTTGCCGACCGCGCTTACTGGCTGGGCGATCCCGCGTTCGTGGATGTGCCTCGCGGCCTGACCAACGCCGTCTACGCCAGGGAACTGGCCGCCAAGATCGACCCCAAAAAGGCCACGCCAGTGACCCACGGAACGCCGCCGGACTGGCAGGGCAACGTTTTCGACAAACACACCACCCATTTCTGCGTGGCCGACGCCGAGGGCAACTGGGTTTCCTGCACCGCCACGATCAACACGCCATTCGGTTCCAAGGTGGTCATTCCGGGAACAGGCATTCTGATGAACAACGAGATGGATGATTTTGCCGTCGCCCCCGGGATCCCCAACTACTTCGGGCTGGTGGGCGGCGAAGCCAACGCCATCGCCCCGGGCAAGCGTCCCCTCTCCAGCATGAGTCCCACCCTGGTAATGAAGGAGGACCGGGTGGTAATGGCCATCGGGGGCGCCGGTGGTCCGACGATCATCTCCCAGGTTCTCCTTGGGCTAAGCTATGCGCTGGACGCAAAAATGAAGCCAAAGGAGGTGGTGGTGCAACCACGGTTCCACCACCAGTGGTCGCCGGACCAGATCCGGATGGAAAAGGCGGTGCCGGAGGAGGTGAAGAAAAAGCTCCAGGCCATGGGCCACCAGCTGAAGGAGGAGGAAAGTTTTGGATTCACCCAGATCCTCGTCCGGAATCCGGATGGCTCGTTCGACGGAGCCACCGATCCGAGGTGCGTGGGACTGGCGGCGGGAACACAGTAGGGACCGGTACCCTTACCGGTCCATGTTGGCTGCCTGTCGTATGACCCCCCGTGCATCGGTAGGGACGGGTATCCCTACGCGTCCATGCTGAACCACTCAACAATCGGCGCCCAGCATGGTCGGTTAAGGGTAACCGACCCTACCGATTTTTCAGCGAATCCTTTATTCTTTTCGTCGGTTTAATACTATGTGGACATTCTTTTTAGCCATCGCAAGGTTCTGGATCACTGCCCCCCACCAGGAATTGAATCACCAGAATGGTTTCTGACGATATGTACCCGCCCCCATGGGCTCAATCAGCTTTGCCATCTCGAAACCGGTCATGAAATCATAGATCTGATCCAAGATTACCATCACCGAAGAATCTGGCATGTGGATCTTGTCGTTCTCATGCCGGACCATCTGCACGCTATACTTTCTGTTTTCGGCAATCGAATTCTTGAATCGACAGTATCCTCATGGAAACGTCTCGCGGCGAAGCGTCTAAAGATTCGATGGCAACGGGGTTTCTTTGATCACAGGCTTCGTTCTGAATCTAGCGCCCAACAGAAGTGGAAATATGTGATGCAAAATCCAGTGCGTGCGGGGTTCGTATCAACACCCGAGGAATGGCCTTACGTACTGGTAGGGACGGCGACCCCTCGCCGTCCATGTTGATGATTCAACGATCGGCACTCCGCATGGTCGGTTAAGGGTAACCGACCCTACCGGCTAAAAAACTTAAACCTTCCGCCGCAGCGCCCGCACGGCGGTCAGACCGGCGAGGCCCAGCAACATCAACGAGGAGGAGGAAGGCTCGGGGATGTACTTCACCACGATATCGCTGCCCACCTGGGCGATGGAGAATCCCGCGCCGCTACGCGCCGTGGCTAGGGAGGCCCCAGTGGCGTCGTTGTAGACGGTATTAAGGAGGCTCAGGTTGCTCGATCCAGTGGTGGTCCCGGTCACGTCATAGAGGATCCAGCTGCGCTGACTGTCCCAGAACGTATCAGCCCAGCTGACCAGCGAGCCGCCGGCCGTGGTACCGAAGTCCAGAGTGACCCCATTGGAGCCGTCAAACTGCAGGTTTCCGCCCACCACGATTTGATCGAAAGTGACCGGCGAGTTAACCTCCGTGTTGGCCCACAGCTCCCAAATCATGTTCGCCCCGGTGTTCAGGGTGAGATCGGAGCCAAAGGTCAGAACCCCTGGGGAGTTGCCAGGACGAAGAAGAGAACCGGTTTGCATGGTGGTGGCGCCGGAGATGCTTCCCGAGCCTC
>DFCD01000126.1:0-1169 GCA_002366885.1 Verrucomicrobia bacterium UBA3063
GAATGAATGTCCCGTTGCATGGTCTGTTTTTGGCCGGCGGAAAAAGCAGCCGCATGGGTCGGGAGAAGGCGTCTCTGGTGGTGGGCAACGTTGGCTTGACGCAGGCCGCCCGCGGGATCGGACTCTTACGGAAACTCTGCGACCATACTTATCTCTCCCTGCGGGAAGGACAGGCTGCCCCCGAAGGGGCGGGGCAAACTCCGGTGATCCGTGATTCGGAGGAAGCCCAAGGACCACTGGCCGGCATCTTGGGAGCCTTCCGAGAGACCCCTGCGGCCGCGTGGTTGGTCATGGCCTGCGATCTGCCTTTCGTGTCGGAGATTTTAGTTGCGAATTTGGTGGCAAGTTTCCGGGCAACACCGAACGCTCCTTTCGCGGCCTATGCCAGCTCGCGCGACGGATTGCCGGAACCTCTTTGTGCCATCTACGGACCCGCCTCGCGGTCGATTCTCCAGCGGCATGCCGCCCGCGGGCATTTTTGCCCCCGGCACATCATGAGGGAAGAGAACGTCCCGCTCCTCTCTCTGCCGGTAGAAGATACCCGGGCCCTCGAAAACCTGAATACCCCCGAGGATCTTGCCGAGGCGGTTGCCGCCCGTGAAATTCACCTGGCCTGGTTCGGATCCCTTGCCGAACGGCGTGGCCTGCGTCAGGAAACCGTCCTGGTGAAAGCCGGTACGGCCGAGGATCTTTTGCGGGAGATCGAGGGCCGTCACCGGCTGGGCCTGGATCCAAAAGCAGTGCGGGTGGCCATCAATGACGAATTCGTCCCCCGCGACTGCCGGGTCCAGGCGGGAGACAAGGTTGCCTTTCTTTTGCCGTCAGCCGGGGGATGAGCAAATGACGTTCCTGGTTGAGCCTCATCCGATCGACCCCGCGGCCCTGCGGGCGGAACTGGAATCGCGGGATTGCGGCGGGTTTGTTTTTTTTGAGGGACGCGTGCGGGATCATCATGAGGGCCGGACGGTCACCGGTCTGCATTACGAGGCCTATCGCGAGCTGGCCGGGAAGGAAGGCCGCCGCCTCGTCACCGAGATAGCCGCAAAACATGGGGCTCGTGCGGCCGCCATCCACGCGATCGGGGATCTCGTGCCGGGGGACCTCGCGGTCTGGGTGGGGGCTGCCGCGCCCCATCGGGAGCAGGCCTTCGCCGCCTGCCGCGAGTTGAT
>DFCD01000126.1:1273-2739 GCA_002366885.1 Verrucomicrobia bacterium UBA3063
GGATCCAAAATGCAGGTCACTTTTCTGGCACGGGAAGTCGTCGATGACCTGTGCCGTGCCCTGGGGGTGGCCAGTCCTGACTATTCCGCGTTGCGTCGCAACGTGCTGATCTCCGGTATCGATCTCAATTCCCTGATCGGGGAAACGTTCTCCATCGGGGAAGCGGTCTTTGAGGGGGTGGAGGAGTGCAAACCCTGTTACTGGATGGACCAAGCCGTGGCCCCCGGGGCGCATGCCTTCCTCGAGGGGCGCGGGGGCCTGCGGTGCCGCATTCTCACCGGCGGATCCCTCCGATGCGGAGAAGCGGACCTGCAGGTGGTGGTGTCGCCCGAGAAGACTTTCCCGGCTCTTCGGCAGCAGGGGCGGGAAGTCACGGAGGTCAACGATCGCCTTGCCGGGGAGCGGGCCCTGCAGATCGTGGTCAATGGCCAACCGTATTCCATGACCATGCAGACCCCCGGGGCGGAACGGTATTTGGTGCGGGGCCTCCTCCATGCGGAAGGCGCTGGAGGAGGGGGGTTGCGATCCTTGGTACAGTCGGAGCGGGCGGATGCCACGGTGGTCGAGGTGGAGGTTGATCCTTCGGACGTGCCCGGCGGCGCCCGCCGCCTTGTTTCCACCTCGTCCTGCGGGCTTTGCGGAAAGGAATCGGTCGAGGGTGTTTTTCGGGAGATTGCGCCCGTCCGGAAGGATGTTCGAACCGACGCGCGGCGTTTGCATCTCGTCCACACGGGGATGCGCCAAAAGCAGTCCACCTTTGCCGGAACCGGCGGCACCCACGCGGCCGCGGTGGCCTCGGCGGATGGGGAAATTCTCTGCGTCTTTGAGGACATCGGCCGTCACAACGCAGTGGATAAGGCGGTGGGGTTCCTTCTGGAAAAAGGGCTGCTGGCCCGTGCGGATGTATTGGCGGTGAGTGGACGGGTCTCCTTTGAGATCGTACAAAAATGCGCGCGGGCCGGCATTCCCGTGCTCACGGCCGTTTCCGCGCCCTCCACCCTGGCCGTGGAAAGCGCGGAGCGCTGGAACATCACTCTGGCTGGATTTTGCCGTGAGGATCGCGCAACCTTTTACAGCGGCTTGGGCCGTGTGGAACGGGGCAAACAAAACAGTCATGGCTAAACCCAAAACCAAGGCCGGCGGATGGGGGGCTCTTATCTCCTCCTTCCATTTCCTGAAGCGGGAAAGCTTCCTCAAGGGAAACAAGACGCTTTTCCGCATGAACCAGCCGCGCGGATTCGATTGTCCCGGTTGCGCCTGGCCCGACCCCGCGGATGCTTCGGTCACCGAGTTCTGCGAGAACGGGGTCAAGGCGCTGACGTACGAAACCACCTCGAAGCGTGCCACACCGAATTTGTTCGCACGCCACACCGTGACGGAAATGCAGGGATGGGACGATTTTACCCTGGAGAACACCGGACGGCTCACGCACCCCATGGCCTACGATCCAGAGACCGACCGCTATG
>DFCD01000126.1:2796-3061 GCA_002366885.1 Verrucomicrobia bacterium UBA3063
CGGATGAGGCGGTTTTTTACACGTCGGGGCGAACCAGCAACGAAGCGGCGTTTCTTTACCAACTCCTGGGGCGCCTCTACGGCACCAACAACTTCCCCGACTGCTCGAACATGTGCCATGAATCCAGCGGTGTGGGCATGCGGGAGTCTCTGGCCACCGGAAAGGGGACCGTCTCGCTGGAAGATTTCGGGAAAGCCGATGCGATTTTCATCTTCGGCCAGAACCCGGGGACCAACCACCCGCGCATGTTGACGGAACTGGAGAA
>DFCD01000126.1:3158-3379 GCA_002366885.1 Verrucomicrobia bacterium UBA3063
ACCCACCCCCAGCATGCGGCCGACATGATTTTCGGGCGCAGCACCCCGATCAGCACCCATTACTACCAGCCCCGCATCGGGGGCGATCTGGCGGCGGTGAGGGCCATGGCCAAGGCCGTGCTGGAAAGAGCGGAATCCGATCCGGCTCTTCTCGACCATGAATTTATCGCCCGCCACACCCATGGATTCGAGGAGTACCGCCGGATGGTCCGGGAGACTTC
>DFCD01000126.1:3471-3704 GCA_002366885.1 Verrucomicrobia bacterium UBA3063
GCCGGTCCTTGCCCGGTGCGCGGCCACAGCAACGTGCAGGGCGACCGCACCATGGGCATCACCGAAGAACCCTCGGAGGAATTTCTGGCACGATTGGAAAGGGAGTTCGGTTTCACCGCACCCCGCAAGCATGGGTATGCGACGGTGCATGCCATCAAGGCCATGGCCGCGGGTCGGGTCCGGTTCTTTCTTGGTATGGGCGGAAATTTCGCCTCCGCCACGCCCGATTCCGC
>DFCD01000126.1:3810-4327 GCA_002366885.1 Verrucomicrobia bacterium UBA3063
TCCATGAGCATGGTCCATGCCTCGACCGGAGCCAACCGTCCCGCCTCCGAACATCTCAAATCCGAACCCGCCATCGTGGCCGGCATCGGCAAGAAGCTATTTCCCGGCGGGCCGGTTGATTGGGACGCTCTGGTGGCCGACTACGACCGCATCCGGGAACGCATCGAGGCGGTCATCCCCGGATTTGAAGGCTACAACGAGAAAATCCGACACCCGGGCGGGTTTCCACTGCGCAACCCTGCCGCGCATCGCGAGTGGAACACCCCGACCGGGAAAGCCCAGTTTATCCTCAATGAATTGCCCGAGCTCTCGCTGGCTCCGGGCCGGCTGCGGCTCATGACCCTGCGCTCCCACAACCAGTACAACACGACCGTGTACGACAGCGGGGACCGCTACCGGGGCATCACCGGGGAGCGGCGCGTGATTTTCCTTCATCCCACGGACATGCAGGAACGCGGGTTGACGGCAAAATCCTCCGTCACCATCCGCAGCCACGCGGCCGACCGGCGCGAAAGGC
>DFCD01000126.1:4390-4711 GCA_002366885.1 Verrucomicrobia bacterium UBA3063
ACCCCGATGTCCAAATATATCGAGGTGACCCTAGAGGCGGAGAAATAGAAGGCGGCGCACGTCTTACCGAGTCAGACGCTTCCAGATTTTATCGATCTCCACCCGGGTGACTTTGGCCTCCTCCCAACTGTTGGGGAGTGTGCTGAGATTGTAGCCGCTTGCGACGGGCCCCATTTCCGGGCAGACAAAAATCTCGCGGTCCTTTTTCCGGTTGCCATCCAGCCAACACTTCAGAAGAGCCTCCGCAAAAGGCAGCCAATCCCGAAATTCCGGGGTGAGCTTTCCTTTGCCGTCCGTCACCGGAACCTGGCAGTGGTGACC
>DFCD01000110.1:0-7415 GCA_002366885.1 Verrucomicrobia bacterium UBA3063
TACGATCCGGTGGCCCAGGCGAGGCTTTACGAAAAGGGCGGGGCCGGGGCGATCTCCGTGCTGACGGACCGCGAGTATTTCCGCGGTTGCCTGGAGGATATGCAGAGGGTGCGGGCCGCCGTGGGGATCCCGGTGCTGCGGAAGGATTTTCTCCTGACCGAGGCCCAGGTGTATGAAAGCGTCGCAGCAGGGGCGGATGCTTTCCTGCTGATCGTGGCGGCCCTGAACGACGCGGAACTGAAAGGCCTTTACGATCTCGGCAAGACCCTGGGGGCCGACGTTTTGGTGGAGGTGCACGAGATGGGCGAGATGGATCGGGCCCTGGAAATCGGGGCCGACATCATCGGCATTAACAACCGGAACCTGCGCACCTTTGAGGTCGACCTGAAAACCACCGGGGAGTTGGCCCCGGAAATCCCTTCCGATTGCCTTGGCATCAGCGAGAGCGGGATCCGGACCCGTGAGGATGTCCGTTTTGTCACGGCGCAGGGAATCCATTGCCTGCTGGTGGGGGAGTCGCTGATGAAAAACGAGGATCCTGCCAAGGCGCTGCAAAACCTGAGGGAGTAGGTTCGGCGGGGGAGGGGCCGGAAATAGCCCACCCTATCCTTGGGCCGGATTTTCCGCTACCCTCGGACATGCCCGTCGGGTTTGTTTTTCTTGTCTTGGTGGTTTTCGTGTCGACAGGCCGGGCTCAGGAAACCAGCCGGACCACCTTCCGTCTGGGGATCGATGTTTTGGCGGACGGGGGATTTCGTGAGCTGAAAGGCAAGCGGGTGGGATTGGTGACAAATCCCTCCGGGGTCGACGGCAACGGGGTGCCAACCTGGAAACGGTTCCGCGATTCGGCGGCGGTCAACCTGGTGGCCCTCTACGGGCCTGAACACGGGGTTTTCGGCAAGGTGGGCGCGGGGAAGCACGTCTCCGGAGAACGGCACGGGGAGGACAAAAACAGCGACGGAAAAATTTCCAAGGACGAGGAGACCGGTATCCGGGTTTTTTCCCTTTATGGAGAGACCCGCAAACCTACCCCTCGGATGCTGGAGGGTGTGGATGTGATGGTGTACGACCTTCAGGACATCGGTTGCCGCTCTTACACTTATATCAGCACGCTGGGATTGGTGATGGAGGCGGCCGAGGAACAGGGGATCGGGGTCATGGTGCTCGACCGCCCCAATCCCCTGGGAACCCGGCGGGTGGAGGGTCCCCGGCCGCAGGGACCCGAGGTGATTTCCTCGTTCATCGGCCAGTATGACATTCCCTACGTCTACGGCCTGACGGTCGGCGAGCTGGCCCGGTGGATCAACGGGCACCATTTGAGGAGGCCGTGCCGGCTTTCCGTGATTCCCATGAAGGGCTGGTCGCAGGAAATGGTCTGGGAGGATACGGGCCTCCCCTGGGTGGCGACTTCCCCCAACATTGCCCGGGTCGAAGCGGCGCGCGGTTATGTGGCGACGGGATTTTTCGGGGAACTGGGCGTGAGCAACGGGGCCAACCCGGAGGGGGTTCCCACCAAGGGACTCGATGGTAGCGTCATCCACCCCTTCGACATTTTCGCGCTGGAGGGCGCCGATCCCGAGGAGCTGGCCCGGCGGATGACGGAGTACGGTTTCAACGGGGTGAAATTTTCCCCGTTCCGCTTCCAGCCGCCCACCGGGCGTTACCGCAAGGTGGTGATGTCGGGGGTGAAGGTGGCGATTGATCCCAAGGCCCCGGCCAACCTCACCGCCATCAACATCGCCGGGCTCGCCTATCTGCGGCGGCAGTTGCCGAGAAAGAACTTTTTCTCGGATGCGGAAAACACCCTGATGTTCGACAAGCTCAACCGCAGCCGGGAGATCCGTAAACAGATCCTCGCCGGCATGGGGTCCCGGCAGATTATCGCTTCTTGGCAGCCTGGGGTGGCAAAGTGGCTGGAGGAAAGAAAGCCGTATTTGCTGTATCCGGAAACATTGGTTCCCGCCCGAAAAGTTCCGGCGAGTGGGCCAGCAAGATTAAATCCGTAGCTTCTCCTGCGTTGGGAAATTTATGTTCAGGTAGGGCGACCAGTCCCTTGGTCGCCTCGTTGAGGTGAGATCGCGTCAAGATTGTGCGAGGCGGCGTAGGGACACGCCACCCTACCTTTTTTCGTTGGCCTACCGAGCGCATGAATCCAACGGGCTTATTTCAACTTATGCTTAATCTTAATCTAGCGGCCTGGCAGAAGTCCGGCCGGCCAGGGAACACGGCGGCGGATGAGCCAGGCCACGCCGATGAGATCCTGGATGCCGACCCAGGCGCGGCCGGCGATGGTGTACTTGGAGACACCGGCCCGGCGCGGCCGGTGGCGGACGGGCTTTTCCCCGATTTTGAGTCCGGCGGCGCCGAGCAGGGCGGGAAGATACCGGTGCATACCCTTGAAAGGGACGAGAAACCGGACGTCTTCCCGCTTCATCACCTTGAGGGAACAGCCGGTGTCATGGGCCCCGTCGAGCAGGACGGTGCGGCGGACGGCGTTAGCAATGCGGGAGGCGGCTCTTTTTTGCCAGGAGTCACGCCGCGGGGTGCGGATGCCGCAGGCGAAATCGGCATTACCGGAGCGGATCAGTTGCAGCAGGGAGGGGAGATCGGCCGGATCGTTCTGGCCGTCCCCGTCCATCATGGCGGCAAAGGGGCGGGTGGAGGTGAGGAGGCCGGCGTAGAGAGCCGGGCCTTGGCCAAGATTGCCTGGAAAGTGGATGACGCGGATGCCTTTTTCCCCGTCGAGCAGGGTGGGAGTGCGGTCCCGACTGCCGTCATCCACGGCGATGATCTCCGCGCCGGGAACGGCGGCGCGGGCCTCTGCCAGGACCGCGGCGACGTTTTCCTCCTCGTTGAAGAAGGGGATGACAAGGGAGAGGTCGGCGGACATGGATTATTTCCGGAAAAGCAGGGAAGGCATCCGTGAGGCCAGTTTGGGAAAAAATCTGACGCCGATTTTCCCCCAAAGGCGGTTCAGCGCCTGGCCGATCAGCCAGGTGTAGAACATCGCCAGGGGAATGGAGGCAAGGACGTCGGTGGGGTAGTGGTCGCCGGTGTAGACCCGGCCAACCGCAGCCAGGCCGACCAGAATCCAGGGCCAGCGCAGGGCAGGTCCCCAGACGAGCCGGGCGCTCAGTGCCGCGGCGGTGGCGTTGGCCACGTGGGAGGAGGGCATGGAGCGGCCGTGCTCGATGTCCTGTTCGGGAATTCCCGAGATGCGCACGGCGGGTTGCCAGCGGTTGCCGACCAAGCCGGGGCTGACATCCCGCACGCCTTCCACGGCCTCAAAGGGGCGTGCCCGGTCAAAAAGATGCTTGAGCGGATTGGTGATGAGGGGGTCGCCGATGCCGATACTGAGGAGGGTCAGCAACACCCAGACCCGCGCCTGATTGCTCCCCTTCCAGAGTAGCAGGACGCCAAGCAACAGAAGAACGGGAGTCCAAAACTTTCCATCGGCCAAAAGGTTGAAGAACTGGTCGAGGACCGGGTGGTTAAAACCGCGGTTGATCCAACGGAAGATCCTGAGATCCAAGGAATAAACTTGGGTGGTCAAGTTCTTGAAGCTAAATTGGGCAAAATGTTACGCCAAGCCGTTTGCGTGATCCTGGCCGGAACCTTGGTGGAGTCGATGTCCCCGGCACAGGATCTGCCGCGCCCCTCCCCCCGGCTGAAGGCCGCGGCGGGGAAGGGAACGGGGGAGTCGTCGGGCCCGGCCATACCGGAAAATCCCACGCCCCGGCAAATGCAGAATTTCCTCTGGCGGACGCTGGTGATGAAGGATCTTCTCCTTCGGGGAAGGGTGCAGAGCGGGGAAAAAAAGATTCCGATGGTGGTGCGGACCCGGGACCGGTTGATCCAGTTTGAGTTTCAGGACCGGCCCCTGCAGATCCGGGTGCGGTTTGCTCCGGAAGGAAGCCTGATCCAAAAGCGGGCCAAATCCGACACGGAGTGGCAGGTGGTCACCGGCCAGGAAAAGACGAAACAGGTCGCCGGAACCGACCTGGCTTATGAGGATCTCGGGATTGACTTCCTCCGCTGGCCGGACGCCAAGCTGACCGGCGATGACAACGTGATGATGCTGGACTGCTGGGTCTACGAGGCCAATCCTCCCGTGGAAAGCAACTACGCCAAGGTGCGCTACTGGATCAGCAAGAGCTACCTAACGATGATCCGCGCCGATGGCCTCAATTCCCGGGGCCAGCCGATCAAGCGTTTTACCTTCAACAGCGTGATCGAGGCCGAAGACACGGTGGTGATCGGGGAGATGAAGGTGGCTCAGCTCACCCCCGGCACGGATGTCTCGGCCTCACGCACCTTTGTCCAGATTGAAACGGTGGAGAAGGGCTCCGGTCTCTAAGCCGGCCGAGATGAAATACCGGATCGATCTGCACTGCCACTCCCGCTTCTCCGCGGACGGGGTGAGCGAGCCGGAAGAGATGGTCCAGGCGGCCCGGGAGAGGGGCCTGCACGGCTTTGCGATCACCGACCACAACACCTGCGCATGCGTGGACTATTTTCTCTCGGCCGGGCTGATGCGGGAGGACGGGCATCCGGTGAATGATTTTCTCATTCTTCCCGGACAGGAGATCACCACCTCGGCGGGGCACCTGCTCGCCCTGGGAGTGCGGTTGCCCGACCTGAAGGGGATCGGGCCGGCCGAGGCGGTCGGCCTGATCCGGGAAGCCGGCGGTCTGGCCGTGCCCCCCCATCCCTACGACAATTTCCGCGCCGGGATCCGGGAAGGCGTCCTCGACGGCCTGGCCCTCGAGGCGATCGAGGTGTTCAATGCCGCGGTGACTTTCAAGGCGGCAAACCAGCGCGCGTTCGATTACGCCAAGAAGCGGGACCTGGCGATGACGGCGGGAAGCGATGCCCACCATGTCGAGGCGATCGGCACCGCCTGCACGGTTCTGGAGATGCACGACTTCACCGTGAAGGGGGCGCTGGCGGCAATCCGGAAGGGAGCGGCGGGCCTGGAGCAGCGGTATCTGAGCAAGACGCAGGCCCTGCGAAAGACCTGGAGCAACGTTTTCCGGTTGCGCTCCGGCAGGAAGCGGCATCCCCATCCCCACCCGTGAAACATCCCGCTCCCGTCGCCCGGGCGATCATCCTGGGCAACATCGGCGTCGCCTTTGCGGACGTTCTCCTGACGATCAACCAACCCGGCATGGACTCGTGGTTCCGTCATCTGCTTGCCCTGTCGCCGGCCAACCTCCTCGAGGGGGCGTGGTGGGAGCCGTTTTCCTACATGTGGCTGCACGCTCCGCCGGTGGGATTCTGGGTCACCCACATCCTTTTCAACATGCTCACCCTCTCCATTTTTGGCGGCCCGGTGGAGTCCAAGCTGGGATCGGTGCGTTTTGCCGGGCTCTACCTGGTCGGGGGATTGGCGGCGGCTGCTTTCTTTTTTCTCCAGGCGTGGTGGGAGGCGGGGTTTTCCCTGCAGGTTCTCCACGGGAACAGTCAGGAGATCGTCGGGGCCAGCGGGGCGGTCTTGGCCGTGGTGGCGGCGTTCGCCGTTTATTATCCGGACGCCCGGCTCTTTCTGTTTCCGATTCCCTTTCCGATCCGGGCGCGCAAGGCGGTTCTCTTTTTTATCGTGCTGAGCGTGGCGTTCCTCTTTGTGCCGGCGCTTTCCTTCATCGGCCACAGTGCCCATATCGGCGGGCTGGTCGCCGGATATCTGCTGGCCAGGGCGTGGCGCCGGGAAATGCCGGAGCCCCCGGTCCTCGCCAAGCCGGTCTGGAAGGGGATGGAAGAAATGGCCGCGACCCTGGCGGTGGCGGAATTGGGAGAGCCCCAATTCCGGAGAGAACTCCGCTCCCTGCTGGATGAGCTGGGGCATGGACGGTGGCGTCCCCTCACCGTGCGGGAGCGGGCCTTGCTCCGGCGCGCCCATCTGCTGGTGTGAGCCTCCGGCCGGACTGCCGCACTCCCGAGGAGGCCTGGGAAAAGTTCCTCGCCTTTTCCCCGGGCAGCCGGGAATCGCTCGCCGCCAACGAAATTCTCTCCGCTGCGGCCCAAAGCCCTGCCCTCCTTCTGCAGGTCCGCAGTTCCGGCAAGTACCGGATCGAGTGGCGGGAACTGGCCGAAGGGGCGGGCTCGTCCCGGCGCCGGCTGACGGCATTGCGGGATTGGCAGCGGGCGGAACTGGTGCGTCTGGCCTTCCTCGACTTTGCCACCCTGCCGCCCCCCGCGGAGTCCTCTGCACGGCACACCGCGCTGGCGGAATTTGTCCTGGGGATTGCCCTGGGGCTGGCCCGGGAAAAGGCCCCGGAACTGGACGGGGGAAAGAGCGAAGGTTTCTCGGTGCTGGCCCTGGGCAAGCTGGGTGCGGCCGACCTGAACTTTTTCTCCGACTTGGACCTGATCTTTTTGGCCGGGGAAGGGGACGAGGAGGATGCCTGCACGCGGTTGGCCCGTTCGCTGGTCACCGATCTGGATGCCAAGGGCGGGGAACTGATTTACCGGGTGGATCTCCGGCTTCGTCCCGAAGGCGATCGCGGCCCGTTGGTCTGTACCCGCGAGGGGTTGGAGGAGTATTACGGGGGGTACGGGGAGGTGTGGGAGCGGTGCGCATGGATCCGGGGAAGGCGGGTGGCCGGCGACCAGGAAACGGCCTACGAGACCCTCCAGTCGTTGCAGCCGTTTATTTACCCGAGGGGGTTGAGTCCCTCGGCGCTCGCCGAGCTTTTCGATCAGAAATCCCGGGCGGAGGACGAGCTGATCACGGCGGCCGACAAGGAACGGGAGATCAAGCGGGGCCGGGGCGGGTTGCGGGAGGTGGAGTTTCCGGTGCTGGGCCTGCAGCTTCTCCACGGAGCCACCCAACCCACCCTGCAGACCCATGATCTGCGCAAGGCCATCCGGAACCTGAAAACGCTGGGAATCCTCAAACCGGAGGAAGAACAGGTTTTTCTGGGGGGCTACGACTTCTGGCGGCGGCTCGAGGATTTCCTGCAGATGCGGCAGATCCGGCAAACCCACCTGCTTCCCGCGGAGGCGGCCGACCTCGAATCCGTGGCGCTGGCCTTGGGCAAAAAATCGGGCACGGATCTGTGCGCGGAAGTGGAATCCTGGCGGGGAAAGGTCCGCGCGGCCTACCAATCGGTGTTTGGGGAGTTGTCGCCGAAGGGGCCGATGCAGGTTGTCTGGCCGGAGAAAGTTCCCTGGCGGGAACCCGCCGCCGCCCGCTCGGCCTGGGAAGGGTTGGCACCCTCCGGGGATGTGCATGCCACCGTCCGCACCCGGGAGAATTTCCGCCGCTTGCAGCCCGCCCTGGAGCGGCGGTTGGCCGGTTGCGTCCGTCCTGATCTGGCGCTGACCGGTTTTGCCAACTTCGTGCAGGCTTACGGGGCGCGCTCCTTGCTGTACGAGACGCTCTGCGTCAGTCCCAAGGCCCTGGATCTGCTCAT
>DFCD01000110.1:7524-8121 GCA_002366885.1 Verrucomicrobia bacterium UBA3063
TGCGCAAGGCCTGGAAACTGCCGAAGGATGCCGAGGAGGCCCTCGACGGCGTCCGCGGTTTTGTGCGCGGGGAGGAACTGCGGATCGCCCTGCGGGGACTGCTCGGCCTCGCGGAGATCCCCGTTCTGCAGGCGGAGCTGACGGCCCTGGCGGATACCTGCCTCGGATGGGCGTGGGAGTTTGCCGGAAAGGAAAAATGGGCATGGATCGGGCTGGGAAAGCTGGGGGGAAATTCCCTCAGCTTCGGTTCCGACCTGGACGTGCTCGTGGCCGGCGAGGGGGAGGAGTCGGTCCAGAAAGCGGTGAAGTTTCTCACCGCAGAACGCCCCGGCGGATCCCTCTTCAAGGTGGATTTCCGCCTGCGTCCCTATGCCGAGGGCGCCTTGGCCGTGCCGGTGGACCGCTATGCGGAGTATTACGCCAAGGAGGCGCAGGGCTGGGAGATTCAGACGCTTTGCCGGGCCCGGGCCGTCGCCGGGGCCGGGGAGCCGGGCAAGGGGTTTTGGCCGGCGGTGGAGAAGCGCTGGAAGGGGCTGGGTTCGGAGAGGAAATTCCTCGGCGAAATGTTGGCGATGCGGGAGCGGATCGCCACCGAGC
>DFCD01000022.1:0-13551 GCA_002366885.1 Verrucomicrobia bacterium UBA3063
CGTAGCCGCGGCCTCCGCCGCCGCCACCATAACCCCCTCCGCCCCCGCCGCCGGGTCCGCGCTCATCGCGGGGCCGGGCCACGTTGACGGTCAGGTTGCGGCCACCGAAGTCCTTGCCGTGCATGCCGGTGACCGCGGCGTTGGCTTCGTCGGGGCTGGACATCGTCACGAACGCGAAGCCGCGGGAGCGGCCGGTGACGCGGTCGGAGATGATGGCCACTTCCGTGACCGTGCCGTGGGCCGAGAAGGCCTGTTTGAGTTCCTCGTCTGTCGCGGAGAACGGAAGGTTCCCCACATAGAGTCTGTTTTCCATGATGCTTTATTTTCCTTGATGGCTACCGGCTGGACGGCGTTGCTGAGCGTGCGCCCGAACCCCGGGCCACAAGGTGGGTTGGAACCTACCGGACTGATTCTGTTTCCTCGCTCTAACTCGTATCATCGAACCTTGACCTGTGCCCAAGAATGAGGAGGAAGGGGGTGGGGGGCAAGCAGATAGTTGGGGTTACGGGGTTAAGGGATTCAGGGGTTAAGGAGACGATGGGATTAGGATGAAGATTAAGATGAAGACAGACCTTGCCTCTTCAAGGCCACGCTCTGCTTTTTTCGGCCCTTGGAGGTGGAATCACCAAAGGGATTCAGCTAAAGATGAGCGATGAAGGAGTGGGTGGGAACGATTTTGCTGGGGGTGATCGAGGGGGTGACGGAGTTTCTGCCCATCTCTTCCACGGGGCACCTGCTTCTGGCGGAGCATCTCCTCGGGCTGAAGCGGTCGGAACTTTTCACGGTGGGAATCCAGTCGGGGGCCTTACTAGCGGTCCTAATAATTTTCGGTCCGCGTCTACGGGCGATGATCACAGGAGAGCAGGGGAGAAAAGGAAAACAGTATCTTTGGAAAATGGGCGGCTCCTTTTTGCTGACCGCGGTTCTGGGGTTGGCGGCCTCGAAGCTGGGTTTGGAATTGCCGAAGAATCCCGCCCCGGTGGCTTGGGCTCTCCTGGTCGGAGGGTTTCTGATTTTGGCGGCGGAGTGGTGGTTGCGCCATCACCAGGGCAAAGAGGACCCGGGGTGGGGCGTGGCGTTGGCCATTGGAATATCCCAAATTTTGGCAGCGGTATTTCCCGGAACCTCCCGATCGGGAGCCACCATCTTGGCAGGAATGTTCGGCGGTTTGTCCCGCACCGCGGCCACAGATTTTTCTTTTCTCTTGGGCATCCCCACGCTGCTCGCTGCCGCTGCCTACAGTTTTTACAAAGAATTGAAGACAGCCGGCGTGCCCGGCCAGGAAGAGTGGCTGCATTTGGGGCTGGGGTTCGCGGTTTCGGCCGTGACCGCCTACTTTGCGGTGCGCTGGTTGATTGGCTACGTCCGAACCAACACCTTCCTTCCGTTCGCTTGGTACCGGATTGGACTAGGGGTGGTTTGGCTATGGCTGGTTTCGCCCTAAGAACATTCCCGCGGCCTTGGCCATCAACCATGATTCCTTGATTCCCTCACCGATAGGTCGGACACCCATTTTCGTTCAGACTCGGCGAGCTCGCTGAGCTTCGAAGGGCTGTGGGGAAAGATAAATTATCACTCTTTCATGCCCTGACCTATAGGGGTGGCGTAGCCAGTGAGCTCGGTATAGCCGCGGCCGGAGATAGCTTTGCCGTTGCGGGTGCCGCGGAAGGTGCAGGCGCCCTCCCAATAGCGGAGATTGCCGATCCGGCGCAGACGCAGTTCCTGATCGGCCACCAGCGGCTGAACTTCGCCCTCAAGATTCAATGAGGGCACGGAGATTTTCCATCCGGAGGGGTAAACCTTCCCACCCGGAGCCTTCCAACGGCCGAGTGGCTCAACGTGGAAGCCGTCATTGTTCAGCGGAACGGTTGAGCCGGATTTGGGGATCCAGGTGCCGGAGGAGGAGGGATCGGTGCGGTCGCCGGGGTTCCGCATCCGGTAGAGCATCAGCTCCTCTCCGGTATCGAACTGGAGGCAGAACCAGTCCCATCCCTGCTGATTCCCGGCCAGGGCACTGGATGAAAATTCGCGATCGAGCCAGGAAAGTCCGGTCACGGGGATCCTTTGGTCGCCGATGAGGAGTTCTCCTTTCGTCTCCATCCGTGTGAAGGAGTAGTAGTGACTGGCATTGCCGGGAGCGGCGGATTTTCGGCTGAGACCGCCGTCGCCGTGAAAGACAGCCGGCTTGACGGGCCGGGCGGCCAGTTCGAGACCGAACTTTTCGTCCGGAGCCAGGGCTTTCATTTCAAAGATCGATTCCCCGGTGCGGTGCAGGGACCAGTCGCCCAGCCGGACGGAACAGTCCCTGGTGGCAAAGTCGGCCTCCCCCAAGGCACCCCGGCCGAGTTTTTCGGAAAAACAAAACCGGCGGTTTTTGCCTTCGGTGAGTGCCAGGTGGCCAAAGTAAATGTCCCGGACCGCCCAGGCGGAGCCGGTTTGGGTGGGGACGGGTTGGAGGCCGTGCCGGAAGAAAGTGAGCTGGTAGCCATAGGGATTTCCCACTTTGTCCTGGAGGTTTCCGGTGAGATACCACCATTCGGTTTTGAATTCGGGATGAGCACCGTGGTCGCGGGGGAATTGCCAGGACCAGGGGACGGTGGCTTTGGCCCAGATTTCCGGGTTCGGGCCCGCAGAAACCGTCTCCCCGCCAAGCATCACCGACACCACCAGGCAAAGCAGGCTGGATGGGTGGAGGGCGGATGTGGCAAGCGGCGGGAATCGGAAAAAACCGAAAGCAAGGGCCCCACGGCCTTTTCGCCAGGGTTTGTCCATCGTCATGAATTTTCCTCGTGGGATTCCGGGCATGGACAAAGGGAAGGCGCCGGCAACCCGGATCAAAGAGGCAGGTAGCAGACGGTGTTGGAGAGGAGAATCATGAGGAAAATCAAGCAGGTGATAAGGGGGCCTAGCAGGGTCCGCCCGGTCATCTCGAAAAAATACCTGTGGAAATAGGGGAGGACGAACATGGTGGGGGCAACCGCAAAGAGCAGGTTCACGTAGAGCCATCCCTCCGTCCAGCGAACCGTCCCGGTCAGCGCCAGGGAGAGATATTGGATGATGAGGATCAGAAAAAGTCCCAGGGAGTTTCCCACCCCGGCCAAAAGAAGGTTACGCCAGGGAGGCGTCCCGGAAAAACGCAGGGCGAGGTTTGCCCGCACGGAGTTGGAGAAAAAAAACACAAGGAAAGCGGGGGCGTAGACCGTCATCAGCAGGAGGAGTTCCGGTTGGAAAAGGCGGACTCCCAGAAATAGGAAGCGATAATCAACATGGAAGAGCTGATAAACGACAAAGAGGAGCCCATAAAAGAAAAGGAAAGTGGTGGTGGCAAGGATCAGTGCTCTCCAGGTCTCGCGCGGGGAAACATCCAGTCCCAAGGCGGGAAGGCCGAACTTTTTGCCCTGAAGGAAAAGGCCCAGAAAAAAAAGCCCGAAGCCAAACAACCCGTTGGCCAAAGCCCAGAGCATGACTCCATTGTTCATGCGCTGCGGGAAGAACCAGGTGGCTTGGCGGCTGGTCGCCTCGGGAAAAAGTTTTTGTGAGAGTTCCGTAAGGGGAATGTAGGAGAGGCAGGCAAAGACCGCCCCGGTCAAAAAAAGAATCCAAAAAACCAGCTGCGCGCGGCCCTGAGGGCGGGCGGGCGCCTCGGGGATCGGGTGAACAAGGAGGCGGAAATAGGGGACCTGGAAAAGAACGAGTCGGGTGAAGGGAATCAGGGCAACCAGGGAGGCGGCGAAGGAGACGAGGGAGAACAACTCTTTCCAAGGCCAGATCTGCTCTTCCGGGGCAATCGCTGCCGGCAGGTCGAATACCTTCAGGAAAAAACCGATTTGGTGAGCCAAATCCTTCGGGCTGTACGGCTGAAAGGCGTGCAAAAGCGGCTCGTTGAAAACCACGCGGAGATTCCTTGCGGCTGGATCCCCGTAGTACCGGTTGATTTCCACATCGGAAACCTCCGGTTCGCCGGATAGCTGGCCGGAACGGACAAAACGCAGGCTTTCCGGGGCCTGGCGGAGATCGGCGCTTTTGTTTTCATTCCGGAAAGCCCCCTCATCGAAAAGGGCGTAACTCAGCCCGAGGTTGGAGCGCACCGACCGCAGGACTTTGTTTCGGAGGGAAAGCAGGTAACCCGAAATGAAGGCGGAGTGGATCTTGCTGCGGGTTCCCTTGGCCACGGCCTCCTCCCCGAAGTGGGCGGCCGCCTGGATCGCGGCATTTCCCCCGGCGGAGTGTCCGGTGACCCCGATGCGCTGGGGATCGATGTAGTTGAGATTGCCGGTATCCGCCAAATAATGAACGACCGCGAACATGCCGTACCCCTCCTCCGTGGCGGAGCGGGTGCTGAGGGAGGAACTCGAAAATCCCTGGGCGTAGGGATCGATGGCCAGGACAACCATGCCCCTTCTTGCCAGTTCGAGGGAAAGGTTGGCCTGGGTCTCCTTGGACCGTTGAAATCCGGGAACGACCACGACCACCGGAGCGGGCGACTCCTGGCTGGCCCGCAAGGGCCGGAAAAGGTCGGCCGCCACCCATTGTCCATTCTGGGTGGGTAAGACCACCCCGCGAATCCTCACCGAACCAAAACCGCTCTGGATTTGTGCCGCCAAACCGCTGAAGAAAAACACCAGGGTGACGCAAATCGACAACGTCCGCATGTCCCGGGAAAGCGTCATCTGGGGCTCAAAAATGTGGGAGGAAGCGGCCCGCTTCAAGGGAATCCGACGGCCACCCGCATTGCCAGGTAAGCGGAGGCAGTGGTTAAATTCCAGGCGGAGAACCTTTTCGGTGGAAAAAGCCGGAAAAATGGCCGGGCTTACTCCGACCGGAGAGCTTCCGCGGGGGACAACCGCGAGGCCTTGAGGGCAGGGGGCAGACCGGCCAGAAGACAGACAAGAAAGACGAAGACGAGGATGGAGCCCAGCAGCGGCCACGGCGTGTGCCAGTCAATCGTCCACCCAAAAAAAGCACGGTTAATGACACGCATAAGAACGAGGGCGACGGCGAAACCGGTAACGGCACCCAAAGAAACACCGGTGGCGCCGAGATAACCGGCTTCGGCCATGATGGTGCGCAGAACCTGTCCCCGTCGGGCCCCGGTGGCGCGGAGCATGCCGATCTCGCGGGTGCGCTCGGCCACGAGAGCGGTGAGAGAGAGAGTGACCCCCAAAGCGGCCACACCGATCGCCAGGGTGCGGAGAAGCTCGGTGACGGCAAAGGAGCGGTCAAAGATCCGCAGGGCCTCATCCCGGAGGGCGGACTGGGAGTAGATGAGGAACTCGCCCCGTGGGCGGAGTTGGGCGCGGAGGGAATCGATCAGGGGTGCAACCGAGGTGCCGGGCTCCAGATGAAGGGCCAGGCTGGTCAGGTTCAGGTCGCCCGTGATCTTTTGGTAGATGGCACGGTCGAGAAGGATCAGACCGGATTCGGTGGTGTAGTCACGAAAAATGGCTGCCACCTGGATAGGGCGGAGGCCATTCGGGGTGGGCAGGGAGACGGTGTCGCCGGGCCGGAGATGGCGGCGTCGGGCAAAGTTCTCGGAAACAAAAGCGTACTCCCCATTCTGGCAGAGTTCGTAGGGGTCTCCGGGCAGGGAGGAGAGGATCGGAAGCGGATTGCAGGTTTTGAGGACCTTGAGTTTGCAGGCGGCCAGTTTGGCGGGGGCGCCGTCGAGAAAGAGGCGGATCTCCCGATAGCTGCCAACCGCGCGAATTCCGGGGAGGGCGGTGGCGATGGTCTCGGCCTCGGGATCGAGGGGTTCGAGTGAACCGGCCACGAGATTGGTGGAGGGGGCGATGAAGAGGTCGGCCCGGATGCTTTCGCCGATCCAGCGGTCGACGGTGACGCGGAAACTGTGAACCATAATGGCTACGCCCAAGGCCATGCCAATGGACACGGCAAGGGCGGCGGCGGCGAGGCCGTGACGATGCAGGCCGCGGAGGAAAAAGGAGCGGCCCAGGATCCATGCCGGAATCCTTGCTGGCCGTACCCGGGCCAGAGCATGGGCGACGAGCGGGGCGGTAAAGGCGGCGGCCAACAGGACACCCAAGGCGGCCAGGAAGCCAGTTTGCGGGAAGCCGCCGTGAAGAGCGGTAAGGGAAAAGAGGCCGGCGGCGGCAAGACTGACCAAGGCGGGGAGAACAAAGCGGTGGGTGCGGGAGACAGCGCGGTCGGAGATATGGCCGAACTGGAGGGCATCGACGGGTGGGACGCGGGCGGCCTCGCGGGCGGGCCACCAGGCGGCAAGGGCGGCGGCGACGAGCCCGGCAACCACGGCGCCGAACAGGCTGGCCGGGGTGACCATGACATCACGCATGCTGAGCAGGACGTAGTGGGAGGTGACGGTGGAGGCGACGGTGCCGAGGAGGCGGCGGGCGACTTCCAGCCCGGCCCAGACACCGAGGATGGAGCCGGCAAGCGCAAGGAGGAGGGATTCGGCGACGATGAGGATGGTGAGTGCGCGTCGACCGAGGCCAAGGGCACGGAGGAGGCCGAACTCCGACCGACGGCGCGCGACGTTGGCCGCGACGGTGTTGGTGACGAGAAACATGCCGACGACGAGGGCGATGAGGGAGAGAGCGGTGAGATTAAGCTGGAAGGCACCAAGCATTCTTTCGACCTCGCGGCCGCGCCGTTCCGGGGACCCGGCGCGTGCGTGGGCGGGGAGGCGGGATTGGATCCGTTCCGTGAGAGCTTGGCGGAGGTTTTCTTTTTCGGCGGGAGAGCCAGCGCGGAGAAGGGTTTCGATGCGGTCGATCTGGCCGCCGAGCTGGAAGCGGGACTGGACGGTGGCGATGTCGGCGAGGGCGAGGTGATCGTCGGCGCCGACCAGGTCGTCCGAAGGCTCGAGCAAGAAGCGGACGCGGAGGGTGGTTTCGCGTCCGCCATGGACGGCGCGGAGAGTATCGCCGACCTTGAGCCCCAGCCGGTCGGCGAGCGGGCGGGTGACGGCGATGGTGTCGGGTTCGGAGACGAAGGCGATGGCATCTGCGGGATTTTTCAGCGCATCTTCAAGCCGGTAGGTGACGAGTTCACCGTTGGAGAAGGGGTCGACGCCGACGAGATGGAGGAATTCGCCCGGATGGGCGGGCAGGGAGGCGACGACCTGGAGCACGGGCGTGGCCTCGCGAACGGCGGGATCGGCCCGGACGATGGGCAGCAAGGATTCGGGAAGGCGAAAGCCCTGGCCCTCGACGGTGAAGTCGGGCCGGCCGGCGACGAGGTCGAGAGAAGCGCGAAAGGAGCGGAGGGCGGTTTCGTTGACCGTTTGGATGGCGACGATGGCGCCGACCCCAACGGCGAGGGCGGCGATATTCAGGAGGGTGAGGGTCTTGTGGGCGAGGAAGTCGCGACCGCCGTGGGCTAAGGAAGACGCGGAGGGAGGGGGACCAGTTCAAGGAAAGGCTTAGGAATGGATGCGGCCGTCGACGAGGCGGATGCGGCGGTCGGCAGCCTTGGCCACCTCCTCGCTGTGGGTGACGAGGACGACAGAAGTTTTTTCCCGGCGGGCGAGGGAGGTGAGGAGGTTGACGACGGCGGCGCTGGAGGCGGAGTCAAGATTTCCGGTGGGCTCGTCGGCGAGGAGGACGGAAGGGCGGTGAACAAGGGCGCGAGCGAGTGCAGCGCGTTGCATTTGACCGCCGGAGAGTTGGTGGGGGCGATGATGCATGCGGTCGGCCAGAGCAACGGCTTCGAGGAGGTCGCGGGCCCGGGCTTTGCCAACCCCATCGACCCGACCGGAAAGGAGGAGGGGAAGGAGAACGTTTTCCTCGACGGTGAGGGTGGGGAGAAGGTGAAAAAATTGAAAAACGAATCCGATCCTGAGCTGGCGGAGGGAAGTGAGCTTGTCGTCGTTGAGGGAATGGAGAGGATGGCCCTCGAGGTAGACCTGACCGGAGGTGGGCGTGTCGAGGGCTCCGAGGATGTGGAGCAGGGTGCTTTTTCCGCAGCCGCTGGGTCCGGTAATCGCGATGATCTCTCCAGGGAAGATTTTTAGGCTAACGCCCCCAAGGGCCTGCACCTTGGCATCGCCACTCTGGTAGGATTTATGAAGATCACGCGTTTCGAGCATAAAAAGTGGGTCTAAGTGATAGGTGAACAAGTTTGGAAGAACGGCATAAAACTATACAATAATCCAAATCTATATGCCTCGCCATCAGCGAGTTTTAAGTCCGGAGCCAGTGTGTGAATAAGTTGGGGGAAAGGCAGGGGGTTTAAGGCGTCAACTAGGTAGGCCGCTTTTGATAAAAGCGGCGCCACTTCTGTCAGAAGTGGCCTACCGATGGGGAATTGGGGAATTGGAATCATAAGACAGGTAGGCCGCTTTTGGCCCCCTAAGACTTCGCCCCAGCCCATCCACGAATCCCGCTCCGCGGAGGATGGTTTTCTGCTTACACGGGGGGATTGATAAAAGGGGTGCCACTTCCATCGGAAGTGGCCTACCGATGGGCAACCGCTTAGTTGGAAAATCAAGTTGGGTAGGCCCCTTTTGATAAAAGGGGCGAAAAAAGACCGCATCCTTTTCCAAAAAGGCGAGTTTAATCCTATATGGATGCACCTTTCCGAAAACCAAGGTTACGGCATGAAACTCCTGATTGGGTTGAATCTCCGGAATTTTTCATCACCGTCTGCTGCAAATCCAAAGATGTCAACCAACTCTGCCACCCTGAAGTTGCCGATATAATTAGAGAATCCGTGGTTTTTCGGCAAAACCAAGGGGTGTGGTGTTTTGAGATCCTAGTTTTAATGCCTGATCATTTGCATGCGATCCTGATGGTTTCCGAACAAAGAGAGCTAGAAAAAGAGGTTCGCGCATGGAAAAGGTGGATTTCCAAGGAGAGCGGGGTGATTTTTCAAAAAGGATTTTTTGACCACCGGTTGCGAGGACATGAGAGCGCCGGTGGAAAGTGGAATTACGTGAATATGAATCCGGTGCGAAAAGGTTTGGTTGAGAAAGCGGAGGATTGGCCATTTCGGTGGACAAGGAAGGACCTTGAAGAGGGAACCTAGCCACTTCCATCGGAAGTGGCCTACCGATGGGGAACTAGGGGATTGGAACCATAAGCGAGGTAGGCCGCTTTTGATAAAAGCGGTGCCACTTCCATCGGAAGTGGCCTACCTAGCTTAAAATGCCCAGCTGACGGAGAGGGTGGGGCCGATGGAATCGAGGCCGACGTTTTCCGTCTCGGGTTCCGAGAGGCCGCCGTTGGAGATGTGCTGATAAAGGGCGCCGAGGTTGACGGAAAGGCGCTCGGTCACCGGGATCCGAATACCAGCACCGATGGTGAAGCTGAAACAGAAGTCCTGGCCCTGGGAGTCGGCTGCGCCGGTGGCGTTGGTGAACATGAAGCCGACCCGGGACTCGAGATAGGGGATGACCGGCCAGCCTTCCTGGATGAAGTTGTAGCGGGGGCCAAAGAGGCCCCCGGTAAACCATGGGTTGGGGCCATGGATGACGGGTGCGTACATCCCGCTAAAGAGAAATTCCGTGTTACCCCTGGTCCAATCCTCATTACCAATCTCGTCCAACTGCCATCCCACGGTGATCAGTTGGGGGAGGTAGCGGTAGTTGTTGGAGTTCCCGATGGAGAAAAGACCCGCGGTTTCGGCGGAAAGGGTGACCACATCCTCGCCAAACATGGGGGAGCCTGGTTCAGAGGCCTTTTCCTGGGACCAACAAGTTGTGAATAATGACCAAGAAATCGTGAAGAAAAAGGTCTTTCGAAGGTATTTTTTTGTTCCCATAAAAATCTTTAACTTGTTGTTGAACATGGTTATCCGGCCGACATTTGTCAAAGCTTTCGTTTTCTTTAGCGGCTATTTTTTTATTTGGGAATAACTTTTTATCTATATAACCTTAAAAAGATGAAGTCGATTTGGATAACCGGAGGGGCTGGATTTATTGGTTCCAACCTTGTTCTTCGGCTGCAGGAGGAGTTTTCCTCAGCTTCGCTGACGGTGATCGACGATTTCCGGAGCGGATCGTTTCCCAATCTGGAAGGATACCGGGGGGACTTTGTGGCAGGGGATGTCTCCCGAATGGACTGGGAGGCGGAGTTTCGGGGGCGCAGACCGGAGGCGATGTTTCATTTGGCCTCGATCACGGACACCACCCTCCAGGACCAGAAAATCCAGACCCATGACAATGTTGAGGGGTTCCGCCGCCTGCTGGATTATCTGCGTCCCGAAAAAACGCCGATCGTCTATGCCTCCAGTGCGGCGACCTACGGGATCCGGGCGGGAGTAAACCGGGTCGGCGATCCGTTGGCCCCGGCCAACGCCTACGCTTTCTCCAAGGTGCAGCTGGAAAACCTTGCGCGGACGGTGAAAGAAGCGGAGCCGGGGTGGCAGATTGCGGGGCTGCGGTATTTCAACGTCTACGGACCGCGGGAAGGACACAAGGGCGTGCCGGCAAGCATGGCCTGGCATCTGGCCGGGCAGATGCTGGCCGGCAAAAGACCGCGGATTTTCAAATATGGGGAACAGAAGCGGGACTTTGTCTACGTAAAGGACATTGTAGCGATGACGATCGCGGCGCTGAAGTCAGGCAAGAGCGGGGTGTGGAATGCGGGGTCGGGCCAGCCCCGCACCTTCAACGAGATGATTGCTGGGTTGAACCAGGTGCTGAAGACAAAGCTGAAACCGGAGTATTTCGACTGCCCCTATCCGTTCTATCAGCCGCATACCGAGGCGGACATGGCGGCAACCAAGCGGGACCTAAAGATCGAGCCGAAATACAGCTTGGAGGACGGGTTGGAGGATTATTTCCATTCGGGATGGCTGACGCGCGGAAGAACGTCCAAGAAAAAAGCCAAGAAATGATAGTTGTTCGTTCACGTGAACGAGTTGCGTGAACGAAATTTCCAGATTCGGTGGGGCGGCCTCGATGAGGCCGCCTGATTTGATCGTTTCCTATCCGAAGTCTCAACGCAGGCGGGGTTATCGACCCCGCCCCACCTTGGATTATGGAGTATGGGGGAGGATGGAGACCTCGGCCCCGGGGATCGCGGCACGGATCGAGGAACGGAGGCGGTAGATGCGCTCCTGCGCCTCGGCCATGTGGAGCTTGGGGGAGAATTCGAGGAACACCTCCACGAAGATTTGGGAGCCGGAGCGGCGGCTGCGCACTTTGTGGAGTCGGTCGTAGTCATCGATGTGCCGGACGAGTTGGTTGAGGATCTGGAGCTGGGTGGTTTCCTCGAGAGCTGCATCCATCAGGTCGTCCACGGAGGAGGAGCTGATGGCGTAGGCGGCATGGAGCATGAAGCCGACCCCGAGGAGGGAAGCAAGGGGATCGAGGTAGAGGCTCCAGGGCTGGGTGCGGAAAAGCAGCTCCAGGATCAGGGCGGTGGCCATGAAGGAGTCGAAGCAGGCTTTGGAAAACCAGAGGCGGGCCTGGGATTCGATGATCGGGGAGTGTTGATGACGAAGGATCCAGCGGTTACGGGTGCAGATACCGAAGCCGATCAGGGCGTACACCGCGAAGATCACGATGCCCGGCAACGTGCCGCTGGTGGGGACCGGATGGTGAAAGTGGTTGACCACCTGGGTGAGCAGGAAAAGGGAGCAGCCCACCATGACGAGGCCGATGAAGAGGCTGACTAGGTTCTCGAGCTTGCCGATGCCATAGGCAAAGCGGTGGTCGGGGGCCCGCCGTAGGGCCAAGACGGTCAGAAAAGAGGCAAGGACGGCGAGGAAATCGGTGCTTTCCTTCAGCAGGTCACTGAGGATGGCGAGAGAGTCCGCGTACCAGGCGGCGCCGGCCATCAGCACCACGTCCAGGCCGCAAAATCCCAGAGCGAGGAGCAGGTTTTTTTCGCGGGTGCCGGCGATGGAGGGGGCGGTCATGGAGAGGGCTGGAAGGGCAAGGTCAACTGGAGGTAGAGTGTTGGGATGGGGTCCGGAGCGGGCAAATGGAAAAGCATCTTTCCTTCGGGAAGGATGTTGTCGTTTGGCCGGGGCGAGGTGATGGTGGCGGAAGGGGATCCGGCCCGGGATTTGCTGATTCTTCTTGCCGGGCGAGTGCGGGTGGAGAAAAGAATGCGCGGTCGGGAGCCGTTGGTGTTGGCCCGGCCGGGAGCGGGACAGTTGATCGGGGAGTTATCCATTCTGACCGGGAAGCCGCGTTCTGCCACGGTGGTGGCGGAGACGCCGGTGAAGGCCTGGAGGGTGCCGGCGGCCAAGGTCCGGGCGCTGCTGGGGGGAGGGGTCGGGGCAAGGGGAAGGTTTCAGAAGAAGATCATGGAATCTCTGGCGCACCGGCTGGTGGGTCTTTTGGGAAAACTGCCGGTTTTGCAGGGGGTGAGTGCGGAGCCGCGGACCGAGGCGGCGGTGCGGAAGGCATTGGAGAAAATGTACGGGGATTGGGGAGTTTAGTTTAAGTTTTAAGATTAAGTTTAAGTAATCTTGGACCGTTGAAGCATCCAGGATGGCGGGCTTGGCGGGCGGAGGGAGCGGGGTAAAATCCGGGAATGGCCACTCGATCGGCGGCGGCGCTGGAATGTTCGAAGGTTTCCCGGAAACAGGATCCCACGGAAAAGCTGGGACGGAGCATGCTTCGCGCCCGGCTAGTGGAGGACAAGCTGGGCAGTCTCTACCGCGCGGGCCGGATTGTGGGAGGGGTCTATCTGGGGCGGGGTCAGGAAGCTTTGAGCGCGGCCGGCGGGCTGAATTTGCGGAAAGGGGACGTTTACGCTCCTCTGATCCGGGACATGGCGGGTCGGCTGGCCTTTGGGGAGCCTTTGGTGGATGCGGTGCGCACCTATTTGGGGTCGCGACTCGGGCCGATGCGTGGACGTGACGGCAACATCCACCGTGGCGATCTCGAGCTGGGCATTCTTCCGATGATCAGTCATCTCGGGGCCATGATTTCCGCGGCGGCCGGCGTTCTGCTGGCCAAGCGGATGCGGGGGGAAAAGCAGCGGGTGGGACTTGCCTGCATTGGTGACGGGGCCACCTCTACGGGATCGTTTCATGAAGGGCTGAACCTCGCGGCAGTGGAGAAGCTGCCCCTGGTGGTGATGGTGGCGGACAACGGCTACGCCTATTCCACACCCAATTCCCGGCAGTTTGCCTGCACCGACCTGCTGGACCGGGCCCGCGGGTACGGAGTCGAGGGGCATGGGCTCGACGCGACGGATCCCGAGGCGTGCCTGGAGATGCTGGGCCGGGCGATCCAGCGGGCGAGGGAAGGAGCCGGACCCCAACTGGTGGTGGGGCGATTGCTGCGCCTTTGCGGCCATGGCGAGCATGACGACGCGTTTTATGTGGATCCGCAGGTGAAGGATTCCTCCCGCGGACGGGACTGTCTGCAGGTGATGGAGGAGCTGATGAAAAAAAGGGGCCGCAGTAAAGAGTGGAACGATTGGCGAGAAGAGGCACGAGACGAGGTGGAGAAGGCGGTGGCGCAGGTTTCCGGAGAACCAGTGCCGGATCCCTTCGAGGAGCAGTGGCAGGCGACGGTCACCCCCGGCTCGGTCGAGGAAGTGACCGAGGAATGAGCGTCACGTATCTGGAGGCGATCCGCGCCGCCCAAGAGAAGGCGCTGCAGGACGATCC
>DFCD01000022.1:13666-15753 GCA_002366885.1 Verrucomicrobia bacterium UBA3063
GGGTGATGGATTCGCCGATTTCCGAGGATGCGATGGTGGGCTTGGCGGTGGGGGCGGCGCTGGAGGGGATGAAGCCGGTGGTGGAGATGCAGTTTGCCGATTTCTCGACGGTGGGGCTGAACCAGATGCTCAACCATGCGGCCACGACCTACTGGCGGACGGGCAAGCCATGTCCGATGGTGCTGCGCCTGCCCTCAGGCGGGACGCCGGGGAGCGGCCCGTTTCACAGCCAGTCGATGGAAACGATCTACTCGCACTATCCGGGCCTGGTGGTGATGACCCCGGCCACGGTGGAGGACGCCTACACGATGCTGCTGGAGGCGATCGGGATGCAGGATCCCGTGGTCTTCTGTGAGCACAAACTGCTCTACTACCACCTGAAAGCTGATGCTTTGCCGGGGGAAGCGTTGCCGGCGTTCCGGGCGCGGATTGCCCGACCGGGGCGGGATGTGACCTGCGTGGCTTATAGCGCGATGGTCCACGAGGCGCTGGCGGCGGCCGATGAACTGGCGGAGGAGGGGCACGAGGTGGAGGTGGTGGATTTGCGGACGGTGAAGCCGTTGGACACCGACACCCTGCTGGGAAGCGTGGCACGGACCGGAAGACTGTTAGCGGTGGGGGAGTCGTGGCCCTGGGGAGGCGCCTCCGCCGAGGTGGTGGCGAGGGTGGCCTCGGAGGGTTTTGAGCTGCTGGATGCGCCGCCGAAACGGCTCAACGCGAAGGATACGCCGATTCCGTACCATCCAAATCTTTGGGCGGCGCATCGTCCAACGGCGGTGCGGATCGCGGCAGCGCTACGCGAAGTTCTCAGGTACTAGCAAAGAAGACCTAAGATTTCGTGAACGTGAACGTGAACGTTAACGAGTGTTTGAAGATTGAAGGGTATAAAATTATGAAGGATTTGGAATCAGCGGACGGTGGGGATTTGCGGGAGGTGGGAGAAATGGGCGTCGTGGGTGTAGAGGACGAGGCTGTGTTCCAAGGCTAGGGCGGCGATCCAGATATCGTGAACCGGGATGGGGGTACCCTGTTGGCGCAGCTGGGCGTACAGGATCGCGTAGTGATGGGTGGTGGCATCGGTGGAGTGTGCGGTGAAGACCCCGGGCTGCTGAAGGAACTTGATTAGCAACTGGGCTTGCTCATCCCCGCGCTTGAGGAGCCGGGCCCCCACGCGGATCTCCGCCAAAACGACAAAAGGAACCCAGATCTGGATGGCGGCGTCCAGCCGATCGATGACTTCGGAATCGCCGGAGCAGTAGGCGATGAAGCGGTTGCTATCCAACAGCAGCCGCACCGGCTTACTTCCACTCCTCGGGATTCACACTGTCCATTTCGGACAGGACGGTGGCCCAACCGGAGGTATCCACGGCCGTGGCTGAGGGAAGGAGGTCACGCACCGAGCGGTATTTGAGGGGTTGTTCTCCGGTGCCCAACCCCCTCTGAATGGCCCGGAGGGTGGCCTGATTGAGACTGATATCTTCTAAGGCGGCGGTCTCGCGGAGCCGATGATCCGTGGCCTGGGGTACATCCCGGATAGTGTATTGGGATTTTCTTTTGGATCTAAACATGCAGGCAGAGTAGGCACAAAATGTAGGCAAAAACAAACAATTTTTCATTTGGGAAGGACACGTTTACGTTTAAGTAAGTTTGAGGTTTTGGTTTTGAGATTTGTAAAAAATCTCAGCGAATGCCGCGGTAAAACAGGATTACCGCAGAGGCGCAGAGACGCGGAGGATTGTTGGTGAAGGGAGTGGCTGGATTAAAATATCGATGAAGATTAGGTAGGGCGGGCTGTCCCAACCCGCCTCGTTTAAGAAACGAATATCAGCACTTCCATGAGGCGGCGTGCGGAGACGCCGCCCTACCTAAATTCAATCCGTGGGAATGCCGGGGACCGTAAGGGGCTGGCCGTTGTCTTTGGGCCCGATTTTAAGAAGAAAAGGGACGGCGCTTTTGGCCCACTGTCTGGCATCGGGATACTGAGAGGCGGACTCTTTCCCGAAACAGTCCTGGAGCATTTCCGTGTTGATGATGCCGGGATTGAGGGCCACGGCGGCCATACCGGCGGGCAGTTCCTGGGCGAGGGA
>DFCD01000022.1:15768-15916 GCA_002366885.1 Verrucomicrobia bacterium UBA3063
TGGAGCGGCCCCAGCCGGAGCTAAAGTTCACGATGACGCCTTTCTTGGCTTTCACCATGGCCGGTAAAAAGGCCCGGAGGACGTTGGCCAGGCCCTTCACATTCACGTCAATGACCTGATTGAATTGATTCTCCGGAACTTTCCAAAA
>DFCD01000042.1 GCA_002366885.1 Verrucomicrobia bacterium UBA3063
CGAAAATGAAATTCTATTCCCTAGAAAGGGAAGCCCCGGCAAGCCGGGGTCATAAGCGGACAGGAGAGAAAAGACCCATGATGGCAACGGAAGCGGAAGTGAAGCGATTGCTGGAGGCGGGAGTCCATTTCGGACACCGGACCGACCGGTGGAATCCCAAGATGAAGGAGTATATTTTTGGCCCCCGGAACGGGATCTACATTCTGGATCTCTCCCGGACCGCGGAACAAATCCGCAAGGCGGCCGATTTTCTGCGCAACGCGGCATCCCAGGGCGGGAAGGTCCTTTTTGTCGGGACCAAAAAACCTGCCCAGGAAGTCGTCAAGGAGCTGGCTGTCCGCACCGGATCACTTTATGTCAACGGGCGCTGGCTTGGCGGAACCCTGACCAATCTTGCCACCATCCGCCGCAGCGTGGCCCGGCTCAAGAGCATTGAGGAAAAGGAAAAGTCCGGGGCCATGGATCTTATGCCCAAGAAGGAGGCCGCCA
The DNA here is from genome assembly GCA_002366885.1 of Verrucomicrobia bacterium UBA3063. Classification (GTDB taxonomy): domain Bacteria; phylum Verrucomicrobiota; class Verrucomicrobiia; order Methylacidiphilales; family Verrucolacustridaceae; genus Verrucolacustris. The sequence continues at coordinate 490 of DFCD01000042.1, forward strand.
CGCTTCGCCGGGAAAAGGTGAAGCTGGGCCGCAACCTCGCCGGGATCCTGGACATGGACAGAAACCCCGCCGCCCTCGTCATTGTCGATATTACCCGGGAAGATATCGCCGTCCGTGAAGCCCGGCGGCTGAACATCCCCGTGGTGGCCCTGGCGGACACCAACGCCGATCCCGATCATGCGGACATCCCGATTCCCTGCAACGACGACGCCATCCGTTCGATCCGCGCCATCCTTGAGCCCCTCGCCGAGGCCATCGAGGAGGGGCGTCGCCACGCTCCCGCCCAGCCGGCCGGCTCTTCCCACGAGGAAAAGAAGGAATCCGGGGAGAAAAAGTCCCGCGGAAAGGGCAGATCTTCCAGGAAGGAAGAGGCCACCCTCTCGGCCTGACCGGCCCCGAAGGCATCCCCAAGGAGAAAATCATTCCTATGAGCACTGCGACAGCCATTGATCCCAAGATCGTCAAGGAACTGCGTGACCGGACCAACGCCGGCATGATGGACTGCAAAAAGGCCCTCACCGAAGCCAACGGCAACATGGAGGAGGCCGAAAAGATCCTGCGCAAAAAGTTCAACCTAGCCGCCGGCAAGAAGGCCGGCCGCGAAACGAGGGAGGGAGTTATCGCTTCCTACATCCATCTGGGGGGCAAGGTCGGCGTTCTCGTGGAGGTGAATTGCGAAACGGACTTCGTGGCCAAGAACGAGATCTTCCGGGAACTGGTCAAGGACATCACCCTGCAGATCGCCGCCGCCAGCCCCTTTTACGTGAGTCGCGAGGAGGTTCCGGAAAAGGCGCTGCAAGAGGAAAGGGAAGTCGCTGCCGCCCAGATCAAAGGCAAGCCCGCCCCGGTCGTCGAAAAGATCGTCGCCGGCAAGGTGGAGAAATATTACAGCACCGTCTGCCTGATGGAGCAGGCGTTCGTCAAGGACGCCAATCTCACCATCAAGGAAGTCATCAACGCCAAGATCGGCGAACTCGGCGAGAACATCATCGTCCGTCGCTTCACCCGCTACGCCGTGGGCGAGGGGACGAAGGAAACTTCAGGCGAGAGCCCGGCCTCCTCGTAATTTTCGTTTACGCTTGGGTTTACGTTTACGACAGCTTAAGGCTTCCCGCCTCAGGCTTCGGTAGGGCGGCGTGTCCCACGCCGCCTCGCTCAAGATCCCGACCATTCAACCTTTAACGAGGCGGGCAAGGGACTGCCCGCCCTACCGAATCACCAACCTAATGGCTAAAAACAGCCACTTTTTCAAAATCAGGCCAGATACCAGACCGAAGATTTTTTTATAAGACCCTGATCATTAGGGGATAGAAATAAAAATCAAAAACCAAATAAACTTGGCATGCCACCTGCTTATCTAGGTTTCACTCCTTGGGTCCGGTCTTGTCCAAGGGGGGCGCCGATGGGCGACAAGCAAAAGACCACACAAAGGAGACAAAGTTATGACGATACAGAGCCTGATCGGATGGCGCCCGCTGCTGGTGCTTTCCGCCCTGATGGTGACGGCTTCCGGCGTTTTCGCCGATGCGCCGACACCCACCCTCGAACAACGCGTGGCCGGACTGGAGGCCTACCTCGGCAACGGGGATCCCTCCGCCGCCCTCAAGGACGATAAAGCCAACATCCCGGAAGGCCTGACCACGGCCTCAGTCGGCGTGGCCGGCCCCGGCCATAACGCCTGGATGATGACCTCCGCCGCGTTGGTGCTGTTCATGACTCTGCCCGGATTGGCGCTCTTCTACGGGGGGTTGGTCCGCAGCAAAAATGTGCTTTCGGTGCTGGCCCAATGCCTGGGCATCACCGGTCTGGTTTCCATCCTCTGGTGGGCGGTCGGCTACAGCCTGATTTTCGGAAAGAGCTTCGGCAGCCCGATCCTGGGCGGTTCGGAATTCTTTTTCCTCAAGGGTGTCGATTCCGTGCCCAACACCGATTACGCCTTCTGGGTCTCCCAGAATGTCTTCAGCATGTACCAGATGATGTTTGCCATTATCACCCCGGCGCTGATCGTGGGCGCGATCGCGGAGCGCATGAAGTTCTCCGCCATCCTGCTTTTTGTGGGCGCCTGGATGTTCCTTGTGTACTTCCCCCTCGCCCACATGGTCTGGGGCGTGACCGGACTGATGAACGGCGTCTGGAACTCCACCGCCGCCATCAAGGCGATCGACTTTGCCGGCGGCACGGTCGTCCACATGTCCTCGGGATGGTCGGCCCTCGTGCTCTGCATCATCCTCGGCAAGCGGATCGGGTTTGGCAAAGAGCCGATGCCCCCGCACAGCATGGTTCTTTGCATGGTCGGCACCGGCATGCTCTGGGTCGGCTGGTACGGCTTCAACGCCGGTTCCGCCCTCGCCGCGGACGGTGTGGCTGCCAACGCTTTTCTCACCACCACGCTTGCCACGGCGGTGGCTTCGTTTGCCTGGGCGGTGGCGGAGTACTTCGACAAAGGGAAGGCCAGCGTCCTCGGCTTCTGCTCGGGCGCGGTGGCCGGTCTCGTGGTGATCACCCCGGCCGCCGGATTTGTGAATTCGACCGGCTCCGTGGTCATCGGCGTGGCCGCGGGCTTGGTTCCCTGGTTTGCCTGTACCCGGATCAAGAAATGGTTCGGCTACGACGATGCCCTCGACACCTTCGGCGTCCATGCCGTGGGCGGCACCCTCGGGGCGTTTCTCACCGGCGTGCTGGCCACGGCCAGCGTCAACGGCAACCTGAAC
>DFCD01000106.1 GCA_002366885.1 Verrucomicrobia bacterium UBA3063
CCACAAAATCGATCTTCTCGCCCTGGGCCACCTCAATCTTCAGATCGTGCCGGACCGGGCCCGCAGAGGGTCCTGACGCGGCTGACCACAACTCCTCCTTCCCCTTGAGCAGCCTCGCCGAGGTACCGCCTGCGGGGTCATGGGTGACCTCTCCCTCGATCCGCACCGTTCCCGCATGGGGAGCCACCCACTGCCGCACGGCCTCATGGCCGGCGTCCGGGATTTGAACATTGTTTCCAATGCGAACGGCCCCCTCTCCCTGCCAGTCGCGGGTGAAAACCTCATCACTAGGGAGGAATCGTAGTCTCTCCTCCGCCTCCCCCGCCCGCTGCAAATAGCGCCATTGGTTCTTTCCCATGATGCTGCTGAAACCCGCCGAGGCCCGGTAGCTTTCCGCCGCAAACTCAAAGGCCATGTGCCCGACGGCATTCCCTTTCGATTTCGGATGACGGGCACCCTTGACGACGATCTTGATGGTATGGGGTTGGGCGGGATCCAGTCCGGTTTTGAGGTAGACGAAATTCTCACTCACGGTGGCCCGCGGACTGTAGCAATCGACCGTCTTTCGATATTCCCCATCCAAATAAACATCCGCCTGTCCGCTTTCCGGGGAACGCAAGGCGCGCCAGTAGATGTCCGGTCCGGTGAAATGAAACTCCACGCTNNCACCGGCATATTTCATTTCCGGGCTGGTCGAGCCGACGATCTTGGTCCGCCGGGAGAGAATGGGATCCGAGGATTCGGGATTCGGCTGGAAACCGAAACGGGGTGTCCCTTGGTTAACCTGCATCGGTGCATCCAGCAGGGTGACGTCGAGGTTCTGGTAGGAGTTGTCGGCAAAGAAGGAGTAGAAGCGAAGCCGGTCATCGCACGTTTCGATATCGTCGCCGGTGACATTGAAAAGCTTCATGAATCCGTGCATGCCCTCCGGAAAGTGTCCCCACACCCAGTCCTGCTTCGCAAGGTCCGTGCAGGTGCCGAGGATCACCCCGTCCACGTTGTAGGTGAAGGGCGGCCACCAGGGATCCTTGTTGTAGGGTGAAATGGAAACATAGCGTTGGAGCTTCGTGCTGTAGAGGATGCCCCAGAAATAACTGGCTCCGACAATGCTGGATTTGCCGCCCAGCGCAGGCTGATCCCATTTCTCCCGGTAGAAGTAATGCCACTTTCCCGGGGCCATCTTGTCGGAGATGGCGCAGCGCGCGACTCGAGGGGCCCAGCGCGCGCCCCATTCCCCCTTCGGATACCAGCTTTCCAGCGGATAAATATAGAAGTACCCACCCCGCGTATCGACGTAGAAACCGAAATCTGCCATGCCGTTGGAGGTGTCGGAGCCGGAGAATTTGTAAGCATCACGCGTGTGGTAGTAGGTCTCCGGCGTGATGATATCGCCCTCGTATTTCCACGTCTTCCCCTTGTCCACACTGGTCGCGAGGCCGATCTTCCGCGAGAACCAACCCCAAGCGGGGTGGAACCGGTAATTTCCCTCCTGCTCGATGTGGACCGGTGCATAGAGTTTCCGTTCGGCTTGGTCATACCAGAGTCCTCCGAGCAACCAGCCCAACCCGACCTCGGGAGGGTAGGTGCCGTCCTCCATTGGGGTCATGGTATCGATGTTCGGGCCCTTGAATCGGCCGATCCGCCCCTTGTCCGCGATGAAGTCGATGCGGAACATCCACAACTCACCGTCGATCTTCACGAAGGCATGGCAGCAATCCGGATTGGGCTGCCCAGGAAAGTCGAGCGGCCTCGGACGCGGGCGGTCAGCTACCTCTGCTTTGTAGCTGAAGGGCAGCGTGACGTCCCCAGCGGCGTATTCAAAACTGCCTTCCCCGCCACCCCCGGCCGCCCGGGAAAAAACATTGGGTGACGCTAAGCCGATCCCCGGGTCCATGGCCGAAGCCGTTTTGGGCGCCGGCGGAACAGGATCCGCGGCCACGGCCGGCACGGATGTCCGCTTGGTCTGCCAGGGCGTCGTTGCCTTGGTCGTCTTTTCGTTCGGCTTAAAATATTTTGCGCCAAGGTATGCTTCGACGGCCTGTTGTTCCGCACTCAGGCTCTGGTCGCCCGCCGAGCCAAAATGGCGGGCGAAAACGATGACTTCCGCGATCTCCCCCCGAAACCGGCTGTCGCGATTGTATTCGCCTTGGTGCCCGGTGAGGGCCACCGGCAACCGATCCGCCGCCCCCAAGCGGAGCCCGTTTTCACGGTAGGCCGTGTGGTAACCGCGCGGCACCAAGGCGGAGGAAACGTCCCCGTCATAGGTGCAGAGTGCTCCGTCCCGCCGGGCCACGATTTTCTTCCAGCGCGGCGAATCCGCCGTCCGAAAGATGATGAAGGCGGTGATTTCCTCGTCCCGCGCTTCGAGCGCATCCAATTGCTGGAGCCCGGACTCCCCATTGAACTGGACCACGGAAACCCGGTTCGTTGTGCCCGGCACAGCAATCTCCGCATAGACCGGCGCGGCATCGGACCTGGGCGGGCTAGTGTCCGGCGCGAACCGCAAGCTCCATCCGGCATCCTTCCAAAGGCACACCGCGTCTCCGGGCCTGAGCCCGGTGGCGGCCAAGTCTTCCGCCTTGAGCCAGCACTTGAGTGCCCAGCGGTTGGGATCGCTCTTCGACGAGGATGAGGTTTCACTGGCAGGAAATTCGCCGCGCAGTTGTGTGGCCAGAAACATGCCGCTTAAAACCAGAAGTCGAGAAAGCTGGTTGGATATCAAAGTTGTTTTCATGGTCACATCACCCCCATTTGGCGCCTTTCGCAAATTGTGTGAATTCGCGGTCCCTTTGCACATCTTTTCACAAGAAATTTCCGTTGGTAAAACGATATACTAAATCGCCAATTACCATCGCTTTTCGGATTAAAATAGGAGTTTGCTTCGGCGCGCTTGGTTTAAATTCCCTCATTCCAACTCGCCATTGAACATTTCCGTAAATCAACCTCATTCAAAGATTATGTCTTTTGGGATAGGGCAGACGCATTCGGCTTTTCATCCGACGAAGGCGCCATCAATCTAAATGCCCGTGGGGAACCCTTCCATGAATCCACCTCTCAAAATGCAGGGCAAGCGAGTCTTGGTCACCGGATCCGGCACGGGACTTGGCCGCGAAATGGCCCTGGAATTTGCCCGCCAGGGAGCCGACGTGGTGCTGCATTACTCCAGCACCAAGGAGGGCGCACTCACCGCGCGGGACGAAATTCGGGCGATGGGTCGCCGTTGCGAGATGTTCCATGCGGATTTCGCAAAAGTGGAGGAAGCGGTGCGTCTTGGCGAGCAGGCCATCCGTTTTCTCGGTGGCGTTGACTGCCTCATCAACAACTCCGGCATTTGTTTGAACAAGCCCTTCCAGGAGGTGAAGCCGGAGTGGTTCGATCTTCTGCTCAACGTCAACGTTCGCGCCCAGTTTTTTCTCACCCAGCGCGTCACGAAGGAGATGATCGCGCATGGCGGCGGGGCGGTCGTCAACATCTCCTCCATCCATGGCCTCTCGGGCGCACCCGAACACGCTCTCTACGCCGCCACCAAGGGGGCCATCAACGCCTACACTCGAGCGCTCGCCATTGAGATCGCACACCAAGGGGTCCGGGTGAACGCCATTGCGCCAGGCTGGGTCACGGTGGAAAATTATTCCAAGGCGCTCCCCGGCTTCAACGAGGAGGACGCCCGCAAGGTCGCCGCCGAAAAGATTCCGCTTGGCCGCTCGGGAGAAAAGTCCGAG
>DFCD01000085.1 GCA_002366885.1 Verrucomicrobia bacterium UBA3063
CTTGCCGGCAAAGGCCCGTTTCCAGTCCTCCCGGACCTCCTTCAAAATTTCCGCCGGATCCCTCGGCCCCATCCTCAGTTCCACCCGACCCGATTCGATCCGCGCCAAATCCAGCAGGTCGTTCACCAGCCCCGTCAACCGCTCGCAGTTCCTTTGCAGAACCTTGAGCACCTCTTTTCCTTCCGTCCCCCGCAACACCGCCGGATCCTCCATCGTCTCCAAATATCCCGAAAGGATCGAAAGCGGCGTGCGCAGTTCGTGGGAAAGGTTGGAGACAAATTCCTGCCGCACCGTCTCCAGGCGCCGGATCCGGGAAAGATCGTAAAAGACCGTCACCACCCCCGCCCGATCCCCGTCACCCTCCACGATCGGGGCGAGGTTGACCGCAAAGGTTTTCGCTTCACCACCCTCCGGCGGCGTTCGCCGAATTTCGAGGCTTCGCCCGGTTCCTTCCTGAAACGTTCCCCCCACCGCGCCGGCCACTTCCGGCATGCGCAGGGCCTCCAGCAGGGTCCGTCCCAACGGAATCTCCGGAAGGCCGAACATGTCCAAAAAGCTCCGGTTCACCAACCGGATGCGCCCCTCCGGATCCGTCACCACCACCCCCTCGGAAAGACTCGCCAACAGGGCCTGCAGGCTGAAACGTCCCCTCTCCGCCTGGGAGGAAATTCCCTGAAGGCGCCCGGAAATTTTATCCAGATCCCCGATAATGGCTTCCAACCCCAGCGAACCCCGGGCGACAAACCCGCTGGAAACCTTCCCCTCCGCCAGATCCCGGACCAACCTCCTGACCTGGAGAAGCGGGCGGTACACCATCGTCCATCCCCATGCCAACGCCAGCAACGCCGCCAACAAGATCAGGGGAGTCCACCAGCCGTCCATGATCCTACGCTCTCCGATTCAACTGTGAATTCAAGCGCTCAGAACTGGTCGTTTATGTTTACGATTACGTTTACGTTGGTTACCCACGACTTCGACTTTTCGTAAACCTAAACGTAAACGAAAAGCCCTGTCTTCCCTTGCTTATGGTTCGCTGGTGTTGAGCCGGTACCCGCTCCCTCTCACCGTCTCCACCAACCGCCCCGCCTTGCCCAACTTTTCCCGCAACCGCCGCACGTGCGTGTCCACCGTCCGCGTGTCCAGGTTGGCCTGGTATCCCCACACCTCGCTCAAAAGGGTGTCCCGTGACTGGATGCTTCCCGCCCTTCGCACCAGCAGCTCCAGCAACCGGAACTCCGTCGAGGTCAGTTTCAGCTTCTTTCCCCCGATCGTTGCGGTCATTTCCGCCCGGTCCATCGTGATCAGCCCCGCCCGCGCCGGAATCGGCTTGGCCGACCCTTGGTCCGGTTTGCGCCTCGCCACCGCCCGCACCCGCAGGACCAGTTCCCGCGGACTGAACGGTTTGGTCACATAGTCGTCCGCGCCCACCTCAAAGCCGACCACCTTGTCCTCCTCCGAGGTCTTCGCCGTGAGCATCAGCACGGGGATCCGCGAGGTCGGCGGATGCCTCCGCAGGGCCCGGCAAACCTCGATCCCGTTCATCTCCGGCATCATCAGGTCCAGGATGATCACCGTGGGGAGCTCATGCTTGGCCATCGCCAGACCCTCCGCCCCGTTGGCCGCCTCCAGCACGTCGAAACCCGCCGCCCGGAGGTTGGTGCGAAGCAGCATCCGGACATCCGGTTCGTCATCCACCACCAGCACCCTTTCTCGCATCGCCTCCATCGTTATCCACCTGCGATCATTCTGCGGCAAGGCCCTGAAAGTAACATTCCTGTGACGGAAACTAGGCCCCCCACGTCGCCGCCAGGGCCTCCACCTCGGCACGCAACTGGTCCACCTCGCTCAGCTTCACCTCCGGCTCGGGCACCAGGATCACCTCCCCGGTCGATTTGTGCTCATACACCGTCACCCGCCCCTCCGGCCCCTGCGTCCGCTCCCGCACCACCAACACCTTCCGGCGCTCCAGCAGCAGGGCAAAAAGAAAAATCACCCTGGCTTCCGGGCTCTGCGCCTGTACCGGTTCGGCCAGCCGCCGCCTCAATTCCGCCTCCGCCTTGGCCGCCGGGGGCTCCTTCTCCACCTTGGGCGGCGCCCGCTGAAACTTCCCCTTCCAGAAGCAGAAGTAGGTCGGCCGGCTTTCCCCCCGGGCCCATTCCGCTTCCGCGTAATCCTTCCGCTCCATGCCGCCATCCCCGGCCACCAACACCGTGTAGACCACCTCCCCATCGGCAAACTTGCGGCCCGACCCCGCACAGGTTTCCCCCCTTGGCCGGATGCTCCAATCCATGGGAAATTCCTAGCCGTTCCTTTAGCGTTGGAAAAGACCCCCTTTCCCTTCACCCTCATCCCATGGTCCCCACCTTCTGGCAGCCCGAGCACCTCCATGTGATGCTCAATCACCTTCCCGTCACCCTCATCCTCCTCCTGGCCCCCCTGCTTCTCGCCGGGCTCATCTCCCGCAACCCCGCCGTCCTCGCCGTCGCCTTCTCCCTTGGCCTCCTCGCTGACCTCGCCACCCCCCTGGTGATGCAGACCGGGGAAAGGGCCTACCACCGGTTCAACGGCGCCCAGATCCAGCCCCCGCTCGATGAACGAGGCGACATCGCCATGGAACTGCACGAGGATGCCGCCGAAAAGGCCGCTCCGTTTCTTTACGTCACCGGCCTGGGCTGCATCGCCGGCCTGATCTTTCTCCGGTGGCGGCCCGACTGGGTCCGCGGCTGTGCCTGGTTGGTTCTCCTCATCTCCCTCGCCGCCGCCGGCTTCACCCTCCGTGCCGCCGTCCTCGGCGGCCACATCCGCCACCCCGAATTCCGTCCTGCCGTCGATGAAACACCGGAGCATATCCGGAACGAGTAGCCGCCC